>NZ_JBWKWD010000026.1:0-87659 GCF_059422045.1 Pseudomonas sp. GW821-FHT02A08
GCGGTGTGTCAGGTTGAGAAATATCGCCTGACACACCGCTTTCGCGAGCAAGCCCGCTCCCACATTTGATCGCATCTAGCCGAGGTTTTGCTCGGTGAGTCGCTGTACCACCAGCCGCCGGTAATGCGAAGGCGTCATGCCCTTGAGTTGCTGGAAGCGCCGGTTGAAGTTGGAAATATTGTTGAAGCCCGATTCGAAGCAGACATCGGTCACCGGTTTGTCGCCATCGGCGAGCAACTCGCAGGACTTGCTGATGCGCAGGCGATTGACGAACTCGATGAAATTGCGCCCGGTGGCCTGTTTGAAAACCCGGCTGAAATAAGTCGGTTTCATGCCCAGGTGTTTGGCGACTTCCTCCAGCGTCAAGTCCCGGGCGTAATGGGCGAAGATGTAATCCACCGCGCGGTTGGTGCGATCGATGTTGTGCTCGTCGGCCAGTTGCGGGGTCGTGGCACCAGAGAGCAATTGGTAGTCGTCGGTGGCGGCGAGCAATTCGAGCAGGATAAAGAAGTGCCCGAGCCGGGTAATGCCGCTGGTATCGGCAATGCGCTGCATCAACTGCATGGCTTGGGCAATGGTGTGCTTGCTGCGAAACTCGATGCCGTACTGCGCGCGTTCCAGCAAGGGTGCCAGGGTCTTGAGCTCGGCGAACACTTGATAGGCGCTGTCGAACAACTCGTCGGTGAAGTTGACCAGCATGTCGCGCTTGGGCACCACTTCGTCCTGGGCCACCTGGCTGATCCAGTTGTGGGGCAGGTTGGGGCCCGTCAGGAACAGGGATTGCGGATAGAAGTTGCCGATGTAATCGCCAATGAACACCTTGCCGGAACTGGCGACGATCAGGTGCAATTCGTATTCCTTGTGGAAATGCCAACGCACCAGCGGGCAGGGAAAACCATGCTGGCGGTAAATGATGGACAAGCCATTGTGGTCGTCCATCAACTCATAGGAAGGATCGGTGACTCTGGCAATACGGGGCATGTCGATACACTTTTCTTGTTATCGCGTCCTGATCATGCCTCTTGTGGGGGGGCTAATGCCAGTTGTCGATGTCGCGAAACCTGACAGGAGCTTTTTCGGCTTTCGGGACTATCTGGCTTTTCTGGCTTTTCTGGCATTTATCAAGCTCGCGCTTCGGCAGTAGGCAACCAGTTGCGACTCCTCCATGAAATCGACATTGATAATGTTGCACCTTTCGCTTCGGTTGTGGGAGGCGGGATCAAACCAGTTATCCAGTTCATCATGGATATCGACGGGGCCTCCAACCTTTGAGTAGCTTGTGGCGGACAGTGACCACAAGCTGGTACGGGGAGGTGGCGTCCTCAACACGTTCGTGATGTGCTGCTCCAGTTCCTTGACACTCGTGTCGCCAATCCCGCTCCATTTGTGTTCGATTTTCTTGCAGAACCAGTCGGGATTTAAATCCGGATGTTGTTGGGCCGTTACCAGAACTCGCTGCTCGCCGCTGATTTTCTTAAGCACGCCAAGTGGCAGGCCTCTATTGCCGGTAGGGATTATTCTCTCGCCAAGATAACGGAGCATCATCTCGTTGAAGAGTGCGTAGTCGAACAATTGTTGCCCGCCCTTGAGTTGATGAAAATCCAGAATCACAAACTCGTCAGGGTTATCGCGCAAAAACAGATTCACAGCAGCAAATAAATCTAACACGTTACGAGATGAGCGATAGCCATTGTGCTGGAATCGGAATTTTTCAAACTCTATGGCCGGGCCGTCAAAGTCCAGTCGTAAATCGAGTACGCGTGAACCGTTGTTGAGTTGAGTTGCGAACGAATCGTGCTGGCAGGCCAGCCAGTGTGCGCCGGGGATCAGTGGATAGCTCGCTTGCAAGTCGCACCCTGCATTGTGCGTGCCGGGCAGTGTAAGTTCACCAAGCGAGAGGTTATCGATTTCCGGTGTAGCGCTCATCCAGTTATTGAGTGCGTAATCGTCTCGGGTCGTATTGTTCATTAATGCGTCCTTGCATTGATTGATGAATAACAAGTTGCGCCAAAGTAGTGTTGGTTGAAGGCGATTAATTATTTTGTCGTGGGGCGCGCGCGGTCAATCATCAACTTCATACGGGATGTTGGGTAGCGGCAGGCCAGCGAGTGCCGGTCCTGCGCACTTTGCTATTTTCTCGACTCGATCATGTCCCGTGCAGTGAAGGGCCGTAAACGGCCTTCATGCTGCTGGCACTCCAGCAGTAACGGACAATTTCAGATGTGTCGAAAAAGTCGGTATTGATGATGCTGCAACGCGTCACCCAGTCTCCGGTGGTATTGAACCAGTCGTTGATCTCTTCTTTGATATTCCTTGGCCCGCCAAATAGCGTGTACGCAGTTGCCGACAATGACCACAAAAATGTGTCGTAAGGCGCATCTTCCAGGGTTTTCGCAATATAGGTCCGCAGAATGCCGGAACTGGTGAATGTACTGTCGCGCCATTTGTGGGGGATGCGCGGCCAGAAATAGTTATCGTCCAGACCAGGCCTGAACTGCGCTGCCATGACAATTCGCCGACTTGTACTGGAACGCTTGAGTTCGCCCACGGTGGCATACCTGTTGGCGGGAAGGACGACCCGCATCCCGAGTCGCCGCACCAGTTGGTCGTTGAGCTTCTTATAATCGAAAGGCTTGCCGCCATCCCTGAGTTCATGAAAGTCCAGTACGAGGAATTCATCCGGGTTGTGATCAAGAAACGACAGCACTGCCTCGATCAATTCGTCCAGTACCCGACCAGAGCGATGGCCGCTGTGCTGAAAGTAAAAAACCGGTTTCGGATCTTCCGCGTATTCGAGGCGAATATCGAAGGCCCGTGCGCCATTGGCCAGTTGCCAGGCAAATGAATCGCTCTGGCAAGTAGTCCAGTTACCGGTCACATCATCAAAATCAGGTGCTTTTTTGTCCATACCGGCGTTATGGGTGCAGGGCCAGACAATATCGGTGAGTTTTAATCTGTCTACGTCGAGGATGTTGCTCATCCAGTTCTGTTTGTAGATAAATTCCGTTTTTTTGACTGTCATGGTTGTTCCTTTGTCTGAATGCACTGGCAACCCGAAGGCTTCAAGTTCAAGGCATCCCGAAACTATCCGGAGTGACAAAGGTAGGGGTGTTACTTATCTACAGCGTCGCGGTGCCTTGAATATGTTAGCCACCCTGAAATGCAAAACGCCGACAGAATTCAGTGAGTATCCTGTCGGCGTTTAGATGGGGATATGGACGAGCGCTACAAGGTTTGTGCTTGATTGCGATTTTTTTCCTCGATCCATTGCGCCATGTACTGGGTACTTTTGTGTTGATGATGGCGCAACATGCTGCCGGTAAAGTTATCGCGCCTGATCTGTGGCAGATACCTCTGGCATTCGATCAGCCTTTCGATCAACGCAGGGCCATGGGTGGACTGCGGGTAGCGGCTGGTCAATAGGTGACGGGCCTGGGTCTGGGCGACAAGCCACTGCGCCTTGTCCTGATAAAGCCGCACGGCGCTGTCGGCGAACTCGCGCGCCGTACGGGTTATGGCACCGGGCCAGGGCTCTTGATCGTGCATGGCTTCCGCGCCCACTGGCGTGGTGACATTGGGTGTTCCACAGAGCATCGCATCGACGATCTTGCCTTTGATGCCGGCACCGAAACGCAGCGGTGCCAGGCACACCCGCGTCTTCGACATCACCTGCAAGGCATCTTCTGCCCAGTTCAGCACATGAAAGCCCTGTGCCGCGTTGTGCAGGGCAGTGGCCTTGGGCGGGGTGTACGCGCCATAGATATGCAACTGCGCATCAGGCAATTGCGCGCGAATCAGCGGCCAGATCGCGGTTTTCAACCAGAGCACCGCATCCCAGTTGGGCGCATGGCGAAAGTTGCCGATGTGCAGAAAATGCGCGCGATCTTCGTACTCTACTGGCGCGCCGGCCGGAAGATCGACCATCAACGGACACCAGTGCAGCAGGTTACGCGGAAACCTGAATTGCTCGACCAGTAACTCGATTTCCACTTCGGAAACCATCAGCGTCAAATCACAACGATAAAACGAGGCGATCTCGCGCTTCGCCAGATCGGTATTGGCCATGTGCTCGAACTCTTCACGCGACGCCGGGGCGAACAGGTCGCTGAAGTCATTGTTGTCGTCACTGGCTTTCAGGCGCTCCTTGAGTCGTTGATGCCGGCCCTGCCTTAGGCTTTGCAGATCGCAGCTTTCGAGCACGCGCAAGGCATCGGGACAATACTTCTCGACCCGCCAACCGAACTGTTCCTCCATCATGAATTGATCGAACAACACGATGTCCGGCGCCAGTTCACTGATGAATGCGTCGAAACTGCTGTTGTTCAGCTCGATGGGGACTTCGTCAATACCCAGCGCCGTCAGGTCTGCCCGTTGCTCGCCGAAGCCTGCCGGGCTGCTGAACGTGATGTCCCAGCCTTGTTCCAGGAAAGTGTCGAGAATCTGCATGACATGCCCGCTGGCCGCGGAAGAGCGAGGCTCGGGCCAGACGTAACCAATGACCAGGACTTTGGTTGCGCGGGGCAAAATCATGTACGGGAATTCCTTGAAGCGAAGACAGGGCAGGGACGAAAAAGATGCGCATTAAACCATAGCGCAGCGCAGGGTCACCCGAGAATGGCTTTGACATTGTCGCGCAACTGATCAATGGAGAAGGGTTTGCCGATCACGTGCATGTCGACAGGGACTTCGATGCTTTCGGCATAGCCGCTGGCAAACAGGATGGGCAGGTTGGGGCGTAACGTACGGGCGAGGATGGCCAGTTCGCGGCCGTCCATGACCGGCAGGCCGACATCAGTCATCATCAGGTCAATGTGTTGGCTCGCGTCCTTAAGCGTCTCCAGCGCCTGTTCGCTGCCATTGGCTTGCAGCACCTTGAATTCCAGTTCTTCGAGTACGTCAACGATCAGCATGCGCACGATGGCATCGTCTTCGACGACGAGGATGGTGGAGGCGTTGGCGGATGACATGGTCGAATTCCTGAAAAGATTGGCATTGCCGGGCGCTGGAAATCACCGGGCTCTTGTATGAGTAAGTGGCGGATCCCGACAAGTTCCCTGCGTGATGGAGAAAGGATTGTCGGTGCAGGCCAGGCAAGGATAACGCGGGCGCAGCGCATTTAGGACCTTGCGCGCAAACATGTCAGATAATTGGATCAATGTACCAGTTTTGGGGCAAACTCCTTGCATTCTGACAGTTCGACAAGGCCTGCCCCATGACCTCAGCGTCCTCGGTTGATGAGCAACGATTTCGTAAACTGCTGAGCCGCAACATCAGCCTGCCCTTGGGTCTGGGTCTCATCAGCGCCGTGTTCTTCGTGTCGCTGATCACCTATTTACTGTCGACGATCCAGTGGGTGGAGCACACCGACCGAGTGATCAATAACGCCAATGAAGCGGTCAAGCTGACCGTGGATCTGGAAACCGGGATGCGCGGTTTCCTGCTCAGTGGCGACGAACACTTCCTCGATCCCTACGAAACCGCCAAGCCGCGCATCGCCGTGGAGCTCAACTCCTTGCTCGAACTGACCGCCGACAACCCGGCGCAGACTGATCGCTTGCTACGGTTACAGGCCTTGCAACAGGAGTGGACCCACTACGCGCAATCGTTGATCGATTTGCAGCGCAGCGGCGGCGATTATCGCGCCGTGGTCAAGGCCGGACGCGGCAAACGCCTGACCGATGAAATTCGCAAGCAGTTCGAGGCGGTGATCGACGCCGAGCAACAGTTACGCGCATCGCGCAATGATGAAGTGCGCCGTACCACAATCATGAGCATCAGCCTCTACCTGTTGTTCATCGCCGGGGTCAGCGGGTTGCTGGCATATGTCGGGCGCCGCGACTTGATGACCCTGTCGCAGAACTACGGCGTCAACCTTGCCGCCCAACAGGCCAGCGCCCATCGTCTGGAGCAACAGGCCTGGCTGCGCAACGGCCAGACCGAACTGGCCGAGCAGGTGCTGGGGCAATTGAGCCTGAGCATGCTGGGCCGCAACATCCTGCAATTCTGCGCGCAGTACCTGGGCAGCGCCGTGGCGGCTATTTATGTGCGCGAAGACCACGGCGGCCTCAAACGCATTGCAACCTACGGGTTCTCTCGCGAACAGGAGGAGCGTGAACAGCAGATCTGCAGCGACGAAGGCATTGTCGGCCAGGTGGCGCAGCAGGCACGGCTGATTCGCCTGGACGAGGTGCCGGGAGACTACTTCAAGGTCAGCTCTGGCCTTGGTGACGGGTTGCCCCGCAGTGTGCTGGTGGTACCAACCAGCGACGACGAGCGGGTCAACGGCGTGATCGAATTGGGCTTTCTGCGTCCACTGACGGACCGTGATGTTGAATTACTCGACTTGATAGCCGGCAACATCGGCACCTCGATCGAGGCGGCACGCTATCGCCAGCGTTTGCAGGAGGTGTTGGCCGAAACCCAGCAGCTCAATGAAGAATTGCAAGTCCAGCAGGAAGAGCTCAAGACCGCCAACGAAGAGCTCGAGGAGCAGTCGCGGATTCTCAAGGAGTCCCAGGCGCACCTGGAAACCCAGCAGGTGGAACTGGAGCAGACCAACGAACAGCTCGCCGAGCAGGCAGAAGTACTGGCCGAGCAACGCGACGCCATGGATCTGAAGAATACCGAACTCAATCAGGCCCAGGTCCAGCTCGAAGAACGCGCGATAGAATTGCAGCGCTCGAGCAAGTACAAGTCGGAATTCCTCGCCAACATGTCCCATGAACTACGCACGCCGCTCAACAGCTCGTTGATCCTGGCCAAGTTGCTGGCGCAAAACCAGGAAGAAAACCTCACTGCCGAGCAAGTCAAATTCGCCGAGTCGATCTACTCCGCTGGCAATGACTTGCTCAACCTGATCAACGACATTCTGGATATTTCCAAAGTCGAGGCCGGCAAATTGGAGATCCGTCCGGAGAACACCAGCGTGGCGCGGCTGGTGGACGGCTTGCGCGGCCTGTTCCAGCCATTGGCCACGGACAAGCAACTGGATTTCCAGGTGGATATGCACGACGGTGCGCCGCTGATGCTGTTCACCGACCGCCAGCGCCTGGAGCAAGTGCTCAAGAACCTGCTGTCCAATGCCGTGAAGTTCACGGAAAGCGGCAGCGTCAGCCTGTCCGTCGCCACGGTGCCGAACGACGGCATCGCGTTCAGCATCCGCGATTCCGGGATCGGCATCGAGGTCGAGCAGCACGAAAGCATCTTCGAAGCGTTCCGTCAGGCCGATGGAACCACCAACCGGCGTTACGGAGGCACCGGGCTGGGATTGTCGATCTCCCGTGACCTGGCGGCCTTGCTCGGCGGCTCCATCAGCGTGAGCAGCACGCCGGGGCAGGGCAGTGTATTTACCCTGGTCTTGCCACAGCAATACATGGACCCGGGCGATGTGCCTGTCGAGCCGATGCGTGCCACTCCCGTCGCGGCGCCGAGGGTATCGCCGCCCACGTTGTCGCCACTGGTGGCCGAAGTCGACATTGCGCGTTTCGACGATGATCGCAACAAGGGGCCGTTCACCACCCGCTGCATTCTGGTGGTGGAGGATGAGGCGAATTTTGCCCACATCCTCTACGACCTGGCCCATGAACTGGGTTATCAGTGCCTGGTGGCCCACGGAGCCGACGAAGGCTACGAGCTGGCCAAGGCGTTCATCCCCGATGCGATCCTGCTGGACATGCGCCTGCCGGATCATTCCGGCCTGACCGTGCTGCAACGCCTGAAGGAGCACGCCGAGACCCGGCACATCCCGGTGCATGTCATTTCAGTCGAGGACCGGGCCGAGGCGGCGATGCACATGGGTGCCATCGGCTATGCGGTCAAACCGACCTCCCGCGAGGAACTCAAGGACGTGTTTGCACGTATCGAGGCCAAGCTGACCCAGAAGGTCAAGCGTGTGCTGCTGGTTGAGGACGACGACTTGCAGCGCGACAGCATTGCCCGTCTGATCGGCGACGATGACATCGAGATCACCGCCGTTGGCCTGGCGCAGGAGGCGCTGGACCTGCTGCGCACGTCGGTCTTCGATTGCATGATCATCGACCTCAAGCTGCCGGACATGCTCGGCAATGACCTGCTCAAGCGCATGTCCACCGAAGACATCTGCTCTTTTCCGCCGGTCATCGTCTATACCGGGCGCAACCTGACCCGCAATGAAGAGGCCGAACTGCGCAAGTATTCGCGTTCGATCATCATCAAGGGCGCACGCTCGCCAGAGCGGTTGCTGGATGAGGTGACGCTTTTTCTGCACAAAATCGAATCACGGTTGTCCGATGAGCGGCAGAAGATGCTCAAGGTCGCCCGCAGCCGCGACAAGGTCTTCGAGGGCCGCAAGGTGCTGCTGGTGGATGACGATGTGCGCAACATTTTCGCCCTCACCAGCGCCCTGGAGCAAAAGGGCGCAGTCGTGGTCATTGGCCGCAACGGCCGCGAAGCGATTGAACGACTCAATGAGGTGCAAGATATCGATCTGGTGTTGATGGACGTGATGATGCCGGAAATGGATGGCTTTGAAGCCACCGTTGAAATCCGCAAGGACCCGCGCTGGCGCAAGCTGCCGATCATCGCGGTGACGGCCAAGGCCATGAAGGACGATCAGGAGCGCTGCCTGCAGGCCGGCGCCAACGATTACCTGGCCAAGCCCATTGACCTGGATCGCCTGTTTTCGCTGATTCGGGTGTGGTTGCCGAAGATGGAACGGATCTAGTGGAGCGCAATTTTTCAATGGAGCGAAACAGCGAAATCGAGTTGCGATTGTTGATCGAGGCGATCTATCTCAAGTACAGCTACGATTTTCGCGATTACTCCGGCGCTTCGATCAAGCGCCGGGTCAACCATGCGTTGAGCCAGTTCGAGTGCAATACCATCTCGGCGTTGCAGGAAAAAGTCCTGCACGATCCCGCTGCGTTCATGCAATTGCTGCAATTGCTGACCATTCCGGTCAGCGAGATGTTTCGCGACCCCTCGCACTTCCTGGCTATCCGCAAGGAAGTGGTGCCGCTGCTGCGAACCTACCCCTCGATCAAGGTGTGGATCGCCGGATGCAGTACCGGTGAAGAGGTGTACTCGATGGCCATTCTGTTACGCGAAGAGGGCCTGCTGGACCGTACTATCATCTACGCGACCGACATCAATCCGCGCTCGCTGGAAAAGGCCAAGCAAGGGATTTTCTCGATGGAAAACGTCCGCGCCTACACTGTCAATTATCAGCAGGCCGGTGGCCAGCGTTCGTTTGCCGACTACTATACGGCGGCCTATGGGTACGCGATTTTCGACAAGACACTGCGCGAGAACGTGACCTTCGCCGATCACAGCCTGGCGACGGACAGCGTATTCTCGGAAACTCAATTAATTTCATGTCGTAACGTATTGATTTATTTCAATAAAACACTTCAGGATCGAGCATTCGGACTGTTTCATGAGTCCCTCTGCCATCGCGGTTTTTTGGTGCTGGGCAGTAAGGAAACCCCGGATTTCTCAGCCTTCGGCAATCAGTTCGAGCCGTTGGTCAAACAAGAACGGATTTATCGAAAATCATGAACAGTGCAGCGAGCTTACCGGCGATCGAAGCGATCGTGATCGGTGCTTCCGCCGGTGGCGTCGAGGCGCTGTTGAACATTCTCGCCCCGCTGCGCGAAGGCTTTGCACTGCCGATCATTGTCGTGCTGCACATGCCGGACGAGCGCCGTAGCCAACTGGCGGACGTGTTTTCCCGCCGGGTTGCCCTGCCGGTGCAGGAGGCATGCGACAAGACCCCGGTCGAGGCCGGAACGCTGTATTTCGCCGCCCCCGGTTATCACCTGTCGGTGGAGCAGGACCGCAGCTTTTCCCTGAGCCTGGAGCCTCGCGTGCATCATTCGCGACCTGCCATCGATTACCTGTTCGAATCGGCCGCCGATGCGTACGGCGCCAATCTGGCTGCGGTATTGCTCACCGGCGCCAACTGCGATGGCGCGCGCGGCCTGACCCTGGTCAAGCAGCGCGGCGGCATGACCGTTGTGCAAGACCCGCAAGAGGCTCAGGTCGCCACCATGCCCCAGGCCGCGCTGGATATGCACCAGCCGGACCACATACTTCCCGTACGCGGCATCGGCCGTTTGCTTGTCGAGCTGGAACGAATCGCATGCTGAGTAATATCAAGGCCAAACTGCTGATCGTGGACGATCTGCCGGAGAACCTGCTGGCGCTCGAGGCGCTGATCAAGCGTGAAGACTGTATCGTCTACAATGCGCTGTCCGCCGACGAAGCCTTGTCCCTGCTGTTGCAACACGAATTCGCCTTGGCCATCCTTGATGTGCAGATGCCCGGCATGAACGGCTTCGAGCTGGCCGAGCTGATGCGTGGCACGGAAAAGACCAGGAATATCCCGATCGTTTTCGTCAGCGCCGCCGGGCATGAACTGAACTACGCGTTCAAGGGCTATGAAAGCGGTGCCGTGGACTTCCTGCACAAGCCGCTGGACATCCAGGCGGTCAAGAGCAAGGTCAGTGTGTTCGTCGACCTGTATCGCCAGAGCAAGGCGATGAAGGAACAAGTGCTTGCCCTTGAACAAAGTCGCCGCGAACAGGAGACCCTGCTCAAGCAACTGCAAAATACCCAGCTGGAACTGGAGCAGGCGGTGCGCATGCGCGATGACTTCATGTCCATCGTCGCCCACGAAGTGCGCACGCCGCTCAACGGCCTGATCCTTGAAACCCAGCTGCGCAAGATGCACCTGGCCCGGGACAACGCCGCCGCCTTCACCCTGGACAAGATGCATGCGATGGTCGACCGCGACGAGCGGCAGATCAAAAACCTCATTCGTTTGATCGAAGACATGCTCGATGTCTCGCGCATTCGCACCGGCAAGTTGTCGATCCGGCCGAAACGCGTAGACCTTTCGACGCTGGTTCGCGACTTGTTGCACAACTTTTCCCAACAGATCGATGCCGCCGAAGCGTCGGTCTCGCTCGATACCGCGCAACCGGTGATCGGAAACTGGGACGAGTTTCGTATTGAACAGGTCATTTCCAACCTGTTGACCAACGCCTTGCGCTACGGGGCCAAGAGTCCGATTTCGGTGAAGGTCTACATTGAAGGTGGCCAGGCGCTGGTGGACGTGCAGGATCAAGGGATCGGTATCAGCGAGGCAAACCAGAAGCGGATCTTCCAGCAGTTCGAGCGGGTATCGGCCAGGCACGCCGTTGCCGGGCTGGGCCTGGGGTTGTTTATTTCAGAACAGATTGTGGCCGCCCATGGCGGTACTATTACCGTCCAGAGCAGGATTGGCGAAGGCGCCTTGTTTCGCGTTTGTCTGCCGCTGTAGGAAAACAGCCAGGTAAACGCAACCTCTGATCGACCCCACGGTCGTATCAGCAGCAATTGACCGAACAAAGGCTTCCCCATGAGCGAAGATGCACAAGATGTAGTACTCGTCGTCGAGGACGATCCCTCGATTCTGATGGTGCTGTACACTTATCTGTCGGGCGAGGGTTACCGCGTATTGCGGGCCGAAAACGGCGAGCAGGCTTTCGAGATCCTGGCGAGCAAACCGCACCTGGACATGATGATCACTGACTTCCGCCTGCCCGGAGGAATCTCCGGCGTGCAGATCGCCGAGCCCGCCGTGAAGCTGCGACCGGAACTCAAGGTGATTTTCATCAGCGGCTATGCCCAGGAAATCCGTGAGACCGACAGCCCGATCACGCGCAAGGCGCCGATCCTGGACAAACCCTTCGATCTGGATAAGTTGCAGGAATTGATGCAGGACATGCTTTCGTAGGCATTCAGGCGCCGATCATCTCCCTGACCTTCGCCGTCAACAGGTCGAAGGTACGCGGCTTGGTGATCATCCCAGCGCGCACCGCCGCAACGGGCTACCTGGACATTTGCCCCTTGGCCAGGACGACGGTTCAACGAAATTTCAGTCAGGGGTCATAGCCCTTGTTGCAACGCCGGATCATCGGGGTTCATCTGTTCGAGTTGGGCCAACAGGATCTGCACGTTCTGCAACTGCCCGCTTTCCTTCCAGTAATTGATCAGCAGCACCCGGGCCTTGCGATCGTTCGGATGGCGCTGAACGACTTCCTGTAACTGTTTCTGTGCCGCTTCGAGCTCCTGCTCACCGTGCAGTGTGGTGGCCAGGTCGTAGCGGTAATCCCGGTTGTTGGGCTCCAGTTCAACGGCCTTGGACAGGCCGAGCAGGGCGAATTCGCTTTGCTCGTGATGCAGCAGCCACAGCCCCAGAGCGTGTTGCAGATAGGCCGAGTTGGGCTGTGCTTGCAGTTGCCTGGCCAACAGTTGCCGGGCGGCGTCGTTCTGGCCCTGTTTATCCAGCACCTCGATTTGCAGCACCAGCGCCGGCAGATTGTCCGGCGCCAGGCGCAGGGTGTTGTCCAGCGCCTGTTGCGCCTCGTTGAGTTCGGCATTGTGCAAGTGCAGCCGGGCCAGTTGGTATTGGTTCTCGGCGCTTTGCGGCTCGCTCTTGAGCACTTGCTCCCAGGCATCGATGGCTTGTTCCAGAGGTCCGAAATACAAACCCAGTTCATCCGGGGACAACCCCAACAGCGCGTTGATCGCCGCCAGCCGCACGCTTTGTTCGCTGTCATCGAGCAATGGTCCCAGCAGCAGACTGCGCTGGCCGTTCGGTACCAGGCCACTGATGCTCCTGATCGCCGCGATACGCACGTCGGGCGACTCGTTCTGCAAGTCGGCATCCGCCAGCTTCAGGGCCACCGAGCTTGGATAGTTGGGCAGCTCGGCATGCAACCAGATACGACGTTTGGGGGACAGGTCCGGACGGGCCAATTGCTGATAGAGCACCCGCGCGGCACCCGGTTGACCGGCCCGGGCAGCCGCCAGCGCTTCGCTGTAGCCATGCTGGATGGCTTCGGGAACCACTGGGGTGGTATCGCGCAGGGAAAACCATGCAAGGCCGATGACGAGCAGGGCGAAGAGACTGATAAACAGAATGCGGCGGGACTTGGGCATGCAGAATCCGGAAGCTGGCAAGCTATTGCAAAAGCGCCAGCTTCGGTCAGCCACGGCCTTGAGTCAAACCTTGACGACGTTCTCGCGCGATTCAAACCGTTGAACAGCCTTTCAGCCGACAATCAATGGACCGGCAAGCTGCGTCGACAGCAAAACCTGTCGAGGCACTGCGGCAGTGACTACGCTTGCTGGAGGTGTCTCGACGAGTGTTCCCATGCAAGGGTTGTTGCAGTACTTCAAGGCCATGCTCAACCCCGGGCCCGGGGTGTTGCTGTTTGCCTTGAGAACCATCGCGGCCGGGCTGTTGACCCTGTACCTGGCGTTCCTGTTCGATCTGGACCAGCCCAAATGGTCGATCATGGCCGTGGTCATCATCAGCCAGCCCCTGGGCGGCATGGTGCTGGCCCGCAGTTTTGGTCAAGTCATCGGCACCACCATGGGGGCGGTCGTAGCGGTGGCAATCATGGCGATTTTCCCCCAGGCACCGCTGCCTTTCATCACCACCCTGGCCCTGTGGCTGGCGCTGTGCACCGCTGGTGGCACGCTGTTGCGCTACACCAGTTCCGGGGCATTCGTGCTCAGTGGCTACACCGCCGTGGTCATCGCGTTGCTGGCGATTCCCAATCAGGATGGCACCTTTTTGCTGGCGGTGACGCGCCTCACCGAAACCTTGCTGGCCGTCGCCTGCGTGTGCGTGGTCAGCCTGCTCACCGCCAGGCCGGAAGCCGTGGCCCGGGATTACTTCGCCAGGATCGATCAAATCACCCGGTTGCTGGCCACCCATGCCGGCGCCGTCATCCGTACCGAAGAGAGCGAAGCGGATTTCCAGCAGCGGCAAATGCAACTGTTGGGTCAGATCAGTGGCCTGGAGGGCGTGCGCCGGCACATGTACTTCGATGCGCCTCGGCTACGCAGTGCCAATGGCCTGGTGCAACTATTAGGCAACCAACTGGTGTTGTTGACCGCACGGCTGACAGCTCTGCGCCATCAGCGGCTGTTGTTGACCGAGCGCTGGGAGGGTGAGTTGCCTGAAGAGATTCAGCGGTTACGCGCCGAAGAGCTGGCCTTTCTCGATGAACTGGCGCAGAAGGGGCGTTCGCTGTCCAGTGACCAGCGCCATCATTTCACGTCGCTGCAACAACGCTTTGATGAGTTGGCGTACAGAGCCGAACAATTGACCGAGCCGCTACCGGCCACCTTGCGTTCCCTGGCCTGGTCGCTGCGCTGGGAGCAAGCGCGTCTGCTGCAGCAACTGGAGCAGATTCTGGAATTGAGCGATGCAATCCAGAGTGGGCGACCCGCCAGCAGCGTGTTTCGCGGGCGGGAAAATCCGTTGCACCTGGACTTCACCCTGGCGACCATGAATGCCGTCCGGGCCTTTTCCGCGCTGTTGATTGCCGGCCTGATCTGGATCGAAACCGGCTGGGACGGTGCGCGAGGCGCAATGGTGCTGGTGGGAGTCCTTTGCTCGTTGATGTCGACGTTTCCACGGCCGCTGCTGGCCGTTCAAAGCTATGCGAGGGGATTCGGGCTGGCATTGGTGGTCTCGGCGCTCCTTGAGTTCATGTTTGTCCCGATGATCAGCAATTTCGAGATGCTTGCCTTGTTGCTGGCACCCTTGCTCTACGCTGCCGCGGTGGGGCTGGCCAGCCCACTCACCACAGGTACCGGCATGGGCCTGGGGCTCACGACTTTTCTGTTGCTCGGCCCGTTGAACGTGGGGATTGGGCAAAACACCGCCATCCAGTGGTTCGAATTTGCCGGGGCCTACACCTGCGCGACCGTGCTGGCCTTGAGTGTCTACGCGCTGATCTTTCCGTTCAGGCCGGATTTGCGCATGCGCCGGCTCCACAAAGAGAATGGCGAGCAGGTGTACGCCTTGCTGAAAACCTCGGCGACCGATGAACAGCAGTTTGCCTTCGAGAGCCGCATGGTTGATCGCCTGACCATGATGCTGGGGCTTCTGCCGGCGACCCGGGAGCCACAATCGCGGGAGCTGTTTCAAGTCAGCCTGGCCTGTATGGCACTGGGCATTGCCTTGAATCAGCTCAGGCAGCAGGGGCAGAACAACGCACTGCTGAGCCCTGACCTGCAAAGTCGCCTGTTTTCGACGGTCCGGGAAACGGGAAGGCTGGTCGCCGGCCGGCCCGGGGTCGAAGTGGCGCAGGTGCTTGATAGCCTGCACACCCTGGGTGACGATCTGGATGCTCTGCATACCGATGTCCATGAGCACTTGTGGTCGGTGTTCCGCATGCGTGTGGCGCTGTTGATCGTTGTGTCGTTCGTCGAACGCTATCGCGGCTACTTTCAACCCTCAGGCGATGAAGGAGACCCCGTCCTTGCCCATTGATCTGGAAGTGGGTGGCGCCTATCTGCCCCCGATTGCCCAGGCGCTGCTGCTGGGCTTGCCGATTTTCCTGCTGCTGGACTGGACGTTGCGGCGCCTCGGCGTGCTGCAGTTTGTCTGGCACGAGGCGTTGTTCGAAGGCGCGCTGTACGCCTGCGTCTGCGCCACGTTGATTCTGGTCATGGGAGCCTGATGCCATGAAGAACATCCTTTCCCGACTCTCGACGGTAGCGGTGGTACTGCTGGCCTTCATCCTGGGCTGGTTCGCCTGGGAGCATTACACCCGCGCGCCCTGGACCCGGGATGCCCGGGTGCGTGCCGATGTGGTGACCTTGTCCGCCGACGTTTCGGGGCGCATCGTCAGCCTGGCCGTGCAGGACAACCAGCATGTGAACAAAGGACAGGCGCTGCTGGAGATCGATCCGGCGCGCTACACCCTGGCAGTGGAGCATGCCAGGCGTGCGGTGGAGGTGGCGAAGGCCTCGCTGGGGCAGGCCCAGGCGGCCATCATCGCCAGCGAAGCATTGCTCAAACAACGTCAGAGCGAGGAGCAACGGCGGCGCACGCTCAAGGATCGCTCGGCGATTTCCGGTGAAGAGTGGGAAAAGGCCAACACCGATGTGTCGGTGGCCCAGGCCGACTTGCTGCGTAACCAGGCAAATCTGGTGTTGGCCCAGGCCAACGTGCAACTGGCTATTGCGGCCTTGACCCAGTCCGAGCTCGACTTGCAGCGTACCCATGTCGTCTCCCCGGTGACCGGCTATGTCACCAATCTGCTGACCCGGGAGGGCGACTACGCCTCGGCCGGCGGTCCCTTGCTGGCGCTGGTGGACAGCGAATCGTTCTATGTCAGCGGTTACTTCGAAGAAACCAAGTTGCCGCGGATCGGGGAGGGCGACCGGGTCAGGATCGAGTTGATGAGCGGCGAAACGTTCGGCGGCAAAGTGCAGAGCATTGCCTTCGCCATTGCCGACCGGGAAAACCTGCCGGGCGGCCGCCTGCTGGCCAGCATCAACCCCAGTTACACCTGGGTCAAACTGGCGCAACGGGTGCCGGTGCGGATCGAGATCGATGCCGACTATGCCGGTAAAAACAACCTGAGGGCCGGGACCACGGCCACTGTGACCGTCCAGGAAAACCATCGGACTGAAGATCACCGCTAACCCTTGTGGGAGCGGGCTTGCTCGCGAAGGCGGTGTGTCAGGCAATACATATGTTTACTGACGCACCGCCTTCGCGAGCAAGCCCGCTCCCACAGGGAACTGTGGTGGTTTCAGTATTGTGTCAAGGCAAAAAAAGCCCCGCGACCGAATGAGACGCGGGGCTAAGGAACTGGTTGGTTGCGGCCAACCAAAGGAGCGCTTCAGAACCGTATTACTTGCTGGCGACCGTCTCCGGCTGCCAGCCGCCACCGAGGGCCTTGTAGATCGCGACGATGCCGCGATACAGGTCGACCTCAGCCTGGGCCTGGGTGTCTTCGGCGGCCAGGCGTTCACGCTGGGCGTCGAGCAACACGAGGAAATCGGCCGTGCCTTCGCGGTAGCGGATTTCCGCCAGGTCGGCGGCCGAGCGGCTGGACTCGCTCTGGCGAATCAGCGAGATCAGGCGTTGTTGGCGTTTGCCGTAGTCGCTGAAGGCGTTTTCCGATTCTTCCAGGGCCAGCAACACTTGCTGCTCGTAAGTCGCCAGGGCGCCTTCGGCATCCGCGTCGGCGCCGCGCAAACGGGCCTTTACACTGCCCAGGTCGAACGCCGCCCAGGTGATGCTCGGGCCCAGTGCCCAGGCGTTGGCCGCCGAGGAACCGATCTGCGAACCGCGCCCGGCCGTCCAGCCGAGGAAGCCGCTGAGGCTGACCCGTGGGAACAGATCCGCTTTCGCCACACCGATCCGCGCGGTGGCCGAGGCCAGTTGGCGTTCGGCACTGCGAATGTCTGGACGGCGTTGCAGCAGTTCACCCGGATCACCGATCGGCAGGGCCTTGGCAATCGCCGGCAGGTCTTTCGGGCTCAGGTCCACGGTCAGCTTGTCCGGGCGTTCACCCAGCAGGGTGGCGATGCGGTTTTTCTGCCGGATCTGTTCGGCCTGCAATTGCGGAACGCTGGCTTCGACCGACGCCAGTCGCGCATCGGCGCGCTCTACATCGAGCTGATCGCCAACACCGGCATCACGCAGGCTGATGGTGATCTTGCGCGACTCCTGCTGGTTCTCCAGGTTGGCCAGGGCGATTTTCTCCCGCAGTTGCGCGCCGCGCAGTTGGCCGTAGGAATCCACCAGTTCGGCAATCATGGTGACTTGCAGTTGGTACAGGTCTGCCTCGAACGCCTGTTGCTCGGCGTTGGCCGACTCCAGATTGCGCTGGATGCGACCGAACAAGTCGATTTCCCAGGCCATGTCCAGGCCCAGGTCATAGCGCTCGCTGTTGACCCGGTCGGTGGTCTGGCCCGGAATCTGGCCTTTGCCCAGGTCACTGCTGACGCGGCTGGTGATGGTTGGCATGGCGTCGTTGCTGACGTCATCGCGGATCGCCCGCGCGGCTTTCCAGCGGGCGAAGGCGACGCGCAGATCACGGTTGCCTTGCAGGGATTTCGTCACCAGCTGGTTGAGGGTCGGGTCATCGAACTGCTGCCACCAGATGCCTTCGAAACGCGAACGGTCAAAATTCTTTTGGCCGGCGGCGCCATCGGTGACGGCCGTGATGTTGGCCGCCTCCGTCGTTGGCGTCTTGTAGTCCGGACCTACGGCACAGGCACTCAGGGCAAGCACCAGCAGGCTCGGCAGGAAGGCTTTCAAACTCATCAATGCGACTCCAGCTTCAGGGTGGCCTTGGCAGCTTTGCGTGCCTGGCCGCGCTCGACGAAGTTACGGATCAGTACGTAGAACACCGGCGTCAGCAACAGACCGAAGAAGGTCACTCCGAGCATCCCGGAGAACACCGCCACACCCATCGCATGACGCATCTCGGCACCGGCACCGCTGGAGAACACCAGAGGCACAACACCCATGATGAACGCGAAGGAGGTCATCAGGATCGGCCGCAGACGCAGGCGGCAGGCTTCCAGGACCGCCGCCAGCGGGTTGAGGCCTTCCAGCTGTTTGTCCTTGGCGAACTCGACGATCAGGATCGCGTTCTTACAGGCAAGCCCCACCAATACGATCAGACCGATCTGGGTAAAGATGTTGTTGTCGCCACCGGAAGCGATCACACCGGTGATGGCCGACAGCAGGGTCATCGGTACGATCAGGATCACCGCCAGCGGCAGGCTCCAGCTTTCGTACTGGGCCGCCAACACCAGGAACGCCAGCAGTACGCAGAGCGGGAACACGAACAGCGCGGTGTTGCCGGACAGAATCTGCTGGTAGGTCAGGTCGGTCCATTCGTAGGTCATGCCGTTGGGCAGTTCTTCCTTGAGCAGTTTCTCGATGGCTTTTTCGGCCTGGCCGGAGCTGTAGCCGGGGGCTGCCGCACCGTTGATTTCAGCGGTGATGAAGCCGTTGTAGTGCATCACGCGGTCCGGGCCCGAGGTGTCGCTGACCTTGATGAAGGTCGCCAGCGGGATCATCTCGCCTTTGTTGTTACGCACCTTCAACTGGCCGATCTGATCGGATTCGAGGCGGAACTGCTGTTCGGCCTGAACGTTGACCTGATAGGTGCGGCCAAAGCGGTTGAAGTCGTTGGCATACAGCGAGCCCAGGTAGATCTGCAGGGTGTCGAAGATGTCGCTGACGGCCACGCCGTGGGTCTTGGCTTTTTCCCGGTCGATGGCGGCATCGACCTGTGGCACGTTCACCGTATAACTGGTGAACAGGCCGGCCAGTTCCGGCACGCTGTGGCTCTTGGCGATGATGTTCATGGTTTCCTTGTACAGCTCTTCGTAGCCCAGGTTGCCCCGGTCTTCGATTTGCAGGCGGAAACCACCGATGGTGCCCAGGCCTTGTACCGGCGGTGGCGGGAAGATCGCCATGTAGGCTTCCTGAATGTTCGCGTACTGGCCGTTCAAGGCACCGGCAATCGCACCGGCGGACATGCTCGGGTCTTTACGTTGGTCGAACGGTTTCAGGGTCACGAACACGATGCCGGCGTTCGGGCTGTTGGTGAAGCCGTTGATCGACAGGCCCGGGAAGGCCACGGCACTTTCCACGCCGGGCTGTTTCAGCGCCAGGTCGGACATGCGCTTGATCACGTCTTCGGTGCGGTCAAGGCTAGAGGCGTCCGGCAGTTGCGCGAAGGCCACCAGGTATTGCTTGTCCTGGCCGGGCACGAAACCGGTCGGGGTGCTGGAGAAACCGAAGAAGGTCAGGACCATCAAACCTGCGTACAGCAGCAGGGCGATACCGCTTGAGCGGATCACGCGGGCAACGGTGCCGACGTAACCATGGCTGGCCTTTTCAAAGAAGCGGTTGAACGGACGGAACAACCAGCCACCGAAAATCTTGTCCAGCACCCTGGAGAACCGGTCTTTCGGTGCGTCATGGCCCTTGAGCAATACGGCGGCCAGGGCCGGCGACAGGGTCAGGGAGTTGAAGGCCGAGATCACCGTGGAAATCGCGATGGTCAGGGCGAACTGCTTGTAGAACTGGCCAGTCAGACCGGAAATGAACGCCGCCGGAACAAACACCGCACACAGCACCAGCGCCGTGGCAATGATGGGACCGGTCACTTCACGCATGGCGCGTTTGGTGGCTTCGACCGGGGTCAATCCGAGTTCGATGTTCCGCTCGACGTTCTCCACCACGACGATGGCGTCGTCCACCACGATACCGATCGCCAGTACCAGGCCGAACAGCGACAAGGCGTTGAGCGAGAAACCGAACAGATGCATCACGGCGAAGGTACCGATCAGCGATACCGGCACAGCGACCAATGGAATGATCGAGGCGCGCCAGGTCTGCAGGAACAGGATCACCACCAGCACCACGAGGATCAACGCTTCGAAGAGGGTGTGAACCACCGCCTCGATGGAGCCGCGCACGAAGATCGTCGGGTCATAGACGATGCTGAAGTCCATGCCTTCGGGGAAGGTCTTCTTCAGCTCGGCCATTTTCTCCCGAACTTCGTTGGAGATTTCGATGGCGTTGGAACCCGGACGCTGGAAGATCGGGATCGCCACTGCCGGCTGGTTGTTCAACAGGGAACGCAGGGCGTACTGGCTGGAGCCCAGCTCCACTCGGGCGATGTCCTTGAGGCGGGTGATTTCACCGTTGTCGCCAGAGCGAATGATGATGTTCTCGAACTCTTCCTCATTGACCAGGCGCCCCTGAGTATTGACCGACAACTGGAAGCTCTGGGCATTCGGGGCCGGGGGCGCACCCAGGGCACCGGCCGCCACCTGGCGGTTCTGTTCACGAATCGCGGTGACCACATCGGTGGCGGTCAGGTTGCGCGAAGCGGTCTTGTTCGGATCGAGCCAGACACGCAGCGAGTAGTCGCCCATACCGAACAGTTGAACGTCACCGACACCGCCCAGCCGCGCCAACTCATCCTTGATATTCAGGATCGCGTAGTTGGACAGATAGAGCATGTCGTAGCGTTTGTCCGGCGAGGTCAGGTGCACCACCATCGTCAGATCGGGCGACGCCTTGTCCACGGTGATACCGATGCGTGTCACTTCCTCGGGAAGCTTCGGCTCGGTGCGGGTCACACGGTTCTGCACCTGCACCTGGGCGTTGTCCAGGTCAGTACCCAGGGCAAAGGTGATGGTCAGGGTGATCTTGCCGTCGGCGGTGGATTGCGAGGACATGTACAACATGTTCTCGACGCCGGTGATGGCTTGCTCCAGGGGCGCGGCCACGGTTTCGCCGATGACCTTGGGGTTGGCGCCCGGGAAGTTGGCGCGGACCACCACGGTCGGCGGCACCACTTCCGGGTATTCGCTGATCGGCAGCTGGAACAGCGAGATCGCACCGGCGATCAGGATCAGCAGCGAAAGAACCGCTGCGAAGATCGGCCGCGAAATGAAGAATTGGGAAAAATTCATCGTAAAAATCCCTTAACCGCGTGGGGTCGTGGCAGCCAGTTTCACAGCCGTACCTGGCGCAACCTTGGCAGGCGCGACTTGGGGCAGGTTGCTGGCTTCCAGCGCTTGGCGTTGTTGTGCGAGTGCCGCGAGGGTCTGTTCACTGGCCATCGGAATCACTTCAGGGGTGACCGGTGAGCCAGGACGTACCCGTTGCAGGCCCTTGACGATGATGGTGTCGTCCTTGTTCAGGCCGTTGCGCACGATGCGCAGGCCTTCGATCTTCGGCCCCAGCTCCACCGCGCGGTAGGCGGTCTTGTTGTCGGCATCCATCACCAGCACGAACTTCTTGCCCAGGTCGGTACCGACGGCTTCATCGTTGATCAGCATGGCGCTGTAGGTGCCGCTACCCACCAGTTTCAGGCGTGCATAGAGACCGGGGGTGTAGCTGCCATCGCTGTTGTCGAACACGGCGCGACCACGGATGGTGCCGGTCTTCGGGTTGACCTGGTTGTCGACAAAGTTCATCACGCCCTGGTGCGGGTTGCCCTCCTCGTTGGACAGGCCCATGTAGACCGGGGTGGTGGCGCCGCGCTTGCCCTGGCGAGCGAGCTCGGTGTACTTGAGAAACACGCGCTCGTCCGCGTCGAAGTAGGCGTACACCTTGTCGGTGGAGACCACGCTGGTCAGCGGGGTGGTATCGGCGGTGACGAGGTTGCCGGCGGTGATTTCAGCACGGCTGACGCGGCCGGCGATTGGAGCCGTCACGCGGGTGAAGCTCAGGTTCAGCTTGGCCAGGTCCAGCTGTGCCTGAAGAGCACCGACGGCGGCGCGGGCTTCCTGTGCAGCGCTGGTACGCGAATCGGCGAGCTCTGCGGAAATGGCGTTGCTGGTACGCAGGCGCTCACCGCGCTGGGCTTCGTTTTCGCTACGGGTGGCGTTAGCGCGTGATTGTGCAACCAGGGCTTCGAGGCGGCGGACCTCTGCCTGGAACGGACGCGGGTCGATCTGGAACAGCAGGTCACCTTTCTTGACCAGGGCGCCTTCAGTGAAGGCCACTTCATCGATCTGGCCGGAGACCCGTGGACGAATCTCGACGGTTTCCGGCGCTTCGAGGCGACCGGTGAATTCGTCCCATTCGTTGACCGGTTGTTCCAGCACCTTGGCCACGCTGACCTTGGCCGCTGGCATGCTGGCGGCGGTTTCCGGGGCCTTGCCGCACGCGCTGATCACCACGACGGCCAACAAAGCCAACGGGAAGCGCAAATGTTTGAGTGACTGTTCCATGGATGCATCCGCCAATGTGTTGAGATTGGCGAATGATGCGCGGCGGGTTTGTATCTCACGAATCGAATGGGGCGAAGGTAACTATCATCCGGAATGATATAAGACCCCAGACAGCCCTCTAGCCTGCGCCTTGCGTTCGGTCGTCATCAACTGGATTGATGACAATTGTATGTTGCATTGGATGCAATAGTCAGACTTGGAACCGTGTCGCGGCCATCGCGAGCAAGCTCGCTCCCGCAGGAATCTTCGTCGTTCCCAAATCCCTGTGGGAGCGGGCTTGCCCGCGAAGAGGCCAGCAGCCTTCTACACAATCAGGATCAGGCCAGGCTATCCGGATCCCCGAAGAACAGCTTTATGGTAGATAAATCCAGTAGATTGTGGCTAAAGCCAGCAATTAAGCGATAAGACACAGATGTAGGGAATTAAGTAGCTTGATAGGGCTATGCGTTAATTCTATAATTTTGGGGGCTAACTGGCACAGAATGGGCTAGGTACACACTATGTTGGATTTAAGCTTCAGCAAGCCGAGCGAAGTCGTCAAGCGCCTCTGCGATCGCTTGCGCACAGAGCGCTTGGCGCTGGACATGACACAAGCCGACCTGGCCGGGCGTGCCGGCATCGGCACAAACACAGTGTCCAATCTTGAAGCCGGGCGCAATGTCGGATTCGAGAACGTCGTTCGGGTGGCGATGGCTCTTGGCCGAACCAAGGAACTGGAAGGCCTGTTCCTGCCAAAGCTGGACAGCATCGAAGATATTCGGCGCTACGAAAACAGCGCCAATCGTCTCCGTACAAAGAGGAAGTCCGGCAATGCTTGAGCAGGTGAACGTCTTCTACGAGGGATGGGGTGAGCGATGGCAATGGGGCACGCTGGTCTCCACGACTGCCCTGACCGGTCGCCCGCTGATCGTGTTCGAGTACAGCAATGAATCCAGGCAAAGGGGCTTGGAGCTGTCCTCCTACACGCTGCCGTTGGAGGGGACTCAGTTGCGCCGAGATTTCCCAGACCACCAACTGTACTTGCCAGGGCCTGTTTACGACTCCTTGCCGGATGGGTGGGGCATGTTGCTGATGGACCGTATGTTCAGGCGCCGCGGGCTCACCACGGCGCGCATCGGCTCACTGGAACGGCTGGCCTACATCGGTAGCAATGCAATGGGGGCCATGACGTTTGAGCCAGTGGCACCCGAAGGGCAGGAGTCTGAAGTCCACATCCCGCTGGAGCAGCTTGCCGCCGAAGTAAAGGAAGTACTCCATGGAGACGGTGGCGAGTTCCTGCATACGTTGCTGCTGGTGGGCGGCTCGCCTCAAGGTGCAAGGCCTAAGGCCCTCGTCTATCGCGATCCCGAAACTGGCCGGTTTACCACTGCCGTCACGGCGGGCTTTGAAGCATGGTTGATTAAGTTCCCGGCCAAAGAAGAACATGCCGAGGTGTGCGCTATCGAAATGGTCTACGCCGAATGCCTGCGCATGTGCGGTATCGAGACCCCTGACACGCAGTACTTCAGTCTGCCTGATGGCTTGGCTGCGTTTGCCAGTAAGCGATTTGACCGTCGGGATGGACTGCGCGTACCCATGCAAAGCCTCGCGGCCTTTACGGGGGCAAATTACCGGTCTCCGGGGGTGTTGGACTACGTCAACTTCTTGCGGGCAACACAGATGTGTACCAACGACGTGCGAGAGATGGCGGTGGCCTTCGAACGTGCCGTCTTCAATGTTGCGTTCAACAACAGAGACGATCATCCCAAGAACTTTGCCTACATCATGTCGCAAGACGGTCAGTGGAGACTGTCGCCGGCTTACGACGTGACCTTCTGCGAGGGGCCAGGTGGATATCACCAGATGGATGTGATGGGGGAAGCCCTGTCGATTTCCCGCACGCAAATGCTTCGGCTTGCCGAGGAAGCCGAGGTGCCCCCGGACGTTGCAGGCACAATGATTGACGGCATTTGTGATGTGGCGAGCCGGTTTGCAAGCATCGCCGAGGACCTATGCCCACAGGTTATTACTCGAGACACCTTGCGCACGATCCAAGGCCGCATCGATCAGAACGTAGCTCGGTTACACCGCGGTCATGTGGGCAGCGGTCGCCGTTGAAGATCGTGAGGAGCGGGCGACTCTCATAATCGATGCTGCCGTGTGCTTCGAGCATGTAGGGTCCTGTGCTGTCGAAGATGTTGGTGTTCGGTCTATCAAAAGGCAGGAATGATCAGATAAACAGCCTGCTCGACGGCGCTAGAGACTCTCAGGGTCGCCAAAAAACATCTGTATCCGCGACCTCAACCAGCGCTCCCCCGGGTCATTATCCTGCGACCCGCGCCACGCCATGTGCAACTCAAAGCTGCGCACCGGCAACGGCGGATCTTCCGCGCGCACACCGCCTGCGGCCGTCAGCGCATCGGCCGTGTAGTCCGGCACGGTTGCGACGATGTCAGTGCCGGCCAGCAAGGTGCTCAAACCATTGAACTGCGGCACGGCGAGCACTACATGCCGCTTGCGTCCGAGTTTTTCCAGTTCTTCGTCAATAAAGCCGCTGAGGTCGCCGGCGAACGACACCAGTGCATGGGGGCGAGCACAGTAATCATCCAGGCTTAACGGCCCCGGCACGGTGTCGGCACGCAACAGCTTCGGCTGGCTGCGGCGCAGTACCTTGCGCTTGGCGTTGGCCGGCAGGTCGGTGGTGTAGCTGACACCGATGGATATCTCGCCGGATGCCAGCAACCCCGGCATCAGGATGTAGTTGACCCGACGCACCACCAGCACAATCCCCGGCGATTCGGCACGCAGGCGCTTGAGAAGCATGGGCAGCAAGGCGAACTCGACGTCGTCCGAAAGGCCGATGCGGAACACGGCGGTACTTGTGGCAGGATCGAACTCGGCCGCACGGCTGACGGCGGTGGAAATCGAATCCAGTGCCGGCGAGAGCAGGGCGAAGATCTCGACCGCCCTGGCGGACGGCTCCATGCTGCGGCCTGTACGCACAAACAAGGGGTCGTCGAACAAACCGCGCAGGCGCGAGAGCGCCGCACTGATGGCTGGCTGGCCGAGGAACAGTTTTTCCGCAGCACGGGTCACGCTGCGTTCGTGCATCAATGTTTCGAAAACGATCAACAGGTTCAGGTCGACACGACGCAGGTCATTACGATTCATCTGGAGTCCTGGCAGAGTCAGCAAACTTGACGTGGGCGGCCATATGAGAACAATGGCCAGCAGGAATATTACGGGGAAAGACTGGTACTCTGCACCGGGTAATTCAGTTTTCCTACAAAGGTGGCTTCAATTTCTTACGACATTTGACGATGTTGCTGCCCCTGCGGAATCAATGACAGGCATGTCGACTATTAATAGCCACAGATAGTGTTGGGTTGAAAGCCCAGCTAGAGTTCAAGGCATTAGAGGTTCAATTGGCGAGGTTTGTGATGTCCCGCACGATTCGTTTTCACAAGTTTGGTCCAGCCGAGGTGCTCAAATGCGAAGAGCATGCGGCGGCACTGCCTGCACCGGGCGAAGTGCAGGTGCGCGTCGAAGCGATCGGCATCAGTTGGTATGACACGCTCTGGCGCCAGAACCTGGCGTCGTCCCGCGCCCATCTGCCTTCCGGCCTTGGCCAGGAAATGGCCGGTATCGTCACGGCTGTCGGTGAGGGTGTCGATGACCTGGCGATAGGTGACAAGGTCGCCAGTTTCCCGGCCCAAAGCCCGAACGACTATCCGGTCTACGGCGAACTGATCGTACTGCCGCGCTCGTCGATGACCCGTTACCCGGACGTACTCACCCCGATCGAAGCCAGCGTGCATTACACGCCGCTGTTGGTCGCCTATTTCGCTTATGCCGACCTGGCACGGGTCAAGCCCGGGCAATTCGCCCTGGTGACTGACGCGAGTCATTGCGCCGGACCTTCGTTCGTACAACTGGGCAAGGCCTTGGGTGTTCGAGTGATTGCCGCAACCAAGTCAGCAGAAGAGCGTGAGTATCTGCTGTCACTGGGTGCCGAAAAAGTCATCGTTACCGAGGAAGAAGATCTGCTCATGCGGATCAACAAAATCACCGATAACCGCGGCGTGGACGTGGTGTTCGATGGTTTGGGCGGTCCGCAGATGTCGTTGCTGGGCGACGTGCTGGCGCCTCGCGGCAGCCTGGTGCTGTACGGCCTGCAAGGTGGCAACCAGACGCCTTTCCCGGCCTGCGCAGCGTTTCAGAAGAACATTCAGTTTTTCGTGCACTGCATCGGCAACTTCACGGGCAAGCCGGAGCTGGGCATCACCCAGGACCAGGCCGCACTGCAACGTGCCTTGCGCGACATCAACCAACTGACCGCCGACCGCGTTCTGCTGCCGCTCAAGACCCGGGTCTTCCCGTTTTCCGAGTTCGTCGAAGCGCACCGCTACATGGACGAATGCCCGTGTCGCGAACGGGTCGCGCTGCAGGTCGAACCGGCCTGATACTTACCCAACAGCCCCTCCAAGAGTCCGTGCCCACACGGACTCTTTCGTTTACGCCCCGAACCCCGTCGATCCACAGGCCGCTTCAGCAACTGAACTGGTTTTTGTCCGTAATCTGTAGCTTCTAATCAGCCACTAAGCCCTGATAATTGAATGATTACTTTCATCTCAAGGAATGAGTCATGGCTGGGTGTCAGGCTGAAACTTTTCACTGTGCGCCATCGGTGCAAATCTCAAAATTAGTTTGTTGTTTAGTTGCCAAAAAGACAGCGACAACTTCCTTCCTTATTTCTTGTGCTAAGTGTCTGTGGGACCTTGTCGGATATTTCCTAGGACTCTGGTTTAAAGCGAACAAACCCTTGCCATCCGGGCGCCTCAGCTTCACCTTTGCCGCTGAAATGAGGGGGTGTGGCGATCGTTTAAAATGTTTTCAATAAAATTCAAGTGTTAGCATTTGGCAATAAAGTCAATGACTCCATTCGTGCAGACAGTCCAACGGGATTTGCTGTCTGCACGATATTTAACTTACGAGTATCAGGTAAATAAAGATGACCAGCATCCATGACCAAGCGATGAACTATGTCTATCAACAAGTGCTGCAGCGATTGCTGGGTTTTTTCTCCCGTGCCGAACGCACTGCATTGCAATTGTTGATTCAGCGCCTGGCAGTCGCGGCCGGGGGCATGGAGCGCATTGGCGATTACAAGGTGTTGGCGATCCAGTCCGGGACCCGAGACAACTGCTACACCCTGGCACTGTTGCGTGCCGCGCAATTGACCATCGCCACGCGGACACCGGCGACATTCCAGTTACGCATCGCCTCGTTACGGTTGAACGGAACAAACTGCGCGGCCATGGAAAACATGCACCGGACCAACAGCGCGTTGTTTGTCTATGACGATCCCCGGGTCGAGGTGTTGATGGTCGATGATCGGGAGGTCTTGCCGTTCAACCACCTGACCCCGATTTCCGACGCCGGGCGCGAATCCAGCCGCCTGAACCTGCTGCTGATCGGCCATCGCCGGGAGTGGCGCGGCGGGTTCGACCTGTGGGACGACGGTTATCTGGCCACAGGCGAGTTCTACGGACAAATCGCCCGTTGGGACGGTGGTGTCGACGCCTTGCTCATCAGTGACACGCCGCGCCAGCAGAAGCATTTCATCGAGGGTTTGAAACGTGCCGCTACCAAGGCCGGGCTCCAGTTTTCCCACACGGGCGAGGCCGGTTATACGGGGTTGTTTGCATTGCTCGATGAGCTGGGCAGCGACTGTTATCAAGCGTTCTACGCCGATTACGGCCAGGCCCCGTGGCGTCCGCAAGAGCACTTCGAGACCTGTCGTCGTACGGCCTGCATCGATATTCACGACCTGCTGGTCAGCAACCCGGACGAGCGTTGGCCATTGTTGACCGAGTTTCTCGGCTTCCAGCCAGACGAACTGTCCGCGCAGATCAGCGACAACGAATTCGTCAGCCCGTTGATCACGGCGCACATCCGAGGGTTGCATGCGTGCTTCGTGCAGAACCGAAATTACGAATCCGGTGTTGCGCAATACCTGCAAGGTGCCTTGGTGATGATGCGCCGCAAGCACTTGTCCGAGCGATTGTGCGAGCAGGCCATCGAGGTCTTTGGCAATCCGGCGACATTGGCCGAGTTGCGCGCCCGAGCGGCGGCCGAGACACAAAAGAACCTGGGGCTGAGCGAAGCACAACTGGTGTGCCTGCTTTTTGCGCCCTTTATCGAAAACGGCGCGGGGCTCGAGCGTTTTCTGCGTCAGTGCCATCCGGGCATGCTGGTGGCCATGCCCGAGTTGCACAAGGCCATGCAGGGGCACCCGGTCGCCGAACAGATCATGCAATGGATGGTTGATGTCAGCGGATTGCCCGTCAGCCTGATTGGCCAGCTTTACCGCATGGAGTGGACGCCCGCAGGCGGTGGCGAGGCGACCGAATCAATTATCCAAAGGGCCGCGTCGCATAATGCGCTGGGCGATCCTGATGCCGGCATCACGCTGGAGGATGAATGGTCAGCGGGTCACTGAGCGTGGGCGGGTTTTCAGCCAGAACGGTTGGCCTTCAACCATGAAAGGTCCACGAGAAACGGATTTCGCCTATCAGGCGGTTTATCGATACCTTGTCAGCCTGATCAACGAGTCTGAAGGGGATTCGCGCATCCGCCTGCCGTCGCTGCGGCACCTGGCGGAGCGCCTCAATGTGTCGATCTCGACCATTCAGTACGCCTATTCGCTGCTGGAGAAAGAAGGGCGCGTCTATTCAGTGGCCAAGTCTGGTTACTACGCGTTGCCGGTGTCCTCGATCAACCTGCAGGACAGCGGCAGCGACTTGCTGGAAGCGGTCTACGTCAATGCCAGGCGCCCGGGAGTGCTGGTCCTGAGCGCCGATGAGCCGGCGTTGCTGCAGCCGCTCGACAGTCCTTTGTTGCTGCTGGAGCGGGAGTTGCTGCGTCAGTATCCCCGCCAGCCGCAGTCGCCTTCGCAACCCTGTGGCGAACTCGAATTGCGCGCAGCCCTGGCAGCACGCTACACCACGTCGCCCATGCGTTACTGGCACGCCGATGATGTCTACATCGGCGCTGACCTTCGCGGCGTACTGGAAATCCTGATCGCCGTGCTGGGCTTGAAAGACGCCACGGTGGTGGTCGAATCTCCGTGCGACTGGACGATCCTGCGCTTGTTTCAAGCCGCCAGCGTGCGGGTGATCGAGTTGCCTGTGCAAACCGATGCCTGCCTGGATCCGCAACGTCTTGAAATGTTGCTCGATACCGAACCGGTAAGGCTGGTGATGCTGTCATCGGCCCTGAACATGCCCCGTGGCAGCCTGGCGCCTGACGAAAACAGGCAGGCCATTGCCCGGCTTCTGGCCGCGCATGACAGTTGGGTGTTGGAAAACGACTGCTATGGCGAACTTGGATTCGACCTGGGCTGCGTGCGGTTTCGAGACTTGCTGGACCCTGAACGGCTAATGGTGTTTTCCACGTTCGAGAAAATCATCGGGCCTGAGGCGCCCTACGGTTATCTGCTTTCAAGGCATTTGAGTGCGGAACTGCAACGGCATTTTCTGCTGCGTTCCTTCCGACTCTCGCCGATTCGCCAGAAAGCCATCGCCCGCTTGTACAGCAGCGGGCGCATCGATCAACACCTGCTGGTACTGCGACGGCTGCTCAAGGAGCGCAAGAGTCAAATGACCCTGCTGTTGCAGGAGCGATTGGGAGATGCCTTGCATTTCGTCGAGCCAGAAGGTGGTGCAACGGTCTGGGCGCGCTCGTTGCGTCGGGTCAATGTCCGCCGTGTGTTCCAGCGCCTGTTGGCGCATCAGGTGGTCATCGCGCCAGGCGAGCTTTTCAGCCTCCACGGCCTGCACGGGCAGCATTTGCGCCTGAGCCATACCTTCGGCGGCGATCACAACCTGGCGGCCGCACTGGGATTGCTGGGGGATGCGCTGCGTCTGGAATCAGTCGAGTGAGTGACAAAAAATAACAACCTCCACTGTGTTGGATCGATCCCATCGCCTTGCGGTCAAACTGCCAGTAAACTGCGACCCAATTCCTGAACCACTCTATTCCAGAGGTTTTGCATGACACTCAGTCCTTTTGCGGGTAAACCGGCACCGGCAGAATTGTTGGTCGACATCCCGCGACTGGTAACGGCCTATTACACCGGCCAGCCTGATGCCGCGATTTCGACCCAGCGCGTTGCCTTCGGCACGTCCGGGCACCGGGGCAGCTCGTTTGACTTGAGTTTCAACGAATGGCACGTGCTGGCGATCAGCCAGGCGATCTGCCTGTACCGCGAAGCTCAAGGTATCGATGGCCCGCTGTTTGTCGGTATCGACACCCACGCGCTGTCCACGCCGGCCGGCGCCAGCGCCCTAGAAGTACTGGCAGCCAACGGCGTGACCGTGATGATTGCCGCTGGCGACGAGTACACGCCGACACCGGCCATTTCCCATGCGATTCTGTGCTACAACCGTGGGCGCACCAGCGGCCTGGCGGACGGCATTGTCATCACGCCGTCCCACAACCCGCCGCAAAGCGGTGGCTACAAGTACAACCCAACCAACGGTGGCCCGGCCGATACCCATATCACCAAGTGGATCGAAGCCAAGGCCAACGAACTGCTGGCCAACAAGCTCGCTGGCGTCAAGCGCATCAGCTACGAGCAGGCGTTGAAGGCCAGCACCACCCATCGTCACGACTACCTCAACACCTATGTCGCCGATCTGATCAACGTGATCGACTTCGACGCCATCCGCGACGCCAAGCTGCGCCTGGGTGTCGATCCGCTGGGTGGAGCAGGGGTGCGCTACTGGTCGGCGATTGCCGAGCATTACCGCCTGGACCTGGACGTGGTGAACAAAGAGGTCGACCCGACCTTCCGTTTCATGACCGTCGACTGGGACGGCCAGATCCGCATGGACCCATCGTCCAGCCACGCCATGCAAGGTCTGATCGGCCTGAAAGAACGCTTCGACGTGGCGTTTGCCTGCGATCCGGACCACGACCGCCATGGCATCGTCACCCCGTCTGGTGGCTTGCTGGCGCCGAACAATTATCTCGCCGTTGCCATCGACTACCTGTTCCAGAACCGTCCGCAATGGCGTGCCGATGCCGCCGTGGGTAAAACCGTGGTCAGCAGCGGCTTGATCGATCGAGTGGCCAAGCGCCTGGGTCGTCGCCTGTACGAAGTGCCGGTCGGTTTCAAATGGTTTGCCGACGGCCTGTTCGATGGCTCCCTGGGTTTTGGCGGCGAAGAAAGCGCCGGTGCCTCGTTCCTGCGCAAGGACGGCGGCGTCTGGAGCACTGACAAGGACGGTTTGATTCCGGCCCTGCTGGCCGCCGAGATGACCGCCCGTACCGGCCGCGACCCGAGCCAGGCGTACCGTGCCTTGACCGACGAACTGGGTGAGCCGTTCTCGGTACGGGTCGACGCCAAGGCCAATCCGGAGCAGAAAGCCTTGTTGAGCAAGTTGTCGCCGCAACAGGTTACCTCGACCCGACTGGCGGGCGAGCCGATCCAGAGCATCCTCAGTCACGCACCGGGCAATGACCAGGCCATCGGCGGCCTCAAGGTCATGACCGAGAACGGCTGGTTCGCGGCGCGCCCATCGGGTACCGAGGACATCTACAAGATCTACGCCGAAAGCTTCGTCAGCGACGACCACCTCAAGCAACTGGTGGCCGAGGCGCAAACGCTGGTCGATGGAGCCATTTGCGCGAAATAAACACACAACCCTGTGGGAGCGGGCTTGCTCGCGAAAGCGGTGTGTCAGTCACTATCTAAGTAGCCTGATACGACGCCTTCGCGAGCAAGCCCGCTCCCACAAGGGGTTCGCTGCAGCAACTAAAAAGGGGCGACCAGCACGGTCGCCCCTTTTTTGTGATTGCCCTCAGACGATCACGCCAGGTCCACCAACACGATCTCACTGTCCTCGATGGCAGTCACACGCAGTACCTGCTCATCGGCCACCGCGACACCGTCTCGAGCTTCTGCGCGCAAGCCATTGACTTCAATGACCCCGGTAGCCGGGACCAGGTAGGCCCGACGCCCGCTGTCCAAAAGGTATTCGGCCGTTTCGCCGGCCTTCAGATTGGCGGCTACCAACCGGGCATCGGCGCGGATGCGCAGGCTCTGATCGTCGCCTTCCTTGCCGCTGGCCAGGGTGACAAAACCTTCGCGGTCGCCTTTCGGGAACGGCTTGGCGCCCCAGGACGGGGCCAGGCCGGACTCGTTCGGGATGATCCAGATCTGGAAAATCCGGGTCGGCGTCGCTTCCAGGTTGTACTCGCTGTGGGCGATCCCGGTACCGGCACTCATGACCTGGACGTCACCGGCTTCCGTGCGGCCCTTGTTGCCAAGGTTGTCCTGGTGGGTAATGGCGCCTTCGCGGACATAGGTGATGATTTCCATGTCCCGGTGCGGGTGTTGCGGGAAGCCGGTGCCGGGAGCGATCACGTCGTCGTTCCAGACCCGCAGGTTGCCCCAGTTCATGCGCTTGGGATCGTAGTATTCAGCGAACGAAAAATGGTGGTGAGCATCCAGCCAGCCGTGGTGAGCGCCGCCGAGCGAGTTGAAAGGCCTGAGTTCAAGCATGATCGTCTCCAGAAAAGGTTGGTCATGGGGCCAGGTGCCTGAGCCACGAAGCGAGACCGGTGAGTGATGGCGGCCATCATCCAACAGGCAACAATCGATAAAAAGCGTAAAAAATGCAGCATTCCCATCGAATGGATTGATATAAAACGAACTCGAAAGTTTCTCATCCAGCATTCACTTCATCGCATAAGCCAATGAGTCATAAGCAATTGACTAGAACTCGACGGCAAATGCAGACACCATAGCGCTCAACAGCCTCACACCCTGGAGTCAGTCCGCGTGCCGCAACACACCCCCGATCTTCCGCCTGAACTTCGCCCCTTGGCCGAGATGCCGCTGATCAAGCGATTGCTCGCCCGATTCTTCGGCTACAGCCTGACCCGCCTGCACGCACAGCATCGTGCGTCGTGGTTGCATGGCCAGGCCGACGGTTTTCGCAGCGGTCACAGCGCCGGGGTCGATTACGGCTACAAGGAAGGCAAGCTCGAAGGGCTGGAGGAAGGGCGGCAGGTCCTGCTGATCCGCGACTCGCGCAGCACTGAATACCGACCGCCGAATGTCGATGACCTGCTGTTCGACGATTGGCGCCTGCCGTTGAGCGCCGAGTTGAAGAAGCGCATGAAGGCCGATGTCGCCCGGTTGTTGCCGGCCCATGCCCAGCCCAGCGCCGCACAGTGGAAAATGATCTTCAGCGATACGCCATCCACCTCGGTGATCGCGGGTGCCGGTGCAGGCAAATCGACCACGCTGGTGCTGCGTATCTTGCTGTTGACCCATTACCTGGGCTTCGAGCTGAGCTCGATGACGGTGGTGACCTTCACCCGCGAGTCGCGCAAGGACTTCATCAACAAGCTGATCGAACTGTTTGCGCTCTGGGGCCGCGAGATCAGTTTCAAGGAGGCGCGGGACCTGGTGCGCACCTTTCACTCGCGGATCCTGCCGATGGTCCGCAGCCTTCCGGGTTTCGAGCGGTTACAGGCTTTCGAGAACCTCAGCCTGCGGACCGCACAGGGTGATGAGGAGGTCGACAGTAATCCGTTCGACCTGCGCATCAACGACGTTCAACGCCAACAGCTCAACGCCTGCTATCACCGGCTGCACAGTGACGACGAGCGTTTTCGCGAGCTGATCAAGCCGTTGTCCCGGCATGCCCTGCAACTTAAGGAACTGGAGCGCGATCACCCGGATGTGCAGAAACGCATGGGTGTGACCGAGCTCGCCTCCAAACGCGATGAAGAGCTGTGCGATGCCATCGAGGACCTGTGGTTTCGCGCCGGTGCCTGGCCCATCAAGGGCATCGAACCGAATCGCCAGTCGTTCGATATCAACGGTTCGACATTCCATTGTCACGGCTACATCCCGTCCCTGGATGCCTGGGTGGTGCTGGGGTTCGATCCTCGGGAAAACCCGCAGGTCACGCGACCGAACGCCAAGCTGACGGTGCGCGCAGAGTGGGCAGTAAAGCGCACCCTGTTTCAAGCTTTCTGTCGTAAGCCTTTGATATGGCTGGATAGTTATGAATCATCAAAGCGTGTCTTGGCCTCGCTTGCCGGTGATGCCAGCGCCGGGCCGGGCTTCGATTACAAGGTCAAGGGCGAGCTCACTTCAGCGCCGCTGCTCGATTGCTTTGTCGCCGCCGCCGGGTTCATCGAAAACCTCGGCCTGGATGTGCCTGGCGCCGTGGGGCAGATGAGTTTCGCCAAGGACGATCCCGACCGGTTCTTCTTCGAAGCCTTGAGTCTGTACTGGCGGGCGCTGGAAGATCACTTGCTGGATCAGAAACCACCGATCATGACCTACAACCGGATGTTTGCCCTGTTCAGCGAGCATTCGCCGGAGAACCTCAAGCTGCTCGGCGATGAGCTGCTGCGGCCGCTGTCACACCTGATGATCGACGAATTCCAGGATGTCTCGCCGCAGATCGTCTCCTGGGTCAGGGCCAGCCTGGCAGAGATCCGCAGTCGCGGGCCGGCCATGCACGTCGGACGTGCAGCCCAACGTTCCTCGCTGCTCTGTGTGGGCGATGACTGGCAGTCCATCTATGGTTGGCGCGGCAGTTCGCCGACCTACTTCATGGAGTTCAACAAGGAATTCCCGTCGCCGAGCACCACCAAGGTCATGCTCAGCGACAACTACCGCAGCCACCAGCACATCATCGATGCCGCCGAGCACATCGTGCGCGCCGCACCGGCCATTGCCGGGAAGAAAGCCAAGGCCAGCGGCGAACCCAAGGCATTGCTGCCGGTGAACGTCCTCGATCGTGATGACCAAGGCATGGCCCAACGCCTGACGGAACATTACCGAAAGGGTGATTCAATCTTGATGCTTTATCGAAAAAGTAGCGATAAGTCATTGATAGAAGAGCATATCAAGTCTGTAGTTAATGTTGATTCCAGCTTGCCGTATGAGGCGCGCAGGCTCAAGCAACTGACCTATCACAGTGCCAAGGGCCTCCAGGCCGATGCGGTGTTTTTGCTCGGGGACTGCCAGCACCTGACCAGCTCGCCTTACAAGAATCAGGTTTACCGGATGGCAGGCCTGGGCAAGGCCGGTGACAGCGAGCCCTACGACAACGCCCAGAAGGACGAGATCCTGCGGCTGGCCTACGTGGGCATTACCCGCGCCGTCAGCCATTGCTACTGGTACGTCGATGCTCAGGACACCCAAGCCGCGAACATGCCCAAGGCCTCCGACCGGATCGGCAAGGGCAAGGCGTTCTTTGTCGACCATCGTAAAAGCCAAACCATGGCCTGATTTTGTAGGAGCGAGCTCGCTCCTACAGGCAATAGCACTCAACAAAAAGCCCACTTGAAGTGGGCTTTTTTGGGGGTGGACAGGCTTCAGGCATAACTCCTGAGGGCCTGCGGTGGAACGAAGGCTTCAAGTTCATCCTCCACCGCTTCGATTATTCGCTCTACATCCGCTGCATTCATGACGGTGGCGCACGGAATACCGGCAATGGCGATCATGGTCTCGCCAGTGGCACGATCAAAAAGACGGGCAATCATGCTGCCCGGCGCGTCCATGCTCGCCTCGAAACCCATGGGATGAAAATGCCAGCGCATCAGCTGGCAGGCGTTTGGAAACGTAACCTTACTGAACCCTTTATTCATGTGTTGCCCGCCTTCATTATCGAGCGCGTCCGTTAGCTCATGGTAGGAGGGAAGAACCTTCATTGGTTCAACCAGTGACAGTTTTTAAAAGTAGCACCCGGATGTGAAAATAATGTGGAGTTTTCAGGTCGTTTGGCGATTGCCGGCGTTTTTTTTGATCCAGCTCACGCTTATCGGCCATTTGCGAGCACCTGCCATCATCGGTTTAGTCGTTGAAGACATTGCGTAAGTTGGGCAAGCTCGGTCTTTTTCCGTCGAGATGTTCAATGCACGCCGATAATGATGGCCCGCTGCAAACCCAGGTCACGGGCGAGACGGTCATGCGCTATCACTTGCGCTGGAAGCACCGGGATCTGGACGGCGTCATGGCGCTTTATCACCCTGAAGTCCAGTACAACGACTTTTTCCAGAACCGGGTCATGGGCTTGGCCGAGTTGCGCGAATATGTACGCAGCAGCATGCCCCGGGATCCGGATGAGGCGCTGGAGCATTCCGACCGTATTCGACTGGACGGCAACACGGCGTTCATTCAGTACCGCATCACCTTGCGCGGCGGTGAAGGGTTGGTGTCGTTCCGGGCCAGTGAGGCGATCACCGTCAAGGACGGGTTGATCTGGCGGGTCAATGAATACGCCTCGCTGGTGCATGAACAACCCGCAACAAGCCAGGCTTCCAGCAACCAGCGCCCGGCGGTCAGCCGGCTCGGCCTGTCGCCGCGCCAGTTGAGCTTCATGGCCGATGACCTGCAGCAGTATTTCCAGGGTCAACAGCCATATCTGGACCCGGAACTCGATCTGCAACGGGTGGCGAAGGAGTGTGGCTACAGCCGCAACCAGATTTCCTACCTGTTGAATCAGGTGCTGGGCCAGAGCTTCTACCGCTACGTCAACCAGGCGCGCCTGCAACATTTGCTCGCAGCGCTGGATACCGCCACACCGCCAGTGCGTATCGATGAGCTGGCCTTCGCTGCCGGATTCAATTCGCTGTCGGCGTTCTACAGCTGTTTCCGCCAGCACACCGGCCAGTCACCCAAGGCCTACGTCAAACAAATTTCTTTGCGTGCACGCGCGCAAGACAGCGCCTGAGCCCACGCACTAGGATCGACGCCATCGAAGTTCGAGTGGCGGAGTCTTGCATGCCGGCGTGGCGCACTATCAGTTTGTGGATGGACCAGCTCGACGAGCCTCTGTTGGCACGTCCGGCGCTGGAGCGGGACCTGGATGTCGACGTGGCGATCATCGGCGCGGGCTACACCGGGCTCTGGACCGCGTACTACCTCAAGCAACACAAACCAGACCTGAACATCGCCATTGTCGAAGCGCAAACCGCCGGTTTCGGTGCGTCGGGGCGCAATGGTGGCTGGCTGATGGGCAATTTGCTGGGTGAAGATCGCCTGCTGGCCAGGCTGTCGGCCGAAGATCGCCGTGCCTCCTACGATTTGTTGCACAGCATTCCGGATGAAGTGGAGATTATCCTCGAACGCGAGGGGATCGACTGCGACTACCGTAAGGGCGGGGTGCTGTATTGCGCCGCACGCTATCCGGAGCAGGAGGCCGGCCTGCGTCACTACCTGGACGACCTCCATCGCCAGGGCCTCAACGACAGCCACTATCGCTGGCTGAACCCGGAGCAACTGGCGCAACAGATCCGCGTCGCCAAGCCCTATGGCGGTATCTACGCGCCGCACGTGGCGACCATCCACCCGGCCAGGCTGGTACGGGGGCTGGCCCGGGCTGTGGAGCGCCTGGGCGTCAGAATCTACGAAAACAGCCCGGTCACCCATTGGCAGTCCGGCAGCCTGCGCACGGCGAAAGCTTCGGTGCGCAGTCGCTGGGTGGTGCCGGCGGTAGAAGGTTACTCCGTCACGCTGCCGCCGTTGGGGCGTTACCAGATGCCGGTGCAGAGCCTGATCGTCGCGACCGAACCCTTGTCGGCGGCCACCTGGGACGAAATCGGCCTGAGTCGCGGCCAGGCGTTCAGCGAGGCCAGTCGCCAGGTCACCTATGGTCAGCGCACCGCTGACAATCGATTGATCTTTGGCGCCCGTGGCGGCTACCAGTTCGCGGGCAAGCTGCGCCACGATTTCGACCTGAGCACTGACGAAATACAGCTGCGACGCTACCTGTTCGGCGAACTGTTCCCGCAGTTGAAGAACGTGCAGATCACCCATTCCTGGGGCGGCAACCTGGGCATGTCGCGGCATTTCCAGCCGCACATGCTTTGCGATCGGGCCAATGGCATTGCCTTGTCTGGCGGCTATGGCGGGGAGGGCGTTGGCGCCAGCAACCTGGGAGGCCGCACGCTGGCCGACCTGATCCTGGGGCGCGACACCGATCTGGTGCGCCAGCCGTGGGTCATCCCCCAGCGCGGCCTCGACGCCCTGCGGGCCTGGGAGCCGGAGCCGATCCGCTGGCTCGGCTACAACGCGATCATCCGCAGCTTTGTCCATGAAGACCAGACCCTGGCCAACCCGGCCACTGCGCCCTGGCGGCGCAAGCTGGCCAGCGGGGTGGCCGGTTTCATGGAAGGTTTCATGCACTAAACGGTGCGCTCTTCATCTACAGGCTACATCGACAGGTATTCCCATGAGCATCACGCAATTCAAGAACACCGCAACCCTGAAACTGGACGAATCCACTCCGGTCGCCGTACCCCTGGGTACCCCCGTGGCCGTGGCTTCGACCACCAGCGTCGAACGCGACGACGGCGTCGAGACCGGCGTCTGGGAATGCACCCCCGGGCGCTGGCGGCGGCAGATTGTTGCCCAGGAGTTCTGTCATTTCATCCAGGGCCGCTGCACCTTCACCCCGGACGGCGGCGAACCCCTGCACATAGAAGCCGGCGACGCACTGATGTTGCCGGCCAACAGCCTCGGCATCTGGGACATCCAGGAAACCGTGCGCAAGACCTACGTTCTGATTTTCTGAATTTTCATCTTTGATCCTTTGATTGCCTGCCAACAAAAAAAACCTACAGGAATCGACTCATGATCCGAAAGACACTGATCCTGGCCCCGCTGATGCTCGTGGCATCGATCAACCAGGCCGCCGAAACCGTCAAGATTTACAACTGGTCGGATTACATCGCGCCAGACACCACGAAAAACTTCCAGAAAGAAACCGGCATCGGCTTCACCTACGACGTCTACGACAGCAACGAGACCCTCGATGGCAAGTTGATGACCGGAAAATCCGGCTACGACGTGGTGTTCCCGTCCAATCACTTCATGGCCCGGCAGATTGAGGGCGGCGCCCTGAAGAAACTCGACAAGAGTCAGTTGCCGAACTGGAAGAACCTCAACCCGGTATTGCTCAAGGCATTGCAGACCAACGACCCGGGCAACGAACACGGCTTCCCGTACCTGTGGGGCAGCACCGGCATCGGCTACAACATTGCCAAGGTCAAGGCCGTGCTGGGGGACAATGCCCCGGTGGATTCCTGGGACCTGATCTTCAAGCCCGAGAACATGCAGAAGTTGCAGAAGTGCGGCGTGGCCATCCTCGACAACGGCCCCGAACTGCTACCGGCCGCGTTGAACTACCTTGGGTTGCCGCCTCACAGCAAGAACCCGGAAGACTACAAGAAGGCCGAAGCCCTGCTGCTGAAAGTGCGGCCGTATGTCAGTTATTTCCACTCGTCCAAGTACACCAGCGACCTGGCCAACGGCGATATCTGCGTCGCGGTCGGCTTCTCCGGCGACATACTGCAGGCGGAAAACCGCGCCAGGGAAGCCAACAATGGCATCGACATCGGTTATTCGATTCCCAAGGAAGGCGCCGCGATCTGGTTCGACATGGTCGCCATGCCGGCCGACGCTCCGGACGAGAAAGCCGGTTACGCCTTCATGGACTACCTGCTGCGTCCGGACGTCATGGCCGGCGTCAGCAACTACGTGCATTACGCCAATGGCAACGAGAAGGCCGACAGCCTGATCGACCCGGCGATCAAGAACGACACCAAGGTTTACCCAAGCCCGGAAATGATGGGCAAGCTGTTTGCGCTGGAGGCCATGCCACTGAACATCGATCGGGTGCGTACCCGGGTCTGGAACAAGATTCGCACCGGCAGCTAAAGCGGGAGCGGCCATCGGGACAGGACGTCCCGAGGCCATCTTCATCAGCCGACCGGCTCGGCTGCGCAACTCATCTGGCCTGAGCCGGGTATCTGGAAAAACACGTCATCGCCCAGTTGCCAGAAGCTGTAGCTGCCTTTGTAATCCTTTCCCGTATACCGGGTTCCGGAATTATCGGGCACCTGGTTCAGCGTAACCGAGGTGTTGGCCCATTTCAGAAACACCACGCCCGGTTCGACGGTAAAGAAGGTCGCGGCGACCAATGCGTTAAACCCTGCGCAACGATAAGCCAATGGGCCTTCCGTGAGTCTGCTGGGGTCCTTGGTTCTGGCAATGGCCGAACCCTGGCGCAGTTGGAACGCACGCTCGGCGTAACTTCGCACGATGCACGCCTTGGCTTGGGTCCCGCCACCACACTGGTTACGGGACTCAATCCAGAACCGCTGATCGATCTCGACTTTATTCGGGCGCGGCACTGAATGGTCGTCGCTGAGCGCCAGCAGATAAAGACGATTGAGTTCCAGGTCCATGCGCGCCAGTTGAGGGTCGTGACAGACAAGCTTTTCGGCGGATGCCTGGGGCGTGGCGCAATCGAAACTGGTTTTGTACGTTGGCAAGGGCTTTGGCTTGGCTTTTTTGGCGGCGTCACACACGCTCGCCGTCACGCACGCGCTGACGGCGAGCACAGAGGCCAGAAGTGGCATGACCATTTTCATTTCGGCGTCACCTGAGTCTTTGCGTGATGCCCGTATTGCAACGCCTGTGTCGAAGCGTTGCACAGTCATTCGGTCGCACGGGGTCTATCGAGTGTAAAGCAGTGCTCGAAACCTGCCACATCGTGCCAGGAGAAACGTCAGTCTTCTTCTTCGCGAATCGTCGCCACTTCATCGGCCCTGACTTTCACCGTTGCACCGGAAATGTCCTCAAACTCAAAGAACCCGTCCTTGGTTTTAGTCTTCGGCATGTCCTTGGTCAGGTATTGAGTGCCGTTCTGCAGCGTCACCACCGTTGGCGTCGAGCAACCGGCCAGCGCCAGCAGGGCCGCTGTCGCCAAGGGCAAGCCCAATGTCTTGATGTCCATGATCACCTCCCGTTCGTTTAAAGCAGCGCCATCAGCCCGAGGCTGTCACTGCACCTGTATGGCGGTTGGTGCCGCCAGGGGGCAGAAAGTTCTACTGCCTTGGGAAAAATCCGTATTGCGCCGCCATTTATCCTTTTCCGATTGCGCCACGAGGCGTGGAACTGGTATCTGTATGCATAACCAGTATCTATCGCCATGGCCCATTTTCCAGTGACCGCAAATCCCCTCGACGATCCGTTCTACTACTTGAACAACTTCATGCAAGTGCTTGATTGGCTTGAACAGCGCTTTGCCGATGTGCTGAGCGTCGACGAACTGCGTTTCATTAATGAGTTTAAGCGGTTGCCCCGTGAATCGCAGGCACTGCTGGTCAGAATGGTCATGCGCAAGGGCGTTCATTTCAGGGCAAGCAAGCTGCATTACGAGGAGATCGGCGATATCGGCTGCGCCGTCGAACCGCTGTTGGCGCTCGGCTGGGTCGATGAGCGAATGCCGTTGGCGGTCCAAGGGCTGTTCGAGGTGCTGCTCAAGGGGGAAATCCTCCAGGCTTTTGGCCCGGCAATCGATCAACCCAAAGGCAAGAAAGCCGATTGGTTGCCAGCGCTGTGCGAACAGTTTCCCCAGGTGCAAAGCTTCAACGACTGGTGCCCGACCCTGGACGAGCGCCTGTTCAGCCTGACCATCATGCAATTGTGCGATCGCCTGCGCCTGATGTTTTTCGGCAACCTGTATCAGGACTGGTCGGAGTTCGTGTTGGCCGACCTCGGTATCTACACCTACGAAAAAGTTGAATTCTGCGCCGAGTCCCGTGGCTTGCGCAGCCGCGAAGACGTGGACGCCTGCGTCCTCCTGCACGGGTACCAGCAACAATTGGAGGCCGGTGAAGCACTGGAAGAGGTGGCCGAGCGGATCAAGGGCCTGGCGCTGGACAATCCCTGGTTGCAACGCCGACGCGGCAAGCTGCTGTTCCAGATGGCCCAGTACTGCGAACGCATCGCGGATTTCTCCATGGCCCTGAACCTGTACCGCGAATGCGCATATCCCGGCGCGCGGGCGCGGCTCATCCGCGTGCTTGAACGCAGCGGCCAGTTCGAGCAGGCCATGGACCTGGCCGAGCAAGCCGAACAGGCGCCGCAAAGCGCCGCCGAACATCAGCAGTTGCTCCGCGTGCTGCCACGCCTGCGACGCAAGCTCGGCGGGCCGCCCATCAAGCGGGCAGCGCCTCGGGAAATGCAGCGCCTGGACCTGCAATTGCCCAGGACAGACCCGGCGTTATCGGTGGAGTTCTACGTTCAGGCGCATCTGGCGCAAGAGTCGGCGCCGGTGCACTACGTCGAAAACAGTCTGGTCAATTCACTGTTTGGCCTGCTGTGTTGGCCAGCGATCTTCGCGCCTTTGCCGGGGGCGTTCTTTCACCCGTTCCAGCGCGGGCCGGTGGACTTGCTCAGCGAAGACTTCCAGCTCCGCCGTGCCGAACTGTTTCAGGCGTGCCTGGACGAACTCGACGACGGGCGCTATCGGCAGACCATCCGCGAACGTTATGCCGCCAAATGGGGCGTGCAGTCGCCGTTCGTGTTCTGGAGCGTGCTCAGCGAGGAGTTGCTGGCGCAAGCCCTCGATTGCCTCCCGGCCGAGCACCTCAAGCACTGGTTCAACCGCCTCTTGCTGGACATCAAGGCCAATCGCGCCGGCATGCCGGACCTGATCCAGTTCTGGCCGCAACAAAAGACCTACCGCATGATCGAAGTCAAAGGCCCGGGCGATCGCCTGCAGGACAACCAGCTGCGCTGGCTGGAGTTCTGCCACGAACACCAGATGCCGATCGCCGTGTGCTACGTGCAATGGGCGGAGCAGGGCGATTGAGCTACAGCATTGCGGTGCGGGCGCTGTGCGAGTTCACCGCCAAGGTCGGCGACCTCGACCTGCGCTTTACACCGTCACCGACTGCGCTGGAAGGTATCGTCGGGCACCGTACGGTGGCCTCGCGACGTAGCGAGGGCTACCAAAGCGAAGTCGCCCTGGAGGGCCAGTATCAGACCTTGACGGTCAAGGGCAGGGCGGATGGCTATGACCCCGGGCAAAACTGCCTGGAGGAGGTCAAGACCTTCCGCGGCGACTTGAGCAAACAACCGGCCAACCACCGCCAATTGCATTGGGCCCAGGTGAAAATCTACGGCTGGTTGATGTGCCGGAAACTGGATCTGGCACGGATCAATCTGGCTCTGGTGTACTTCGACATCGTCAGCGAGAAGGAGACCTGCCTGGTCGAGCCTTTCGAAGCCAGCGAGCTGCAACAATTCTTCGAATGGCATTGCGCGCTGTTCCTGCAATGGGCCGAACAGGAAGTCGCTCATCGAGAAGGGCGCAACCGGGCGGCGCAGGGCCTGGCCTTTCCCCATGCCGGTTTTCGACCGGGGCAACGCCATCTGGCCGAGTCGGTGTTCAAGGCCGTCAGCACGGGGCGCTGCCTGATGGCCCAGGCGCCCACGGGCATCGGCAAGACCCTGGGCACCTTGTTCCCGATGCTCAAGGCCCTGGCGCCGCAGCAACTGGACAAAGTTTTCTTTCTCACGGCGAAAACCCCGGGACGCCAACTGGCCCTGGACGCCGCACAAGTGATTCTGAACAGCGCCGATGCGCCACCGTTGCGGGTGCTGGAGATGATCGCCCGGGACAAGGCCTGCGAACACCCGGACAAAGCCTGTCACGGTGAGTCCTGCCCGCTGGCCCGGGGTTTCTACGATCGCCTGCCCGCCGCACGGCAGGCGGCCAGCGAACTGAGCCTTCTGAACCAGAGCGCCTTGCGCGAGGTTGCCCTGGCGCACGATGTCTGTCCGTATTACCTGAGCCAGGAAATGGCGCGTTGGGCCGACGTGGTGGTTGCCGACTACAACTATTACTTCGATTTCAGTGCGCTGCTGTTCGGTCTGGCCCAGGCTAATAACTGGAAAGTCGCGGTGCTGGTGGACGAAGCCCATAACCTGGTGGAACGCGGCCGGCAGATGTACAGCGCCAGTCTCGATCAGGCGACCTTCAACGGCGTGCGCAAAACCGCGCCCGAAGTGCTGAAAAAACCGATGCAGCGGGTCAATCGTGAGTGGAATGCCCTGCATAACGGGCAAACCGGCGCCTATCAGGCCTATGACAAGGCGCCGGAAAAGCTGCTTCAGGCACTGTCATCGTGCAGCGCCAGCATCGGTGACTACCTCAACGATCACCCTCAGGGCCTGGACAGCGCACTGCTGGGGTTTTACTTCGACATGCTGCACTTTTGCCGGGTCGCCGAACTGTTCGATGAGCAGTTCCTGTTCGACATCAGCAAGCGCGATCTCGAGCGCCGGCGCAACCTCTCGCAACTGTGCCTGCGCAATGTGGTCCCCGCCGGGTTCATCCGCCCGCGCCTGACCGCCGCGCGTAGCACGGTGCTGTTTTCCGCGACCCTCAGCCCCCGGCGCTATTACGCCGATTTACTGGGAACACCGGCGGACACCGTGTGCATCGACGTCGAGTCGCCGTTTCACGCCGATCAACTGCAAGTGCACATCGTCGACCAGATCTCCACCCGGTTCGTGCATCGCCAGTCGTCTCTGGAACCGATCGTGGACTTGATCGCCAGACAGTTCTGCGAGCGCCCCGGCAATTACCTGGCGTTTTTCAGCAGCTTCGATTATTTGCAGCAGGTGGCGCAGTTACTCGCCGAGAAGCATCCGCACATCAGTCTGTGGTCGCAGTCCCGAGGCATGGGCGAAGCGCAACGCCAGCAGTTTCTCGATCAATTCCACGCCGACGGCCAGGGTGTCGGCTTTGCGGTGCTGGGCGGGGCTTTTGGTGAAGGCATCGATTTGCCCGGTGCCAGGTTGATCGGCGCGTTTATCGCCACCCTGGGGCTGGCGCAACTCAATCCGGTGAACGAGCAACTGAAGCGGCGCATGGCCGCCATTTTTGGCGCCGGTTACGACTATACGTATCTGTTTCCCGGCGTACAGAAAGTGGTGCAGGCCGCTGGACGGGTGATCCGCACGCAACAGGATCGAGGGGTGGTGATGTTGATCGACGACCGTTTTGGCGAGAGCAAAGTCAGGCAGTTGCTGCCGCGTTGGTGGGCGATAGCCGGCAATTGTGCGGAGTATCACAGCATCGGGTTGTCACCCTGTGGGAGCGAGCTTGCTCGCGATGGCGCACTGTCAGGCAACATCATTGCCGACTGACAGGACGCCATCGCGAGCAAGCTCGCTCCCACAGGGATCTTCGTTGTTGCGGATGGCGGGTCAGGCTTTGAGATTGCGCAAACTGCGCTCTATCCGTGCGATGCCTTCTTCCAGCAGTGACCGTGGGCAGCCGAAATTCAGGCGCACGAACTGCTTGCAGTCATCGCCGAAGTCCAGGCCGGCGCTCAAGCCGACCTTGGCCTGTTCCAGGAAGAACTGCTGCGGGTTGTCCAGCCCCAGTGCCGTGCAGTCGAGCCATGCCAGGTAGGTGCTTTGCGGCAGGTTCATGGTGATGCCCGGCAGGCGGGTGCGCACGGCCTCTGCCAGGAAGTCGCGGTTGCCTTGCAGGTAGACCTTCAGCTCGGCCAGCCATGGCGCCGCTTCGCTGTAGGCGACGCGGGTGGCTTCCATGCCCAGCGGATTGACGCTGTCGACCATGCCGCAACGGGCGTGGTTGACCTTCTCGCGCAGGTGGCGGTCCTGGATGATCATGAACGAGGTTTTCAGGCCGGCGATGTTGTAGGCCTTGCTCGCCGACATCAGCGTGATGGTGCGCTGGGCGATTTGCGGGCTCAGGGTCGCCATCGGAATGTGCTGGCGACCGTCGAAGCACAATTCGGCGTGGATCTCGTCGGAAATGATCCAGGCACCGTGCTCAAGGCAAATGTCGGCAATGGCTTGCAGCTCTGCGCGGGGGAAGGCCTTGCCCAAGGGGTTATGCGGGTTGCTCAGCAGCAGTGCGCCACCACCTTGCAGCGACTGGCTCAGGGTATCCAGCGGCGTGGAGTAGGTGCCGTCGGCTTGGGCATCGAAGTTCAGTTCGACCTTGTTCAGGCCCCAATGCCCGGGCGCATGGCGCAGCGGCGGGTAGTTCGGGACCTGGACCACGACGTTCTGTGGCGCCTGCACCAGTGCCTTCAACGCCATGTTGAAACCGGACTCGACGCCCGGCAGGAAAATCAGCTCCTGGGGCTCGACGCGCCAGGCGTACTTGTTCCAGAGGTCGGCAACGATTGCCTCGCGCAGGTCATCCTGGGCCACGCTGTAGCCGACCATCGGGTGTTCCAGTCGTTTTTGCAGGGCCTGGATGATCACCGGCGGCGCGGCGAAATCCATGTCGGCGACCCACATCGGCAACACGTCGGCCGGGTAGCGGCTCCACTTGGTACTGCCGGTGTTGTGGCGGTCGAACACCTGATCAAAATCGAAAGTCATGCTTAGTCTCATGAAAGCTGGGTTGGAATGCTGACCATGATAATCGCCAAGCCCTGTGGGAGCGAGCTTGCTCGCGATGACTGACACCACAATCCCTGTGGGATCGCCGCACCGCCGCTCCCACAGGGATTGTGTCCGTCAATATATTGCCCGACGGTCGGCTCTCGTGGCGAATTCGACAGCCCTGTCTAAAATTCAACTGTCGGCAGCCAGACTGCCCAGACCGTGGTTGTTCAAAAAGCCCGGCCATGTACCGGGTTCCACCTGATCAGGAGTGCACGATGGATCTCAGCCGTCGTCAGTTCTTCAAGGTCGCCGGTATCGGCCTTGCAGGCTCTAGCCTGGGCGCGTTGGGCATGGCCCCGACGCTTGCCTTTGCCGAACAGGTGCGTCACTTCAAGCTCGCCCACACCCATGAAACCCGCAACACCTGCCCGTATTGCTCGGTCGGTTGCGGCGTGATCATGTACAGCCAGGGCGATACGGCGAAGAATGTCGCGCAAAATATCATCCACATCGAAGGTGATGCCGACCATCCGGTCAACCGCGGCACCCTTTGCCCCAAAGGCGCAGGCCTGCTGGACTTCATTCACAGCCCCGGACGCCTGCAATACCCGCAGGTGCGCAAAGCCGGCGGCACCGAGTGGACCCGCGTCTCCTGGGATGAAGCGCTCGATCGCATTGCCGACCTGATGAAGGCCGACCGCGACGCCAACTTCATCGAGAAGAACGCCCAGGGTCAAACGGTGAACCGTTGGCTGACCACCGGTTTCCTCGCGGCCTCGGCGGCGTCCAACGAAGCCGGCTACATCACCCACAAGGTGGTGCGCAGTCTCGGCATGCTGGGGTTTGATAACCAGGCGCGTGTCTGACACGGCCCGACGGTGGCAAGTCTTGCCCCGACGTACGGCCGTGGTGCCATGACCAATACCTGGACCGATATCGCCAACGCGAATCTGGTTCTGGTGATGGGCGGCAACGCAGCAGAAGCGCATCCGTGCGGCTTCAAATGGGTGACCGAAGCCAAGGCGCACAACAAGGCTCGCCTGATCGTGGTCGATCCGCGTTTTACCCGGACCGCCTCGGTGGCCGACTATTACGCGCCGATCCGCACCGGCACCGACATCGCCTTCATGGGCGGGCTGATCAATTACCTGCTGACCGAGGACAAGATCCAGCACGAATACGTGCGCAACTACACCGACGTGTCGTTCATCGTCAAAGCCGGCTATGGCTTCGAGGACGGAATCTTCAGCGGCTACGACGTCGCCAAGCGTGCCTACACCGACAGGTCCGGCTGGGGCTATGAGCTTGGCGAGGACGGGTTTGCCAAGGTCGATCCGACGTTGCAGGACCCGCGCTGCGTCTATCAATTGATGAAGCAGCACTACAGCCGTTACACCAAGGAACTGGCGAGCCAGATCTGCGGCATGCCAGTCGATGCCATGCAGAAAATCTGGGAGGAAATCGCCACTTGCTCGACGCCGGGCAAGACCATGACCATTCTCTACGCCCTGGGCTGGACCCAGCACTCGGTCGGTTCGCAGATGATCCGCAGTGCGGCGATGGTGCAACTGTTGCTGGGTAACGTCGGCATGCCGGGCGGCGGCGTCAACGCCTTGCGCGGGCACTCCAACATCCAGGGGCTGACCGACCTGGGCCTGCTCTCCAACGCACTGCCAGGCTACCTCACGCTACCTGGCGATGCCGAACAGGATTACAACGCCTACATCGTCAAGCGCACGCAAAAACCGTTGCGCCCGGGGCAACTGTCTTACTGGCAGAACTACGGCAAGTTCCACGTCAGCCTGATGAAAGCCTGGTACGGCGCCAACGCCACGGCCGAGAACAACTGGGCCTACGACTACCTGCCTAAACTGGACATTTCCCAATACGACATCCTCAAGGTGTTTGATTTGATGGGCCAGGGCAAGGTCAACGGCTACATGTGCCAGGGCTTCAACCCGATTGCCGCGCTGCCGGACAAGAACCGGGTGACCGCGGCACTGGCCAAATTGAAGTGGCTGGTGGTGATGGACCCGCTCGCCACCGAAACCTCGGAGTTCTGGCGCAATGTCGGGCCGTACAACGATGTGAAGAGCGCCGACATCCAGACCGAAGTCATTCGCCTGCCCACCACCTGCTTTGCCGAGGAGGACGGCTCGCTGGTAAACAGCAGCCGCTGGCTGCAATGGCACTGGAAGGGCGCGGATGGCCCTGGCGAAGCGCGCACCGACATCCGCATCATGAGTGAACTGTTCCTGCGCCTGCGCCAGCGTTATCAGGCCAATGGCGGCAAATTCCCCGATCCGATGCTCAAACTGTCGTGGCCGTACAAGATCCCCGAGGAACCTTCGCCGGAAGAGCTGGCCAAGGAAATCAACGGCTCTGCCACCACCGACTTCACCGATGCCACTGGCGCGGCGATCAAGGCCAATGCGCAACTGGCCGGATTCGCCCAGCTCAAGGACGACGGCAGCACGGCGTCCGGTTGCTGGATTTTCTGTGGCAGCTGGACCGAACTCGGTAACCAGATGGCTCGCCGCGACAACAGTGACCCGTACGGCATGCACCAGACCCAAGGTTGGGCCTGGGCCTGGCCGGCCAACCGACGGATTCTCTACAACCGCGCTTCGGCGGACCTGCAAGGCAAGCCGTGGGATCCGAAAAAACGCCTGGTGTGGTGGAACGGCAAGACCTGGGGCGGCACCGATGTGCCGGACTACAAGGCTGATGTGGCGCCGGAAGCGGGGATGAATCCGTTCATCATGAACCCTGAGGGCGTGGCGCGATTCTTCGCCGTCGACAAGATGAACGAAGGCCCGTTCCCTGAACACTACGAGCCGTTCGAAACGCCGATCGGCATCAACCCGCTGCACCCGCAAAACAAGAAAGCCACCAGCAACCCGGCGGCGCGGATCTTCGATTCGGTCTGGGATTCCCTTGGCGTGGCCAAGGATTACCCGTACGCCGCCACCAGTTACCGGCTGACCGAGCACTTCCACTTCTGGACCAAGCATTGCAAGCTCAACGCGATTACCCAACCGGAGCAATTCGTCGAGATCGGTGAAGTGTTGGCCAAGGAAAAAGGCATCGTCGCCGGCGACCGGGTACGGGTCAGCAGCAAGCGTGGCTTCATCGAAGCGGTGGCGGTGGTGACCAAGCGGATTCGTCCGTTGCAGGTCAACAATCAGGTGGTGCACCAGATCGGCATTCCGTTGCACTGGGGCTTTACCGGCCTCACGCGCCACGGTTACCTGACCAACACCCTGGTGCCGTTCCTCGGCGATGGCAACACCCAGACCCCGGAATCCAAGTCATTCCTGGTCAACGTGGAGAAAGTCTAAATGGCCAGCCAAGACATCATTGCCCGCTCGGCCACCACCACACCCGCGCCCTCGGTGCGCGGCATGGAGGAAGTCGCCAAGCTGATCGACACCACCAAATGCATCGGCTGCAAGGCCTGCCAGGTCGCCTGCTCGGAATGGAACGAGTTGCGTGACGAGGTCGGCCATAACCATGGCACCTACGACAATCCGCAAGACCTCACCGCAGAAACCTGGACGCTGATGCGCTTCACCGAGCACGAGACCGACGCCGGCAACCTGGAGTGGCTGATTCGCAAGGACGGCTGCATGCATTGTGCCGAGCCCGGTTGCCTGGCGGCATGCCCCAGCCCGGGGGCGATCATCAAGCACGCCAATGGCATCGTCGATTTCGATCAGGATCATTGCATCGGTTGCGGTTACTGCATCACCGGGTGTCCGTTCAACATTCCACGGATCTCGCAAAAGGATCACAAGGCCTACAAATGCACCTTGTGCTCTGACCGGGTGGCGGTCGGGCTGGAACCGGCCTGCGTGAAAACCTGCCCGACCGGTGCCATCGTGTTCGGCTCCAAGGACGACATGAAGGAGCATGCGGCCGAGCGCATCGTCGACCTCAAGAGCCGGGGCTTTGAAAACGCCGGCCTGTACGACCCTGAAGGCGTCGGTGGCACCCACGTGATGTACGTGTTGCACCACGCCGATACGCCAAGACTGTACGCCGGTTTGCCCGATCACCCGGCAATCAGTCCGTTAGTGGGGCTGTGGAAAGGCATCAGCAAACCGCTGGCGCTGCTCGCAATGGGCGCAGCGGTACTGGCCGGGTTCTTCCACTACGTGCGCGTCGGCCCGCAAATCGTCGAAGAGGATGAACATCCGCAGCCGCCGGACACCGCCGTGCATGAAGTCGATCCGTCGGTGCACACCTTCGATCCCCGTGGGGAGGGCAGGCCATGAGCAACAAGACGATCCTGCGCTACACCGGCAACCAGCGCACCAATCACTGGCTGGTGGCGATTCTGTTCCTCATGGCCGGGCTGTCCGGGCTGGCGCTGTTCCACCCGGCGCTGTTCTGGCTGAGCAACCTGTTCGGCGGCGGACCATGGACACGCATCCTGCACCCGTTCATGGGCGTGCTGATGTTCGTGCTGTTTCTCGGCCTGGTGTTTCGCTTCTGGCGCGCCAATTACTTCATCGCCAATGATCGCCTGTGGCTCAAGCGCATCGACCGGGTGATGAAGAATGAAGAGGAGGGCGTCCCGCCCATCGGCAAGTACAACCCCGGGCAGAAGCTGCTTTTCTGGACTTTACTGCTGTGCATGTTGGTGCTGTTGTTCAGCGGGCTGGTGATCTGGCGTGCGTACTTCAGCGAGTATTTCGGCATCACCGCGATACGCTGGGCGATGTTGCTGCATGCGTTGGCCGCTTTTGTGCTGATCCTGAGCATCATCGTGCACATCTATGCCGGTATCTGGATCAAGGGCTCGGTCAGCGCCATGTTGCACGGCAGGGTCAGCCGCGGCTGGGCCAGGAAACACCATGAACTCTGGTATCGCCAAGTGACTCAAGATGAGACCCGCGACGAAGCTCCTACGCGTCCGATCACCAAAAAGGGCTGACATTTGCCAACCATCCTGGAACCTGGAGAAATCGAAGCGGCGGCCAGTTCGCCGCCGTTCCTGTACATGCCGCCGCATAACCTGTTCAGCCTGCGCGCCCAGCGCCTGGAAGCGTTGGCCGAAGGGCACCCGTTGGCCGATTACCTGCGCCTGATCGCCGGGGTGTGCCGGGTGCAGCAACAGGTGCTGGACGACCCGCCGCAAAGTGAACCCCTTGACCGACAACGCATCGAATTGTGCCAGCAACACGGTTTGCCGCCGTTCGCGGCCGACAGCCTGGCACGCGAAGACGATTGGCAGCGTTACCTCGATGCCCTGTTACAGCGCTATAACGCACCGCCGCAATCTGCCGTGGCCGATGCCGTGGACACCTTGCGCCTGGCCGATGCCGGGCAACGCCGTGCCTGGGCGGTGGCACTGATCAGCGGCCAGTATTCGCTGGTGCCGGCCGCGTTGGTGCCGTTTCTCGGTGCGGCGTTGCAAACGGCCTGGAGCCACTGGCTGTTGAGCACGCCGAACCTGGTGCTGACCGCCGGCGACAGCCTCAGCCAGTGCCCGGCCTGTGGCTCGCCGGCCATGGCCGGGGTGATCCGCCATCGCGGCAAGCACAACGGCTTGCGTTATCTGGTCTGTTCGCTGTGTACCTGCGAGTGGCATGTGGTGCGCGTCAAATGCGTGTATTGCGAGCAGAGCAAGGGCCTGGAATACCTCAGCCTTGAAAGTGATCGCCATGCCGCCAACCAGGCGCCGTTGCGCGCCGAAGTCTGCCCCGGTTGTAACAGCTATCTGAAGTTGCTTTATCTGGAGAACGATGCGGATGCCGAAGCACTGTCGGCAGACCTGTCCAGCCTGATGCTCGACATGCGCCTGAGCCAGGACGGTTATCAGCGTCTGGCACCTAATCTGTTGTTGGCGCCGGGAGACGAGTAACCGCAGCGTCTACACTCTGGCGCGAGGGTCATTCGTTTTCAGGAGCGCCAGATGTCTGCACGCAGTGCCAGCCAACCCCTGCGTCTACCTTCGATCGACAGTTTGTTGCGTCACCCGGCGTGCCAGCCGTTGGCCGAGCGCTATGGGCGCGATGCCTTACTGGCTGCCTTGCGGCAATTGCTTGATGAACTGCGCGAAGGGGGGCGGCAGGGTTTACTCGAGTCTGTTGAAGTCAGCCCTGAGGTACTGGCGGGCAGGGTAGGCGAGCGCTTGGCCATCCAGCATCGCAGCCATGTGCGCCGGGTGTTCAACCTCACCGGCACGGTCTTGCACACCAACCTTGGCCGGGCGCTGTTGCCCGAGGAAGCGATCGAGGCGGTGCAAATGGCCGCCCGTTATCCGCTCAACCTCGAATTCGACCTGCGCAGCGGCAAGCGCGGAGATCGCGACGACCTGATCGAAGGCTTGATCCGCGAACTGACCGGCGCCGAAGCGGTGACCGTGGTCAACAACAATGCCGCGGCGGTGCTCTTGACCCTCAACAGCCTGGGCGCACGCAAGGAAGGGATTATTTCCCGGGGCGAACTGATTGAAATCGGCGGCGCCTTCCGTATCCCCGACATCATGGCCCGCGCGGGGGTGAAGCTGATTGAGGTCGGCACCACCAACCGCACCCATGCCCGCGACTACGAGGCGGCCATCGGCCCGCGCAGTGGTTTGATCATGCGCGTGCATGCAAGCAACTACAGCATTCAAGGTTTCACCACGAGCGTGCCAACTGCGGAGCTGGCACAAATTGCCCTCCAACATGGACTGCCACTGCTCGAAGACCTCGGCAGCGGTAGCCTGCTGGACTTGACACGCTGGGGGTTGCCGGCGGAACCGACGGTGCGCCAGGCGCTGCTGGATGGCGCGGACATCGTCACCTTCAGTGGCGACAAACTGCTCGGCGGACCACAGGCCGGGGTGATTGTCGGGCGCAAGGAACTGATCGCCAGGATCAAGAAAAACCCCCTTAAACGTGCGCTACGGGTCGACAAAATGACCCTGGCGGCCCTGGAAGCGGTGCTGGGTCTGTACCGCAACCCCGATCGCCTCGCCGAGCGTTTGCCAAGCCTTCGCCTGTTGACCCGGTCACAGGCCGATATCCTCGCCCAGGCTGAGCGTTTGCGGCCGGCGCTGGCCCAAGTGCTGGGTGATGGCTGGAGCGTCAGTGCCATGCCCGCACTGGGCATGATCGGCAGCGGCAGCCAGCCGGTAGCGCGGCTGGCCAGCGCCGCGCTGTGTCTGCGCCCGTTGACGTCCAAGCGCTTGCGCGGGCGCTCCCTGTTGACGCTGGAAGAAGCCTTTCGCGCCTTGCCGATTGCGGTCCTGGGGCGCATCGACGATGACGCCCTGTGGCTGGACCTGCGGCAACTGGACGACGAACCGGCATGGCTGGCGCAACTCGATCAATTACAGGTGGAGGGCCGGGCAGGGTGATTGTCGGCACCGCGGGGCACATCGACCATGGCAAGACGGCGCTGCTCCAGGCGTTGACCGGTCAGGCGGGTGACCGGCGCCGCGAAGAGCGTGAGCGCGGCATGACCATCGACCTGGGCTACCTGTATGCCGCGCTGGAGGCGGGTGCACAGTTGACCGGATTCATCGACGTTCCCGGCCATGAGCGCTTCACCCACAACATGCTGGCCGGGGCGCAGGGCGTCGATCTGGTGTTGCTGGTGGTGGCCGCTGATGATGGGGTGATGCCGCAGACCCGCGAGCATCTGGCGATTGTCCAGTTGTTGGGCATTCCCCGGGCATTGGTGGCGATAAGCAAGTGCGACCGGGTCGACAGCGCCCGGGTACAAGACGTGCGCGAGCAGATCCGTACCTTGCTGGCGCCCGGACCCTATGCCGATGCACCGCTGATTGCGTTGTCGAGCGTGACCGGCGAGGGCATCGAAACCCTGCGCCAACAATTGCTGCAAGCCCAGCGTGAAGTACAGCAGCGCAGCACCGACGGTGGTTTTCGCCTGGGGATCGACCGGGCTTTCAGCGTGGCCGGGGCCGGTATCGTAGTGACCGGCACGGCGCTGTCCGGTCAGGTCGCGGTGGGCGATACCTTGCTGCTGGGGCCACAAGGCAAACCGGTGCGCATCCGTGGCCTGCACGCGCAAAACCAGGCCACCGACCATGCCTTTGCCGGCCAGCGCGTGGCGTTGAACCTGAGTGCCGAACGGCTGGCGCTGGAGCACATCCATCGCGGCCACTGGCTGCTGGCCGAGGGCTTGTACGCGCCTACCCGGCGCCTGGATATCGACATGCAGTTGCTTGCCGGCGAACCCCGGGCCTTCGAACACTTTCAACCGGTGCACGTGCACCTCGGCACCCAGGACATAACCGGGCGCGTCGCCTTGCTGGAAGGCATCAGCCTGGCACCCGGTGGGCGGATGTTTGCGCAACTGCTGCTCAATACACCGGTACATGCGGTGAAGGGCGATCCGCTGATCCTGCGTGACCAGAGTGCCCAACGAACCCTGGGTGGTGGCCGGGTACTCGATCCGTTTGCACCCGCACGGCAACGCCGCAGCCCTGAACGGTTGGCGCAGTTGGACACGCTGGCGAACTGTGCCGGGCTGGAAGAGGTTTTGCCGGCTTTGCTGGCCCATAGCGACACCGGGATCGATCCTCAGCGTCTGGAGCGGCAATTCAACCGACCGCGCAACAGTTGGGTGTTGCCCGCTGACGTGCGCCTGATCAATACCCGTCAAGGCCCATTGTTGTTCAATGCAAGTCGCTGGGAATCCTTGAAAGCGCCTTTAGTGGACCAGCTCGCGCGTTTCCATCTACTCGAACCGGATCAGATGGGGCCGGACCGGGACCGACTGCGTCGATTCAGCGGCAGCACTCTGGAGCGTTCAACCTTTATCAGTCTGCTCGATGAGTTGTTGGTCGGCGGTGACATCGCCAGCAGCGGTCCGTGGTTGCACCTGCCCGGACATCAAGTGCGCTTGAGTGATGAGGATGAAGCCCTATGGCTACAATTGCAGCCGTTATTCGAACAGGCCGGATTCGACCCGCCCTGGGTGCGCAACCTGGGACAAGACGAAGCGACCGTGCGCGCATTGCTGCGCAAAATGGCGCGCCTGGGCTTGATGCACCAGGTGGTACGCGACCTGTTTTACACCGACGGCATGATTCGCCGATTGGCGGCTATGCTGTTGCAACTGGCGGACGCCAACCCGGTGATCCAGGTGGCGGCGTTTCGTGATGCGGTGGGTCTGGGGCGCAAGCGCAGTATCCAGATACTGGAGTACTTCGACCGTATCGGCCTGACCCGGCGCATTGGAGATCGACGGCAGATTCGCCTGGACAGTGCGTTGGCCCGGCGAAATGAGCTTTGATTCAGAGGCAATAATTCAAGGAAGGCAATCGCGCCCGGTGGCGCGGCCGGGCTTCAAACCCGGTTGGGGACGGCATCCGTTCCCGGGCAGGTTCGACTCCGGCTGCCTTCCGCCACTTTCCGCTCAGAACGGCCCGAAGCCCAGCGGGTACTGAATGACTACGTACACCCGGTCTATGTCGTCGCCGGCCTGGGCGGCATTCGCCCGGTGCGACACATGGGACAGTTGCAACGACAAACCCTTGGCCGCTCCGGACTGCACGACGTAGTGCAGGTCGATGTCCCGCTCCCAGTGCTTACCCCCATCACCTTGTTGCGGCGTGAAGGTACCGGTCGCCGGGTCGAACGGGTTGTAGGCTCCGCCTTGTGGTGCATGGGTGCCGTCGATCTGGCCGCCGGTGACGTAGCGGGTCATGAATTTCAGACCGGGTACCCCGAAGTTGGCCAAGTCCAGGTCGTAACGAACCTGCCAGGAGCGTTCGTGGGCGCCGTTGAAGTCGGCGTACTTGATCGAGTTGGCGAGGTAGATGGAGTCGCCACCGACGAAATCGAACGGCGTATCACCATCGACTTTCTGGTACGCCAAGGTGAACCCATGGGCGCCGATCGTGTATCTGCCGGACAGGCTGTACGCCGTGTTATCAATGGCACCGGCCAGCGCCTGGCCAGTGTCCCGGGTGTGATAGAGGTTGGCGTCGAGGAACACTTCGGACTGCTTGAAGTGCAGGTTGCCGTAGTACTGGTGCCAGGTGTCGGTCAGATCCGACGCATACAGGGCGCCGCCAACCGGGCTTTGGGTGAACAGATCGGCGCCGACAAACGAAATGCCGCCGGCCTCTGTGTTGGCGCCATAGCCGAAAAAGTTGCCCTTGCCTGAAGCACTGTCCTGATTCTTGAATGCCGTGAAGTGGCCGGCTTGCAGGTTCATGCCGGCGATTTCGCGGCTATCGAGCAGAAATCCGGTGGCGTACTCCGGTTGCAGGCGTTTGTCCGCGGTGTCGAATACCGGGCTTTCGACCTCCATTTCACCAAACGCCAGGGTGGTGTTCGAAGCCTTGAGCTTGATCGCGCCGCCACCGCTGGAGTAGTTGCTATCGCTACGACCTTCACTGTCCAGCGGCAGCAATCCGGTCCCGGCGTGGCCCTTGCCGCCATCGAGTTTCAATCCAAGAAAGGCATGGGCATCGAGGCCGAAGCCTACGGCACCCGGCGTGAAGCCGGATTCAAAAGCACCGATAAAGCCTTGAGCCCATTCGGCTTTGTAGCTCTTGCCGGTCGGCGAGGGGGACCGATAGTCACTGTTCAGATAAAAGTTGCGGCTGAGTACGCCAAGCGTCGCACCGTCGAAAAATCCTTCTGCGCCTTGCGCCGGTTCATCGGCCAGTGCGTGGGTGGTCAACAGGCAGAAGCCCAGGGCAATGGCCGCCCTGAAATCTTGCGGGGAATGGATCATCAATGGGTCACCGCGGGGGCAGCGACAGCGTCGGGATGACGCAGTCGCTGGTTTTTTCAACGGACCTTAATGGCCTTCGGACGCACCAAACATTGTCTTGGCGTAGATCAGGCCCAGACCGTAGGCACCACCGTTGGCAATCGAGGTTTTCACCGTTTCGTCGTAGGTCTCGCTGCGGGCCCAGTCACGTTGCAGTTCCAGCAGGTATTGCAACGAAGTCATCGGCCGGGCGCCGATCTGGATCATGCGCTGCATGGCCATTTCATGGGCCTCGGTGCTGACGTCGCCGCAGGCGTCGGCAATCACATACACCTCGAACCCCTGGTCAATGGCCGACAACGCCGGGCCTACGATGCAAACCGACGTCCACAGACCGGCAAGGACAATCTTCTGCTTGCCGATGGCGTTGACCTCCACGGCGATACGCTCGTCTTCCCAGGTGTTCATGCTGGTGCGGTCGATGACGTTGTGTTCCGGGAACACGGCTTTGATTTCGTCGAAGATCGGCCCGGAAAAACTCTTCTCGGCGACGGTGGTGAGAATGGTCGAGACCTTGAAGCCACGCGCTGCCTTGGCCACCAGTGCGGCGTTGTTGCGCAGGGTGACGGCGTCGATCGACTTGGTCGCGAAGGACATCTGCGACTGGTGGTCGATCATGATCAGGGTGTGGTCGGTCGGGGTCAGCAGGGTTTTGCCGGGTACTGCCTTTGCAATGGCCATGACAGGGTCCTTACGGGGAGTTAGTGAGGTGGTCATGGTCGCGTAGATCGGGTCGGGAATATTGAATCGGTGTGCTGTCTTTGATGACACCGAGGCGGGGCGGGAAGCCAACCGTCGTGTCGATATTCGTCTGGTACCGGAAAAGGGCGCCTGTCTGTCGTCGACCTGAGGTTCGCTTCGGGAGCGGATGCCGGGGGGCGATATACCCTGTGGGAGCGAGCTCGCTCGCGATGAGGCCGGCACATCCAGCATTGATGTCAGCGGACACTCCGCCATCGCCAGCAGGCTCGCTCCCCATGCCGCCAAAACGAAATGAACGCCACTGGGGCGCTCATTTGTTCACGGGACTATGGGTTACTGCTTGTGCAAATCGCCGGGTTTCCAGGCCTTGTCGAAAAACGCCTTGGTCGGGCCATACAGGCGCAGGATCACGAAGAAGCCTTTGCCCGGCAGGGTGCGAATCCAGTTCTTGCCTTCACCCGGTGAATCCGGCCCAAAGTGCACGTCAATCGAACCGTCGGCATTCACCAGTGGCTTGTCCATGGCGTTCAACGACGGGAACGGCTGGCCGTTATCCACGCCCGAGGCGGTGATCGAGTCGTACACGGTTACCGACCAGAACAACGCCGCCGGAATGCCCTTGGGCAGGTTCAGTGTGTAGGCGTTACTGCCCGACAGGAACTCGCCCTTGGCGTCGACGAAGGTGGCCGGGTACTTGGCGCCGACGTTCTCCATGTTCACCGCCATGCCCGGGCTGGCCGAGTAGGCATTGGTGAAGAAACCGGTGCGTGGGTCGATGTAGTTGAAGGTGTCGGCAGTGAAGGTGGCGTTGCCCGGGAAGACGTTCAGCCACTTGCGGTCCGGGTACCAGGTGCCGTTGGCGACTATGGTTTGCGGGGTGTAGGAAGTGGCGTGGCCCATTTTGCTCGCGGTCTTCGCGGCCTTGTCGAGCAGGTCGCGGGTCGCCGTATCCGGCTGGAACGGCTTGCCCTTTATGATGCCCAAGGCGGCGAGCATGCCGCGCATTTCCATGTCCTGCGGGTCGACGTATTCATGGTCGATAAATCGCGAAAGCATGTCAAACGCGCTGCCATCGGTGGGGTAGAGCATGTTGACCGGGGTTTTCGAGGCGTTGGGGAACTCCATCTTCTTAGCCGTGGCTTCTTTGCCCAGCGGATAGATGCGCGTCTGCTCCATGAGCTTGACCGGTGCTTCCAGCTGTTTCGGGTCCTTGAAGAAACCGCGCCAGAACACAAACACGTTGTAGGTGCGTGAACGGTAGGTCAGGTAGCCCGCAGGCACGTCACCCTTGTAATCCGGTGGCAGCACCAGGTACTTGGCGCCCTTGCCTTGGTCCGGGCCGGGCAGGCCGACATCGCCGCACCACTGACGACCTTCGATCTGGCCTTCGGAGCAGATCGGCCGCTGGAAGAAGTCGTCGAGAATGCCCTGCATGCCCGGCGGCACTTCAATCACCATCGGGCCGTCCTGCTTCAGATCCAGATAGCCCATGGCGTAGATCACGTCGGAGTTCGGCGTAGTCACCAAGGTCTTGGCGTTGAGCCGGTCTTTCCAGATCGGCAACACGTTGTAGCCGGCACCGAAGGTTTTTTCCGAGCCTTCCTTCATGGCGTACATGTTCAATGCCGGCAGTGCCCAGATGTAGGACTGCACGGCGCGCTGGAACAGCAACTCGTTCTTGAGTTGGGCCACGCCTTCCAGGGTTGGATAACCGCCAACGAAGGGCAGGTCGGCCAGTTGTTCATAATGCGTGGCTGCCTGGGCGCCGAGGCTGACCGAAACGGCCAATGCCAGTGCGGTCAGTGTTTTGCTGGCTGCGTTCATCGTAGAAGTCCTTTTCAATTGGTTTTCACCACCGCCGGTGGAGTCCAGTCGCCGTCGAGGGCATCGGTTTGCGGCCAGTAGGCGCGGATGTACAGCGAGAATCCGGCGCCTTTGGGCGAGGGCAGCCAGTTGCTTTCCTTGTCCTTGCCCGGTGATTCGCTTTGCACGTAGATAGTCAGGGAGCCATCAGGATTGGTTTGCAGGGATTTGTTCTTGGTGCCGATGGAATAGCGTTTGAGCTCGTTCGGCGAGAAAAAGTGCTGTTCGTTGTACAGCGTCAGCGACCAGAACCCCTTGACCGGCGGCAGCTTGCCTTTGGCGAACGTCACGCTGTAGCCGTACTGGCCGTTGAGGCGCAGGCCGTTCTCATCCAGATCCTGATAGAAGTATTTGGTCTCTTTCTGCTGATTGACGAATATGTTCGAGCGCGCCACGGCGGTACGGGTGAAATAGTCGGTACCGAACGCTGCGCCGTTGCTCACGGTGCTCCAGTGATTGGGCAATTGCAGGCCGTAGTTGCGGAACTGCAATAGCGGGTCGATCACCTCTTTGTCGGTTTTTTTCGCCTCGTCGATCATCGCGGCGCGCAGTTGCGGGTCGGCCTTGGCGATGGCCGCGAGGGCGGCCATTTGCCCGTAGCGGGCTTCTTCGCCCGGCAATGGCTTGGCGTCCCTGAGCAGGGCCGGCAGTTCATCGAAGAACTTCTCCGGTACCACCCATTTGGTTTCGGCGTTGCCTTCAGAAGCCTGGGCCGGAAATTTCGGCAGCCTGGCCCAGTTGCGCTTCTTCATATTGCCGTCGTACTGCGACAGCGGGTACATGTCGATGCCCGACAATGCCGGCTGCACGGCCAGGCGGTCGGCGGCGGTGTCGTCCTGGAATACCCGAGGGATCACGAACCCGGTGTTCGTACGCGAGCGGTACACCCGTTTGATGCCGGGCGGCACCTTGCCATTCCAGTCCGGGCCGACCAACAGGTAGAAACCTGGCTGGGTGTTATACATTTTGCCCAGTTCGGCGAAGCTGTCGGAGCGCAGGTCGACCACCTGATACACCCAGAAACGGCCGTCGAAGTCCGGCACTTGCAGCACCACCGGTTCAAGGTCCAGGGCGATGCTGCCGGCGCCGTACACCACATCCTGGTTCGGGCAAGCCACCAGGCGCTCGGCCGGGTCGATGTAGTCGCTGAGCATCGACAGCCGATTGATCGGGGCCACGGGTACGATGCCGCCCATCAGGCCGGGTTCGGGCAGGTCCTTGAAGGCCTGGCGACGATTGAAGATGTTGGCCATCGGCCAGGCCCAGAAATACGCCTCGCGCGCCATCATGCGTACGTACGGTTCAGTTATTTTGGTGCCGGCGACAGGGCCTGAGACAGGGCTGGCGGCCGGCGCGGCGACAGTGGCTGGTGCCGCGTAACCCGGAGTACCCGACAGGGCTGCGGCTGTGAGCGTACTGGCGAAAGTCAAGGCGAAGAGGGCATGGCGCCGGGGCAAACGATTCATGAAGCGTCCTTACTTGTTGGCAGTCACCTGATGCAGGTGATTCGCTTTCAAGATAGCTCATCTTTACCCCGGTGCCGTTCAACGCAGGCGCGAATGCGTCAGGTCGCCCTCAAAGGTGATCGGCATCGATCACCGCCTTGGCGAACGCCTGCGGATCTTCCTGCGGCAGGTTGTGGCCGATGCCGCCGCTGATCAGCCGGAACTCGTATTTGCCGGTGAAGCGTTTGGCATAGTCTTCAGGCGCCGGGTGCGGAGCGCCATTGGCATCGCCTTCAAGGGTAATGGTCGGCACGCTGATGGAAGGCGCCGTGGCCAGTTTCTGCTCCAGTGGTTCGTATCGGCTCTCGCCCTGGACCAGGCCCAGGCGCCAGCGGTAGTTGAACACAGTGATGTCGACATGGTCGGGGTTGTCCAGCGCCTTGGCGCTACGGTCGAAGGTGGCGTCATCGAACGCCCATTTCGGCGAAGCCAGTTGCCAGATCAGCTTGGCAAAGTCGTGGGTGTTTCTCTCGTAACCGGCGCGACCACGATCAGTGGCGAAGTAGAACTGATACCACCACTGCAATTCCGCCTTGGGTGGCAGCGGGTTCTTGCCGGCGGCCTGGTTGCCGATCAGATAACCGCTGACCGAGACCAGTGCCTTGACCCGTTCCGGCCACAGCGCCGAGACAATGTCGGCCGAACGCGCACCCCAGTCGTAGCCACCGAGCACCGCTTGCTTGATCTTCAGGGCATCCATGAAATCGATGACATCACTGGCCAGCGCAGCCGGCTGGCCGTTGCGCTCGGTTTCTACAGACAGGAAACGCGTATCGCCATAGCCGCGCGCATAGGGCATCAGTACCCGATAGCCCTTGGCGGCCAACAACGGCGCGACCTCGTCATAACTGTGAATGTCATACGGCCAGCCGTGCAGCAGGATCACCACCGGTCCGTTGGCCGGGCCAGTTTCGGCGTACGCCACGTCCAGCAACCCGGCGTTGACATGCTTGAGCGGGCCGAACGGCAAGGGCGCCACCTGCCTGGTTTCGGCAGGGGTCGCCGCCGGCTGCGCGGTGGCGGTCGTTTGCGCGTGGGCTGCGCCGAGAACGCCGAACAGCGTAAGCGCGAGGATCGAAGGGCCGACCAGGTGGCGGCGAGTCTTGCCGGTTTTGCAGTTGCTCAGTGCCTTCTTCATGGGATGCCTCCATTACTAGCCATGGGTCAGGGGTTCTGCTTGAGCCCCTTCAAACCTTGCTTGCATTGAAGCGTGGCAACGTATCTGGCCTGTGTCGAATCGCCGGCCGGATGAAAGTCCGTGTATCGGGCGTTGGTGCTGACACACTGTGATACATAGGGAATTTATCCTGAGCCTCTTTTCAACTCGATCGAGACACATAACCCGCTTTTGTCCGTTTCGTCCGAAAAACTCAAGCGCACCCGAGCCCCCGTGCGCTCGGCGATGGCCTTTACGATGGACAACCCCAGCCCGGAGCCTGCTTCTTCGGTTTCGATGCTGCGATAGAACGGGTCGAACACCCGCATCTGTTCGTCGGCAGCAATACCAGGGCCGGAATCCTTGACCTGAAGGATCACGTTGTCCTGCACCAGCTCCACCGAAAGGTCGACGCGTCCGCCGCAAGGGGTGTAGCGGATCGCGTTGTCCACCAGATTCTTGACCAGGATCAGCAGGTCCATTTCGCTGATGACGACCTGCACGTCTTCGGTACTTTCAACACCGATATCGATGTTCTTTCGCTCCGCCAGTGGCAACAGGTCCTCCAGCACCCGTCGATAGACCTCATGCACCGAAACCGTGGTCGGCGGTCGCTCGGTGTTCGATTGGGCGGCGGCCAGGGCCAGCAACTGATCGATCAGTTTTCTGCTGCGCTCTATGCCTCGCGACAGCGGCAGCAGACGCTCGACGGCTTGCGTCGGCATTGGCGTGGCTTTCAGTCGCTCGGCTTGCAGGGACAGGGCTGTCATGGGCGAACGCAGTTCGTGGGCGGCGTCGGCGATGAAGCGCCGCTGGGTTTCCATGGACTGCGCAACCCGCGCCAGCAAGCGATTGATGGCCACAACGAAAGGCCGGATCTCGGTTGGCAGATGGTTCTCGTCGATAGGGTGCAGGGCCTGTTTGTCGCGGCGGTCTATGTCATCGGAGAGGGTGGCAATCGGGCGAAACAGCTTGTGCACCAGATCGCTCACCACCAGCAACAGCACCGGAAACAGAATGAGAAACGGCAACAGGCTGCGCCAGGCGCTCTCGCGTGCCTCTTTGTCGCGGACACCGGTTTCCTGGGCGACGACGATGCGCTCGCCCCGGGCGGTAGTCCTGACCAGCGTACGAAAGTCTTCGCCGGCGATACTCACGGTCGACAAACCATCGGCCAGCGTAGTGGGGAAGGGCAGCGGGATGACGCTGTCGTCGTTGCTGCCGAGTGCTTTGCTGCTGTCGGCCAGGTACTGCACGATGACCCTGGATTCTTCGTCGTCACCCGGGATTTTTTCGACCACAGGATAGTGCAGTGTCATCTGCTGCCGATCGAACAGCATCGCCACCTGACGCAAGGTTTCGTCCTGCATTTCGTGGGCTTCGTCAAGGGCGGAGGCGAACGCAAACATCCCGGCCAGCACCGCCACAAGCAGGATGGCCAGCGACAGCGCAATCGACAGCCGTACCTGGACCGAGTCGCTCAAGCGCTTTTTGAAACCATCCATCCCATACCCCTGACGTTCTTGATGACCTGGTTGCCCAACTTGCGGCGCAGCGAATGAATCAGAAACTCCACGGCGTTGCTTTCCACTTCGTTGCCCCAACCGTAAAGGCGGTCTTCGAGTTCGCTGCGAGAGAGGATCGCCCCTGGGCGGATCAACAGGGCCTGTAACAGGGCGAACTCGCGGCTGGACAGTTGCACGTCGGGGTTTTCGGCAGTGCTCGCCTGTTTCGACACCAGGTCCAGCGCCACCACGCCGTTGTCCAGCAGTGACTGGGCGTTACCGCCTTTGCGGCGCAGCACGGCGCGCATACGGGCCAGCAGTTCGGCCATCTCGAAAGGCTTGAGCAAGTAGTCGTCGGCGCCACCGTCGAGGCCACGCAGGCGATCGTCCAGGCTGTCCCGTGCGGTAATGATCAGCAAAGGCACCGGGTTGTTGCGGCCGCGAATGCTGTCGAGGACATCGAGCCCGCCCTTGCCAGGCAGCCCGAGGTCCAGTAGCACCAGGTCATAGGGTTGGGTCTCCAGCGCCGAGAGTGCGGTAAGGCCGTTTTTCACCCAATCGGTCGCGTAGCTCGCATCACTCAGTGCGCCCTGGATGGCGTCCCCGATCATCGGGTCATCTTCGACCAGCAATATGCGCATGTCCCGCTCCGAAAAATAGGCGCGGCGGTCATGACCGTCGCGCCTGTATTGAAGCACCTGTACCGGCGTTTGTCCGCCCGGTTATTACGCGCCTTTCATCGAATCGAAGGCCTTCATGAGCTCGTCCATGCGGGCCTTGCAATCGTTCTGTTGCGGATTGCTGGCGCGCAACGCGTCGAGCGCGCGGTCAATGGCCTTGTCCACTACATGCCAGTCGCTGGCGGCGCGAGGCTTGATCCCGGCTTCGGCGGAGTCCCAGGCGCTCTCCAGGTCCTTGATGCGGGCTTTCGCACCCGGCAGGTCGTTTTTATCGACGATCGTGGCAACGTCGGCGGCGATGGTGCGGAACTCGGACAGGTCACCCAGTTTTGAACCGGACCGGGTTTGTTCACTCATCGCACCTGAAGTGTTGCCCGCGTTTGGCTTGTCGGCGGGTTTCGAGCAGCCGGCGGCGATACCGAGCAGGAAAATCGACGAGACAATGGCGACGTGGCGAATGATGTGTTGAAAAGGGCGCATGACGATTCCTTGATGGACTGGTAAACGTTATTGAGTGGCGAGTTTGCGGTTGCCGACGCTGATCTGCGCGACCGCGACCAGCAGGACGATGACGCACAGGAAGATCGCGCTGGTCCAGGTAGCGCCCATACCGAGGCCACCGTAGGTCTTGGACTGGGTCAGCAAGTCGCCAAGAGAAGCACCGAACGGACGGGTCAGGATGTAGGCGATCCAGAAGGCCAGTACCACATTGGCACCCATGCGCCAGGCCACCAGGGTCGCGACGAGCAGCGTGGCGAAAATCACGGCGCCGAGGGTGAAACCCAGTCCCAGTGCTTCGGTGGCCAGGTCGCCGGCTGCCGTACCGAGGGCAAAGGTGCAGAGCACGGTCGTCCAGTAGAACCATTCCCGGCGTGGGGTGACGATCTCGCGGATCGACAGGTTGTGTTCCACCCGGTACCAGACGAGAAAATTGAGTGCCAGCAAGACTGAAAACACGGCGGTGCTGGTGTACAGGCTGACGTCGAGCACGTCGGTCAGGATATCGGTGAGCTGCGTCCCGACGATGCTCACCAGCACCACGGTCAGCCAGTAGATCCAGGGCGAGCAGGCGGTTTTGCGCATCTGTATGAACAACGCAATGGCCAGCAATGCCGCCATGCCGAGGCTGGTCCAGCCCAGGCCGAGGCCGGCATCGACAGCGAGGAAGTCCGCGCCGGTTTCACCCACGGTCGTGGACAAGATCTTGATCACCCAGAATGACAGCGTCACCTCGGGTACTTTGTTGAGCCATCCGGCTGTAGCGGGTTTCATGGGAGGTGCCTCTCCTATACAGCGCAGGAATTGCGCAAGGGAGACGATACGGATCGAAACTTAGCTGAGACTGAGGGGGAGGGAAGTCGTCCGGTTTTAAGCGTATTGGTGAAGATATCAGCGAAAAACTCGATTACGTGCCCGGTGTCTTTACCGTTGAACGCCATGTGCGTGGCAAATGGGTATGTGATCGCTGCGAAACCTTGATTCAGGCACCGGTTCCACCGCACGTGATCGATAAGGGCCTACCGACGGCAGGCCTCTTGGCCCAAGTGATGGTCGCGAAGTTTGCCGGCCATTTGCCGCTGTACCGGCAAGAGAAAATCTTCGGTCGCGCCGGTCTCGCCATCCCCAGTTCGACGCTGGCGCAATGGGGCGGGGACTGCGGCGTTCAATTGCTGCCCCTGGTCGATGACTGCGGCAAGTGCCTGACTGTCAAGAATCAGTAAACCGTTATCGTCTCCCAACACCAGATCGCCCGGGAGCACCTGAACCCCGCCGCACTGAACCGGTACATTCAACTTTATCAGCGGGCTACAGGGGGCCACTTCTTTACTGTTTCTTTAGCTCCAAATATAACTACACTAAACAGTCATTTAGCATAGTTATAATCTATGGTTATCAGCAGGAGAGGGTAGCTCACCTGATGCGCTAGGGTTAGCTCATCCTTGTTCACTATCTTCAAATTTGTACGGTATCTTTCGAGGGCACGCATAATCGGAACGTGTAATCGGTAACAAGCCCCGTAAATCAAGGGCTCCAGCCATCTGCGACGACCATTCCAAGAGCTTTATTTCTGCGCCTGACCAGCATCAAAGTACATCCGGCGAAACCTGCAAACTCGACGCCGTAGCGTTGGCCGCAGCTCACCAGCATCTGCAAAGCGCTGACAAAACCAGCCATAAAAACCCGGATAGGCATGATTTGTTGACGTTGTTCCATGCGATGCCCGAAGCGATTTGTCGCAGCTTGGCCCTGGACAGTCAGGAAGATTCCTTCGAGAGATACCGCGACGTGTTCACCAACAGCCGATATCCATATGAGTCGAGCAGCTGGAAATCTTCCGATCCGGTACTGATAAGATTGCTGCGGTGGACGCTGGTCAACGTGGTTGGCTATTACAAGGAGCAAGGTCCGCAGGATTCATTCGTCCTGGATGACATCGCTGAGGTGCAGGCACGAGCTGCAGGAGAGTGATCGAGGCCTGGGCCTGGCTTCAAATCTGTCCTGTCACTGTCCGCAACAAGCTATAGGATGATTCGCATAATGTATATTATGTTAAATTGCATGTTATGTGAGGAGCGCTTTATCGCAGAACACACTGAGACCAGCCTGTTAAATATCAGCACGGATCAACTACCGGATGGCCTTATCGCTTTGGCCATCGAAAAGGTTCGACTGCACAAATAAGTAGACAAGAAACTGAGAACCACGTTGAAAGAGACTTTGGGAGCTCAGATAGCAGACCTCGCGCTACTTCTGGATGGTGACCCCTCTCCTTTCTAAACCGCGACTAAGTACCGAGAGGGCTACAGCTATCTGCTGGCCCTACGCGATAAGAGTGTTGAATAGCCGCCCAAGTGCGGCATCGCGATACTGATAAAGTAGGACTGCCGTAACGCTGAAAGTGCTGCGATTAGCTGGGAGCAAATCGTCGAAGTCTGCCGACGTAGCGGGCAATCGAGATTGATCAACTGCTGGCGCACCGGTGGATGGCGACCTGAGTCACACAAGGTGACTTAGCCGGAGGCTTACGAACCAACAATCTAGAGAATGAAAGGAAATTCTTTTGCTTCAGAAACTCAAATCCATAGTGGAATCTATGAGAACCCGTTTGACTGCAAAAAGCCTCTGCTCGGTAGGTATGCTGGTAGCGGTTGTTGGTTTCCTCAGCGACAGCACCAGCGTGATCTCATTCATCAGCCAACTACGGGGAGATGACACCAGCTCGTTGAGCGTTGTTCAAGCGAGGCTCAAGCCTTACCGAATCAGCCCTGGCAATACTGAAGGCCAAGACGATGTGTTTGTTCAGCTCCAACTCAGAAACTATGGGAAGGACCCTGTGTATCTGACGTCGGCGAAGATCGAAATCGTCAGAAGCGACACCGCTCGGCCGACCCGGTGTGTTTGGTCAGTGCGTACTTACGGACGACCCCAACTCGAATACACCCCTCAAAATCGCCCCTGGCGACACGGTTTGGCTGGGCGTTTCAGATAGCGTTCATCTACCTGGTTTGGCTGCGTGGCTCGAAGGTGGTGTGCTCAATGACATCCATGTCCCGACTCCTGAAGAGCCGTTCACGATCACCGAAAACTTCTTCGTCGATGTAGTGAATCAAAGTTTTTTAAAGCTATATGGCCCCGACTCAGCAATTCAGCTGACCCTGTACTCAGGAAATCGTAAAGAGCTTCAAACATTCGATATTAAGCTAGCAGAAGGAAAAGACATTTTTGCCAAAGACGGTAGCCTTCAGCAGGACTGGTTTATCGCCAACTGGATGTACCCACGGTGGGTGCCTGGCAAGATGGACGCGTCCTGCAAGGATGAGCCCAGCTAAAGTGAATCTTCCCTAATCCACCTCGACTGCTGGCTGATGCCAAACACAAATAGACCGTAAGCGTCCGGTAATTCTGAAAAAGATCCAGTGGAATGCAGACCTGATCCCGAACGCCGCACCATGATGGAAGCCGTCGTTTTTTGTTGATTGCACCCGACGCTGGGGTATTCGGCTGCTTGATCTGCCAAGTGTGGACTGCCCTCGCACGCAACTTTAGCAACGCAACCTACAGAGCAATCGTGCAGCACCTGCTAAGCGCTCGTAGTACATAGGGGACATTGGTGCATGCACCCTCCCCGGTTCATACGCACTCCCCTACAATCCCGCTTATGCCTGCTACATCTGCAAGAAGTTTCACCCCTTTGCTGACCGCCGCCATGTGCAGGTGGAAAAGGCGCTGCAACGACATTGCAGGCCATCACCTCAATGCTCTTTGACTTTCTTGATACGCAGCACGATCAACGCAAGAATACCGATCGCGAGCGGCGCCATTACCAGCATGGCCTCTCGCGGGGCCACTTCAACTCCAAGCAGGTGCACCCCGGAGTAACCCAGCTTGAGCAAACTGAGCAAGTAGTAGGTAATGGCAATAATCGACAGCCCCTCCACTGCGCGCTGGATCTTGATCTGGGCATCGGCGCGGGCATTCAGGCTTTTCAGGATTTCCGAGTTCTGTTCTTCCATTTCGACCTGAACCCGTGCTTGTAACAGGTCGCCCAGATTGGCCACGCTTTCGGCCAGGTGCTCCAGGCGCTGTTCGGTGGCGGTGCAGTACCTGACGGTAGGTTTGAAGCGGCGCTCGATAAATACGCCCAGGCGTTGGCAATCACCTACGTGACTTTCTCGCAGCTCACCCAAACGTTCGAACACCAATTGCGCATAGGCTTGCGTGGCACTGAAGCGGTGCCGGGTTTTCGCAGCGCTGCTCACCACTTGCGCAGACAGGTTGGAAATGTCCGCCAGCAGGGCTTTCGCATTACTGCCGTCCGGGTCGGCGTTCCGTTCGGAAAGGGTGACCAGGGTCTTGTCGAAAACATCGAGCTGCGCGCTCAAGTCTTTGGCCATGGTCAACGATAACGAGGCCATCATCCTGTAGGTCTCGATTTCCAGCAGGCGGCGTATCATCCGGCCCTGGCGGTAGGCATTCAGGCGTCGGTTGACGAACAACATGTGGTTGTTGCCCTCCTCGCTCAGGCGAAAATCACTCCAGACCATTGCATCGCCACCGCCCACGCACGAACCGCTCGGATCCTTGAAGCCGTACCGGGACAGATCCAGGCCGGTTTCACCACGCACTACAATCTGCACCGAGTTGATCAGGGCCGGCAAATGCACTTCAACCTTTGACGCCAGCACCTCGGGCAGCGTTGTCCAGGACAGGTCATCACTGGATGAAGTGGCCACCAGTGTCAGGGTGAAAAACTCGGCATGGCGCTCCCATTTCAGTGCATGGCCTTCGAGTTGGGTAATGCCTTGGGCGGCATTCAGGTCGAGGGTGCCAAGGCAGCATTGTTCAAGGAATGCATTGCACTCCTGATCGCTGCCGAGGAAGGCCAGATGAAACACATGGGCCGGTTCATCGAAATACAGTGACGGGCGCGCGTGTAGTTCGTTGTGCAGGTTTTGTCGTAACGGGTGCATGTTGTATGGCCATGTTGGAGTTGTTTTTTGCCGCTTGCGATGAAAGCCCAGCCGAGCCGGATGCCGAATCTTTCGGGGCATTATCGATTGCTGTAGATGGTGGGACAGTTTGACGAACTCACGAGTCACGGCCAGGTGACAAGCCCTGGATCGACAGTAGTGAAGCCCTGCCGTCCCTGGCAGGTACTTCTCACACCGATTCCGGTGCCTTGCCCGCAAACACTGCGATGCAAAAAAATGAGATAGCCCGCGTGCAATGAATGAATCTCGCCTCAACCACCCTGCGGCAGCACCCGGGCATTGTTCCCTGCGCCTTCGATGTAGACATTCATGCCTTTACTCAGGGCCGGATTGATCGGCTGGGTCACCGATACCAGCACTCCACTTTTCACCCGAACGATGACCTGTTGCGCTGCGACCGGCTGATCGTACTTTTTCTTCTCTGCATAGTTACCGCCCACCGCACCGGCGAGTGCGCCGGCAACCATCGCGACGTCGCGCCCGGTGCCACTGCCGATCAGGCTGCCGATGCCGAGACCGCCGAGGCCTCCGAGGACGGCGCCGACGCCACTGTCGTGATTGGTCTGCATCTGCGTCAGCGATATCTGCTCGATCTTGCCCGAGCGAATCTCCATTTCACCGGCGCCGCCATCGTTCGACCCCACGGCGGAACAGGCACTGATCAAGACAGTCGCCAACGTGACCGTCAGCCAGGACATGATTGCTTTCATTGCTGTACACCTCGTCATTGGTATTTGATGGCAATGCCTTTGAGCTTGCGGCCCTGAATCGTATCGATGTCGCGGTTCCACAGAGGACCGGTCACGTAAGCGGCGACGGGCTGGATCTGGTCATAAACCACCACCACCGCGTCTGCACCCAGTTTGGCGCCTTCTTCACGCAGCTTCTGTTCGACCTGGGTGATGGGGGGCGCCGGGTCGACGCTGGCATCGATCAGGATTTCACCCAAGCGCACATTGGGGCGCGTTGGTTCCGTGCGTAATATCTGCACTTCGCTGGGCAGGGTCGGCGCTGGATGCTCGACTCCAACATAGGCGGTTGTCTGCGCATCCACTGAGGTACAGGCGTTTAACGCAAGTGCGCTGGCGATGAGCGCTGCGATGAATAAAGGTCTGTGCAAATTTGTGAGTCGAAGCAATGCATGGGAAGCCATGTCAGCCATTCCTCTTCCGGGAGCGATTCAACCGCCAACGTCTGTTGGCGATCGGGTCAAGGTTCAACTGCGGATGAATGCCCAGAGATCGGCGTTCAACTTGTCGATCGCGGCCTTGAAATCCTGCGCGGTGATCTTCTGGCTTTCATTCGACAGTTGCTTGCCGAACACCTTGCGCACGACCCTGACCACGGTCTGGTTGTCTTTCACGTCGATGAGTTCGGCCTCGATATACAGTTCGGTGTCCTGATCGCGGTGACCGGTCGCAGCCTGTGTCGCCCCGACGACGGCGGCGATGGGCACCACTTCATACCATTTCATGCCTTCGTTCGAAGCGCTTACCCCGGTGATGGCCGCGCGCATGATCAAGGTTTTCGAACCTTTTGGCGCAGCACTCGAACGCGAGACCATCCGGTATTTCTGCCCCAGCGTCGCCCTCACCTTGCTGCTCATGTAGTCCCGGATATCATCGAGTGTCTGCTGGTTGACTCGCTCATTGGGCTTGGGCGCCGGATACAGTTCCAGTCGCTCGAACGCAATCGTGTCATAGGCATTGGGGTTCCATGACGGGCTGACCCAGCGCATCGCGGTACCACCGCTCGGCGTTTCGACTTCCTGCAGGTTGTTGTAGTTGGACAGGTAGCCGGAGTATTGCGTCTGATCAGTGACTTTGGAGGTGCAACCGCCGAGCAGAAGCCCGGCCACAGTGGCACCGATGAGCAAGTTTCGGGAAAGATTCATGATGCTGTGTGCTCCTCGGATGAAGTCGTTCTGGTGCGGCAAGACACTCAAAAGCGCCAGGTCATGTTTCCGGTCACGGCTTGAATCCAGGCGCTGTCGAATTGACCGGAAATTCGATTGCCCGAAACGTTTCTGGTCTGGTCCACCGGCATGTCGCCAATCCAGATCATGGCCCAACTGAGGTTGACGTCGGTGTCCTTGTCCAGCGCATAGGTGGCTCCTGTCGCAAGGCGCCAGGACTCGGCCATCGGTACGGTCACGGTGCGATTACCGTCGGACACGGCGCTGCTGTCGTAAGCCACGCCGAAGTTCCACAACCATTGCGGGGCAGCCTGGTATTGGGCACCGAGCGACAGGTGCCAGGTGTCCTTGAAATGTGCGTCGACAGTGGTTGATCGGGCGCCGAGCGCGGTGGTGTCGACCTGCACCGCGATGTCGCCGAACTCCGACCAGTCCTGCCAGTTGACCGAAGCGAGCAAGGCCCATTGCCGATCCAGTTGCTGGAACAGGCTCAGGGTGACGGTTTGCGGCACCTTCATGTCGAGTTCGGTCTTGGTGTTGTTGACGCGCTCGAGCAGTCGGCCATCGCCTTTCACATCCAGTCGGTCCTCGAAGTCCAGATCGACCTGGCTGGTGTAGGTCAGGCCAATGCGCGTGCCGGCTTGCGGAGCGTAGATGACGCCGACGTTCGCACCGAAGCCCCAATCCTGGTCCTTGTACTTGAATTGGCCGTCCGTGCGGTCGGTAAAGCCGAACGGCGAGCGGTCAATCGCGGTCTGGGCTTGCAGCATTCCGTACATGGCCTTGACGCCGAGGCCAACCGACCATTGCTCGTTGAAGCGGTAAGCCACGCTGGGCACCAACGACAAACCACCAAGGCTGGCGTTTTGGGCGAAGTAACGTGCGGACCAGTCGTTGTCGTAATTGACCGCCAGGCCGAAATCGGCGTATTGGCCGAAGCCGACGCTCCAGTGCTCGTCCAGTTCATGGCTGATGAAAAAACTGCCGCCGGGAATCGGGTCGAGGGCATTGCCGCTGCCGCTGCCCGGCACGTTGGTGTCTTCGTCGCGATCGAACTTGAGGTTGCCGTAAAGCACCTGCAAGCCCGCGGTGATCTGTGTTCCCGGCAGGTAACTCAGGCCCGCCGGATTGCTGGCAATGGTCGAAGGCCCCTGGGCCCGGGCGGCGGCGCCGGCGTTGGCCAGGCCGGCGTTATCGGTGCCGATTTCGTAGAGCATGAGGCCGCCGGCGTGTGCTTGCTGGCTGCACAAGGCAAGCAGCGTAAAGGCAGGCAGTGCACCTATTTTGGTTTGCATGGATTAAATCCCGGCAAATGTGCATTTCCTAATAAGGGTGAATTAACCAACGTCGAAAAACCTGAATCACGTTCAAACGGCCTGTTAGGGCCACACATAAGTGGTAGTTCATATTCTCGATATTGGAAGGAACACTTTATGAATAGCGCCATCCATGCTCGTTATTGTTTATTCAGGGGCGCGAAGTATTACGCCAAAGCGCTTCACCCCGAGGCAGGATGAAGCGCAGCCCTTGTTGATTACTGATGGGTGCCTGGCAGTAGTTCAAAGTTCGGGGTAAACGGGGTGATCGCCGCCATTAACACTTCGAACGGTTTGCGGTTGCCTTCGAAGGTTGCCTTGCCGGTTGCGACGAGTTGCTCAAATCCGGTCTTGCGGGCCATCACGCCTTCCAGATCAGCACGGTCAAGGGTGATGGTAAGGTCGGCATTGCTGGCTTGCTGCCCCTTGATACTGGTCAATGTCGAGTTGCTCAACTCCACCACGAACTGCTCGCCGTTATCGGGCGTCTTGAGATTGAAGATGAAGTGTTGATCGGCGACTTTGCTGCCATCGAGGGCGATGCCCAGGTATTCGAGCCATAACTCCGTGCTCATGCCGCGAATCATGTCGGGGCCGCCGGTTTTTGGCGGCAGGCCCTTGGGCATGCCATGGCGCAGTTCATACGCGGCCGAGAGGAAACTATTGCGCACGCCGGCGCTTTCCTTCTGATAACCGACTTGCTCATAGACATCCGCCAGCAAATCCTTGGCCTTGGTGTTCTGCGGTTCGGCATACACCAGCTTGTTGAGGATTTCATAGGCTTCGCGGTACTTGCCCTGATCGAACAAGGATTGACCTTTGGCCATGATCTTGTCGGCGCCTCCCATCATTTCCACATACAAGGGTGCCGAATCCTTTGGAGACAACGGCATCAGCGTCGCCGGATTGGCATCCCAGTAACCCAGGTAACGGTTGATCACGGCGCGACTGTTGTGCTCTTCCGAACCGTGGTAGCTATGGGTCGCCCAATTGTTTTTCAGGCTTTCGGGCAACTTGTAGACGTTTTGAATCTCGTTGATGGTGACGCCCTGGTTGGCGGCATGCAGCACGGCATTGTTCAGGTTGGCGTAGGCATCGCGTTGCGCGCGCATCACATCCTGAATCCGCTCATTGCCCCAGCGTGGCCAACTGTGGGAGGCGAACATGACGTCTGCCGTTTGACCGTAGCGATACAGGGCATTGTTGATGTTCTTCGACCAGACCAGTGGGTCGCGGACAAGGGCGCCGCGCAGGGTATAGATGTTATGGATGGTGCCGGTGATGTTTTCGGCGGCCCAGAACGCCTTGAACTGTGGGAACCAGGTATTCATCTCCGCGGGCGCTTCAGTGCCGGGCGTGCTCTGGAACTCCATTTCGATACCGTCGATGGTCAGGGTTTCGAAATCTTTGGCAATGTAACGGTTGGGCTCGATCAGCCCCATGTTGCCAATCGAAGCATTTTTACCAATGGCCATGTCGACGTGACCGTACGGGCTGTGCGGCAACAGCACACCATATTGCAAGAACGCCCGCCGGTTCATGGCGTTGCCGGCGTAGACGTTTTCAGCCACGGCATGCTCCATGAAGCCTTGCGGCGCAATCAGCGGGATCTTGCCGCTGCGGACATCGGCCTCGTCGACCACGCCGCGGATTCCGCCAAAGTGATCGGCATGGGAGTGGGAGATAACCACTGCCACGACCGGGCGCTTGCCCAGTTTTTCGTTGATGAAGTCCAGGGCGGCCCTGGCGGTCTCCTTCGACAGCAGCGTATCGAAGACAATCCAGCCGGTGTCGCCCTTGATGAACGTGATATTGGCCAGGTCAAACCCGCGCACCTGGTAGATCTTTTCCGGAACGACTTCATAGAGGCCATAGGCCGTATTGAGCACCGCCTGACGCTGCAGCGACGGATTGATGCTGTCGTAATCCTTGCCTTCATTGAGGAAGTTGTAGCTCCCCATGTTCCACGCGACGTTCCCGGCGTCGGCCATGATCTTCTTGTAGGGCGGTGCGGCGATGAAGCCTTTTTTCGCTTCTTCAAGGTCGCGCTTGTCTGCAAAGGGGAGTGTCTTGCGCACAGTGTTCTGCATGTCGACCGTGTAGGACGAAGGCGCCTTGCCCTTGCTGTCGAAGTGCACGTTTTGCGATGAAGCCGGATCGGAAGCTGCGCCGTTTGCATCGGCAGCGAAAACGCAAGGGCTGATGCCACCGCCAAGCGTGATCGCCAGTGCCAGATGGAGGGTCTTGTTGTACATGAAAAGGTTCCTGCGCCAGATGAATGTCCAAGGGCGTCAAGTCAACGCAAGTGTTCTGCGTTCTCGGCTTGACCCGTCGAACCATGAATAGCATATTGAATTAATTCCGAAAAATTCCGTTTTCAAAGCTTTCGATAACATATAGGTTATGAGATGACGCCAAACCGTCTACGTCAGTTTTTGGCATTGATCGAGCACGCACACTTTGGCCGGGCCGCGAAGGCACTGGGTGTTTCCCAGCCGGCGCTGAGTAAAAGCATCCAGTTGCTGGAGCGCGAACTCGGGGTCACGCTGTTCGATCGACGCATCGACGGCGTTGTACTGACTGCATTTGGTCATTTGCTCAGGGAGAAAAGTCAGCGCCTGTTGGTGGCAGAACAGGATCTGCGGCGTGACATTGCCTTGCTCGCGGGCGGGGATATCGGTGCACTGAAAGTCGCTCTAGGCCCTTACCCCAGCATCATCAGCGGCTATGCCAGCATCGCGCGGATGCATGCCCGGCATCCGCAAATCAGGGTGACGGCACATGTGGCCGGGTGGCGGGAAGTTGCTCATCAGGTCACAACCGGCGTGGTGGATCTGGGCATCGCTGAAATCAGCACCTTACAAGGCCGGGAAGAACTCACTTGCGAGCTGTTGGGGGAGCATGAAGGCCGCCTGTTCTGCCGCCCGGACCATCCGCTGCTTGCGCAAAACCGGTCCCTCACCCTGGCACAAACACTCGATTACCCCTGGGTGGCTTCGCGCATCCCCTTGCGGTTGGCGACCCACTTGCTTCCGGCAACGCTGGGCTGCGCCGGTGCCTATGATGCGCTGACCGGAGACTTCGTACCGGCCATCGAAATTGATGTCCCCATGCAAATCGTGAAATTCGTCGAGAACAGCAATGCTTTGGCGCTGGGGAACCTGTCAACGTTCGAGCGCGAATTGTCGGCGGGTGAAATCGTGCCGTTACCCGTTCAGGACCTCGCCCTGCGTACCCGCTATGGCTTCATTTATCTCAAGGAGCGTTCGCTGCCGCCTGCGGTAGAGGTGTTCATGAAAGAAGTGAAAGCCGTGGAGGCCGACGTTTGCCAGCGTGAAAGTCTGTTGGTCAAGATCATGGGGGCGTAAAGCCAGAACGTGCGAAGGCCGCGACTCAGAGCTGCCGCTTGAGTGCGGCGGACGCTGCCATCGATTCTTCCATTTTTTGCCTGGGCGATGACTATCAGGTACGAAGTTTCTCAACGCGAATTTATTGAGAACAGCACATTTATTTATGAGCTATACCCTGTATTCCCCCATGCACTTCTTCCACTTTTGGAGGTTGTTTATGAATACCCGCATCGTCCCGTTCGCGCTACTCATGGCAAGTCTGTTCGGTTGCAGTACCGCTTCAAACCATTCAATGAATCTGCCTCTGGCTGCCACCCACCGCAATGCGGGCCAGACGGGCAACGCCACACTGACAGCCGAAGGCAACCAGACCAATTTTGATTTCTATATCACTGGCGTTCCGACCGGTACCCTCCTCCCCCCGCGCATTTACACCTTCATCAATAAAGGCAGCTGTCAGCAACCCGGACCTGTCGCCTATGCAATGAACGATAAGGTCAATACAAAAAATGAAGCCGGGTCCAATGGCTGGAGTTTTTACCGTAATGCACCTATCGCAACCTCAGAGTTGCTTTCCGGAAAGTATTCCATCGTCGTACGGACATCACCCGAAGATGGCAGCGTCGATATCTTCTGCGGCGATGTCGCGCAGGCAAAGCGATGAAATGATGTGATCCATGGAGGGGCGGCTTTGCGGCCGACACCTTGTAAATGCGCGTCTATACTCACCATCCGGTTAGTGGTAGGGCTGAACACTGGGTATGCATATGACTGGGGCCAAACGCCATTGCGGTCAAAGCTCAACATATTTAAGGACGCCGCACCCGTGACGGATGACCGTCAGTATTAAGGATGGGGCAGTTGCAGTTTTTGAGCCTTGAGAGATGAGAGCACGACGTATCCGAGACGGGTAGTTATGTGAATCAACTGGACGAGGATCAAGTTCATGAAACTGAGAAAACTTGTACTGACGGGATTGGCGTTGAGCAGTCTGGCAATTGGCGCCAGCATGTCGACAGTGACTCAAGCGGCCAATCAGAAACCCAACATCGTGTTCATCATGGCCGATGACATCGGCTGGATGCAGCCGAGCATCTATCACCAGGGCCTGGCGGTGGGTGAAACGCCGAATATCGATCGCATCGCCCAGGAAGGTGCGAAATTCATGACCTACTACGCCGAGCAGAGTTGTACGGCGGGGCGCAATGCTTTTTTTACCGGGATGCACCCGCTGCGAACCGGCATGATCCCACCGCAATTGCCCGGCAGCCCGTCATGGCTGCGCCCTGGCACCCCTGCACTGTCAAAGTTTTTGCTGGATCTGGGCTATACCACCGGTGAGTTCGGCAAGAACCACCTGGGCGACAACTTTGAGGCGCTGCCGACATCCCACGGTTTCCAGGAATTCTGGGGTTACCTCTATCACCTCGATGCGATGCAGGGCGTGAGTTTTGTCGATATCAACAAGACGCCGCAGGTGCAGGGCATCGCCCCACCCTGCAAGGCCACACCGATCAACGGGCTGCCGGACGTGCCTGGCGCCATCGATCCGCGTGAAGGTACCTGCCTGACGCCACCTCGTCCGGTCATGTCCTGCGTCTCCAGCGACGGTACGCAGAAGAACACCACGTGCAAGGACGAAGGCCCGCTGACGCTGGAGCGTTCGAAGTCCGTGGATGAAGAAATCTCCGCCAAGGTCATCGACTTCCTCGACCGCAACGATCCGAAGAAGACTAACAAACCTTTCTTCGTCTGGTACAACCCGGCACGCATGCACATCACCACGGTACTGCCACCCAAGTATGACGCCATGGTCGGTGAGCCCGGCGGAAAAGACTGGGGCACCAACGAAGCAGGCATGAAACAACTGGATGACAACATTGGTTATGTCCTGAAAAAACTCCAGGACATGGGCCAACTGGACAACACCATTGTCGTCTTCACCACCGACAACGGCGCGGAAACCATCACCTTCCCCGACGGCGGCACGACCCCGTTCAAGGGCGGCAAGCTGACCACCTGGGAAGGTGGCATGCGCGCTCCGCTGGTCATCCGCTGGCCTGGGGTGATCAAGCCAGGCACGGTCCTGACCGACATCTTTGCCTCGCTCGACTGGGTGCCGACACTGGTCAGTATCGCTGGCGGCAAGAAGGGTAATGAGCTCAATGAGCAGATCATGGCGGGCAATTATCCCGGCATCGTCAAGACCAAGCTCGATGGTGTGGATCAGACCGATTACCTGACCGGCAAGTCCGACAAGTCGGCGCGCGACACCTTCTTCTACTACACCGGCTCGCAACCTTCGGCAGTGCGCTACAAGAACTGGAAGATGTACTACACCATGGTGCCGGATACCGCGACGGGCGGGTTGTATGGCGCTACCACTTTCCACTGGACCCAACTGCTCAACCTCAAGCGCGACCCTTTTGAAACAACGGTCGGTGCCGACGCGAAGTCCATCACGGGCTATGGCGGTGCCTTGGGCTCACCGGGTAACGCCTATATCTACAACTGGAACATGCTGCCGATCGGACAGTTGCTCTGGGAGAAGGAGCTGATGTCGTACAGGGACTTCCCGCCCATGCAGGCGCCTGAAACCTACAACCTGGACGGCATCCTCAAAGCCATGAAGCAGAGCGGTCATAACGGACACGATTGACGCCGTGACTGATCAGCCGCGCGGGCGCCCCAAACAGGCGCCCGTTTTTTTTGCATGAAAGCTTTGCAGTTCTACTTCGCTACACCGTTGAGTAACACCCCATACGACTGAAGGAACTCCACCGTCCCGTGAAAGATCAGCCCCACGCCCATCGCCGAAACGAAGAAACCGACGATGCGGGTCGCGGCATCGATGCCTTGCGGGCCAATCTTCTTGAGGATGTTGTTGGCGTAGGCCAAAGAGAGGTAAGTGACCAGCATGGTGGCGCAGATCGCCAGCGCCACGACGGCGAAGGACAATATGGCACGGTCGGAGTCCTTGATCGTGCTGGTCAGGCCAATCACCGTGGCGATGGCGCCGGGGCCGAACATGATCGGCATGGCCATGGGTATGAAGGATATGTCCTCGTCGCCTTTGCCACCGCTTGGAATCAGGCTGCTGTTGGGCGAGGGAGCAAAAAGCTCGAACCCGATCCGCATCAGGATCACCCCGCCGACCACCCGAATCATACTCAGCGGAACTTCAAACAAACGCAGCAGCAGGTTGCCGAAAATCAAAAAGAAAAACATCAACAGCAGCGCATAAAGACAGGCCTTGCGCGCCACCCGGCGCTGTTCGGCAGCGTCCCTGTCTTGCACCAGCCCGAGGAAAACCGGAATGGCCTCAAGTGGATTGATGATCGCCAGGAGGGTTGTGAACATGCCGAAGAACAGGGTGACGTATGAGTTCATGAATGATCTGCCCAGGCGTGTGGTGTAGGAATTACCTTAGCTGATCAGGGACAATTCAACTCAAGTCAGCGCCATTGTCCGATTTCTGCCTTTCGCCACCTGCCCTGAAACCGACACTGGATGCCGGCAACATTGACCAGGTGATCTACGACATGTGGCTGAGTGCCGCTCAAGTCGCGGGTGACGCGCACAGTCGCCCTGATGAGGAGTATTCCGGACACCAGCGTCCGAAGTGTTCGGATCACCAGCGCATTTTTCCCGACTGCATCCCTTCCTACACTCGGTGACTGGGCTTTTTATCCCGCCGGACAATCAACCCTGGCCGGTCCGGCCGCCGCCCGGCACCGCAACCTTTCCCTTCAAGCCAGGTTCAGGAGCTTCCATGACCATGTCATCCAAAATTCGAGTCGGTCTCATTGGCGTCGGCAATTGGGCCGAGTACGGTCACTTGCCTGCCCTCCAGTTGCTTCCCGACTATGAGCTGACGGCAGTCCACAGTCGCAATCCGAGTAAAGCCGCCGAGTTGGCAGATCGCCACGGCATCCGCTTTGCACTCGATACCGTGGATGCACTGGTCAACCATCCGGAGGTGGATCTGGTGATCGTGCTTAACACGGCACCACAGCACGAGGCCACCGTACGGGCAGCCATCGCAGCAGGCAAAGATGTGTACTGCGAATGGCCGCTGACTCCCAGCAAGGCCGTGTCGCAGGAACTGATGGCGCTTGCCGAGAAGGCTGGCGTTCGGCACATCGTCGGATTGCAGCGACGACTGAATCCGGACTATCGCTACGTACGCGACCTGTTAAAGGATGGCTACATTGGGGAACTTCGTTCAGTACGGCTGCATGTCAGTGTCGAATACTTCCAGCGCGAACGCTTGGCCGCCCTGCACTTCACTATCCCGCCGGAGAACTTCTCCAGCCTGCTTTCCATTTATGGCGGTCACTATTTCGATGCGGTGTTCAGCATGTTGGGCCATCCGGAGTGCATCAGCGCACTGACCGTCAACCAGTTCCCGGAAGTGACGCTGATCGAGACAGGTGAAGTACTGAAACACACAACGGCCGACCAGATTCTGGTCAACGGTACCTTCTCCAACGGAGCTGTGCTGACGGTCCATATCGAAGCAGGGAAACGCAACAACTATGGCATGCAGCTGGACCTGACCGGTACCCAAGGCGATCTCAAGATCTGGAACACCACCAGTTTTGGCGACCACTTCAATACCCTTGAAGCGGCCCGGGGCGACTCGCAACCCATGCACACGCTCACTGTGCCGTCGAGCTACAACTGGCTGCCGGAAAATGACCTGGGCGGCAGCCAGCAGGAACTGGCCAATTTATATGCCGCCTACGCCAGGGATGTACGTGAGGGTACCCACGTTGCACCCACCATGGCGGATGCGCTGCGCATGCACGAATTGATCGATGCCATCGAAATCTCCAACCGTGACGGCGTGCGCCTGAAGCTGCGGGCGTAAGCGATCAGATGCGCAAGTGCGCACTCATGTAGTCAATGAAAACGCGCAACTTGGGTGACGCATAACGGCTGGCTGGCCACAGCATCCAGAAGACGACCTGGCGGTCAATGTAATCGTCCAGCACAGTGGCCAGCTGGCCGCTTTCCAGCGCTTCGCGCACCAGGAAAGCAGGCAGAAAAGCAATCCCCCTGCCCCGGATCGCGGCGTAGGCAAGAGGCTCGATCGTGTTCGACGTCATCGTGGCGGGCAGCACCAGTTCAGCCTCGGAGGCTTCGAGCCGCAGCGGCCAACGCTCCAGCTTTCCGGTTGCGGGGAACTTGTGTTGCAGGCAGGAGTGGCGTTCCAGTTCACGCGGATACGTGGGTACGCCATGCCGCTTCAGATACGTCGGCGACGCCACCAGCACATGTGCGCAGGAACCCAGGCGGCGCGCAGTCAAGCGTGAATCGGTTTGCTCGCCGGTGCGAATCACCGCATCGAACCCCTCCTCGATCACATCGACCATGCGGTCGCAAAAATCGATATCCAGTTCGACTTCCGGATACTGCTCCATGAACCCGTCAAAGGCCGGCATCATCAGGTCGCCGAGTAGAGGCGTGCCCACCCGAAGCCGTCCACGTGGACTGCCAGCCAGGCCTGACAGCTCGGACTCGGCAGCGCTGACCTCGCTGAGGATGCGCCGGCAGCGCTCAAGGAACAGGGTCCCCTCGGCTGTCAGCGTGATGCTGCGTGTGCTGCGATGAAACAGCCGCACATGCAAGCGCTCCTCCATCCGGGCAATGGTTTTGCCCACGGTCGAGGACGACACCCCCAACTGCCGGGCGGACTCGGTAAAGCTGCGCGTTTCGGCAACCTGCACGAACATCGAGATGCCATTCAGACTTTCCATCACTTTTCCTGCCTGCTCCGGTAGAACCCCACCAACAGGGCGGGATTACGGAAAAAACATCCGAAATGTTCGGCATCGGGGGATATTTTTCTCCGCGAATTTTACGCCTACATTGCGCCCATCCCACCAATGATAGGTATCGATGTCATGTCCAAACTGCATACGAGTATCCAGATAGGCCCATACCAGATTTCCCATCGCGTCGTTCTGGCGCCACTGACCCGCATGCGTGCCGAGCCGGGCGACATCCCTGGCCCGCTGATGGCCGAGTACTACGCCCAACGTACCACCGCCGGTGGCCTGCTGATCGGCGAAGCCACTATCGCCGCCGCCAATGGTAATGGCTACCTTGGTGCTCCCGGTTTGTATGACGATAGCCAAATCGCCGGCTGGAAGCTCGTGACTGACGCCGTTCATGCCAAGGGCGGCAAAATTTTTCTGCAGCTCTATCATGCGGGGCGCCAGTCCAATAGCCTCTTGCAGCCGGACGGCGGCCAGCCAGTGGCCCCTTCCGTCGTGGACCACGGCGGCCTCGCCTTCACCGAGACTGGCTGGACCCCCGCCAGCCCGGCGCGCGAATTGACCATCGAGGGAATCCGTGGGCTGGTGGACAGCTTCCGCGCCGCGGCCGAACGCGGTATCGCTGCCGGATTCGACGGCGTGGAGATTCACTCGGCCAACGGCTACCTGTTCGATCAATTCCTCCAGGACGGCAGCAACAAACGTACGGATATCTACGGTGGCTCGTTCGAGAACCGCAGCCGGTTCCTGCTGGAAGCGGTAGAGGCGGTGATCTCCGTCTGGGGCAGTAATCGGGTGGCGGTGCGTCTGGGGCCGAGCGGCAATTTCGGCGATATGTCCGACAGCGACCCCATTGGCCTGTTCACCTACGTCGCGCGCGAACTGAACAAGCTGGACCTCGCCTATCTGCACCTGATCGAGCCACGCATCCTGGGTCTCGTCGAAGATGAGCGCCGGGACCAGAATCCGGTGGCGTCCCAACTCATCCGCCAGCACTACAAGGGTACCCTTATCGCGGCAGGCGGTTTCTCCGGCGAATCGGCCAACGCGATCCTCGACGCCGGCGATGCAGACCTGGTCGCGTTCGGTCGCCACTTCATCGCCAACCCTGACTTGCCAGAGCGCCTGCGCAACGGCTGGCCGCTGAACCCGTACGACCGCGAGTCGTTCTTCGGCGGCACGGAAGTGGGTTACACGGACTATCCTTTCCACACTGAAGTTGCGTGATAATTTTCGCCACCGGTAACTGGGGTCACAGTGCCCCAGCTACCTCCCCGAAAAAATCAATCACCCAAGCAGCGATGCGCCAGCTTACTGCCCCGTTTCAGCGTAGCTTCTTCCAGCGGACTCAAGGTGCATGCTGGCTGATGGAAGGTGCTAACGCATGAAGGACCTTTTCTCCTATAGGCTTTTCACAAGGGTGGCGCGACTGGGCAGCTTTTCGGCCGCGGCACGCGAAGTGGGTCTTTCTCAATCCCAGGTCTCCAGGATTGTGGCCGAGCTCGAAGCCGATCTTGGCACCCTGCTGCTGGCGAGATCGACACGTGCCGTCGTACCGACTGAGGCAGGGGCGGATTTTCTCTCGCGCATGGAACTCATCCTCGTCGCGGTGGAAGAAGCAGAGCAAAGCGTTCGCGGCGGCCAGGAGCTGCGTGGCGTCGTGCGGATCAGCATGCCAACGAGCATCGGCGTACGGGAAATCATTCCGCGTATAGCGCCGTTCGCAGCGATACACCCCAACCTTCATATCCAGGTCCTGCTCGCCGATCATTGGCAGGATCTGGTGCGCGAAAATATCGATGTAGCCATAAGGTTGGGACGGCTGATTGATTCCAGTGCAACGAGCCGTCAGATCATGACGATCTCCAGATTTATCCTCGCCTCGCCCTCCTACTTGCGCGCTGCTGGGGAGCCGACTACGCCTGAGGACCTGCAATCCCATCGAATCATCGCCGGTCCAGCCTCGACGGTTCCGAGCGGATGGATGTTCAAACGCGACGGCGAGACCAGGACGATTCAACTCCAAGCGCACTTCTCGACCGATGAAAACGAAGGTGCTGTCGCGGCGGCAACTGCTGGCTTAGGGATTACATCGACAACGGCCTGGGCCTGTCGGCGGGAGCTTGAAAGCGGTGAACTGGTCACCCTGCTCACCGATTGGGAGACCGAATCCGTACCGGTTCATGCCTACTTCCCCCACGGCTCGCGTACCCGCAGAGCCGGCCGCGCCCTGATCGAACATCTTGTCGCCAACCTGCTTGAAGATGTCGGCGGTGCTTATGCATCCGACGCATAGAAGATAGCCAGCCACAGCGTCTACTCCGATCCCGCCGAAGCTGCCAGTTTAGCGCCATACCCCGCGACGCAGCGGTCGAGCTGATCGGCCTGGCAGCGTGGCGGACGCCCTGACTTTATCGTTCAAGGAAATCCCTCATGCGCATGACTGGCAATACGATCTTCATCACTGGCGGCGGCTCCGGCATCGGTCAAGGCCTGGCCGAAGCCTTCCACAAGCTTGGCAATAAAGTGATCATCTCCGGACGGCGCAAGGAGCGATTGCAGCAGACGCTCGACGCCAACCCCGGCATGGCAGCCATCGAGCTCGACATCAACGACACGGCCAGCATCCAGACAGCAGCGCAGCACCTCACTGCCAATTACCCTGAGCTCAACGTGCTGATCAACAATGCCGGCATCATGCTGCTCGATCATGCAGAAGGTCCGGTGGACGATAAGCTTGCGCTCTTGACCGTCACCACAAACCTGCTGGGTCCGATCCGCATGACCTCGGCGCTGATCGAGCATCTGAAGGCCAAACCGGATGCGGTCATCGTCAACGTTTCCTCGGTGCTCGGCTTCGTGCCAATGGCCGTGACGGCGGTCTATTCGGCAACCAAGGCAGCGTTGCACTCCTACACCTTGTCACAGCGCTACCTGCTGCGCGAACACGGCGTCCAACTGATCGAGATCGCACCACCGTGGGTTCGCACCGAGTTGCTCAACAGCAGCGAGGAGGAGCGCGCCATTCCCCTGGACCAGTTCATTACAGAAGCGATGAAACAGTTCGAAAGCGGTGCGGACGAAATCCTCGTCGCTCCGGCCGATGCCATGCGCGCCAATCCTGGCCCGAACGAGCATGCCTGGGTCAACGGCTTCAACGACATGATCGCAAACGGACCGGCTTTCGGTTGAGACCACAAGGCAATATTGGGCGGCCCTGCAGCCGCCGACCTTTAACATTGCAAGCAGGATCAGACCATGACTTCACGTACCCCCGCCGAGAACAGGGCCATCGTTCTCGAAGGCTTCGCAACCCTGTTCAATCGCAAGGATCTGGCAGCAGCCGAACGCTTCTGGTCATCCTCCTATATCCAGCACAGTGCCCATGTACCTCCGGGTCGCGAGGGTCTGTTCGAGCTGGTCGCCGCAGGACCGCCCGATATGCGTTATGAATGTCAGCTGGCAGTCGCTGAAGGCGACTTCGTCATGTTGCACGGTCGCTTCACCGGACTCGGTCAACCGGCGAACTGGGTCGTTGTCGATATCCTGCGCCTCGAGGACGGGGTGATGGTCGAACACTGGGATGTGATCCAGGACGAGGCGACTCGCGAAGGTTCCGCCGGCGGGCACCCCATGTTTGGAGATCGATTCCCCGGCTAACGCGCCTTACCATCTCGCCCGGCAGTCGTTGCCGGGCGGACGATCATCGCACCTGTTGCCGGGTGGACAATTGCCGGGGCAGGAACACCTCGGCCAGCATGCAGCGCGCGCTGCCGCCACCGATGCGCTCGATGGTGTCGATGTTCACCGGCAACGGCGTGGTGTGAGTTTCGATCAAGCGACGCTGATCGGCGCCCAGTGATTGCCAGGCGGTGCGCGACATCACCAGCAGCGGCTCGCCCGCGGCGCTGTGCACCTCCAGCATGTTGCCGGCGAAAGATTCCAATTGCGCCCAATCCAGAGCGATCACCTGCTTGCCGCTGTCTTCCAGGCGCGTACGCAATGCCTGGCGTTCGCTGGGATCAGCAACCGATGACAGGCACACCACGGCCAGGCGCGTGCCCACGCTCATCATCACATTGGTGTGATAAATTGCCACGCCTTGACGGTCCACCGCGTTGAACGCGCACAGTTCGTAGCCCAATTGGGTGACCAACTGATCCAGTGCCCGGGCGTGGGTGCGTGTGGAATACCCTGCGTAGCAGATCCGCTGTTGCCGATCCAGGACCATGCTGCCGGTGCCTTCCAGGAAAACCTCCTGCTCTTCAAGGCTGGACAGATCCAGCACCTGTTCGACCCGGTATTCGCCCAGCAACCCGTCGAGTACACCCTTGTCCCGCTCCAGACGCCGATTGTGGCCCTGCATCGGATACAGCACCAGGGTGCCATCCGGGTGGCTGCTCCACCAGTTGTTGGGGAAGATCGAATCCGGGGTATGCGGCGCTTCGCGATCGTTATGCACCAGGACTTCGACGCCGTGCCGACGCAACACGTCGACATAGCCATCGAACTCGGCAAGCGCTTTGAGTTGTACGTCTTCAGCGACTGTTGCCGGACGCTGGAAGCGGTTGTTCGCCGCCGTGTCCTGATTGAAGGAGAAACGTGTCGGACGAATCATTAAAACCGTATTGGTGGTTTGCATGGGCACAGACTCAATGAGGGGCGAGAGAGGCTCATTGTCTGTTTCAAAGAGGGAAAAACCCGGTTGATAACGGCTTTTTCGGTGATCAAAACGGCTGAAGATACTGACCCCTTCAGCCGATTCGGTGAACAACACAAATCAAATGTGGGAGCGGGCTTGCTCGCGAAGGCGTTGTGTCATCCAACATCAATGTCGACTGACACACCGCC
>NZ_JBWKWD010000027.1:0-85982 GCF_059422045.1 Pseudomonas sp. GW821-FHT02A08
CAGTCGTAAAATCAGTCATTGCGGTACGTCAGGCAAGCCGCGTCAGCTGGACTCACGACTGCTTCGCAGCCGAACGCCGCCTCGCGGGCTCGGCAGCTGCTACAAAGGGTGTCGCGGCTGAAATTGCTCACCATGGAAAATTAACAACGTTTAACTCGTCCTGCATCCGGTCTGCGCTCAAAACTCTCTTCCTGTAGGAGCGAGCTCCTACAAAGGGAGTTCAACCCATCGCAAGGACAGAGCAATGAGCAACGTGGTGGTGGTCTATCACAGTGGCTACGGGCACACCCGGGTCATGGCCGAAGCCGTGGCTGCGGGCGTGGAACGGCACCTGGGCAGCACCTGCCAGTTGATCCCGGTCGAGGAGGTGGAAGCGCAATGGGAGCGGCTGCACAACGCCGACGCCATCATCTTTGGCGCGCCGACCTACATGGGCAGCGCCTCGGCGGCCTTCAAGGCGTTCATGGAGGCCACGGCGGCGTTCTACCTGGCCCAGCCCTGGCGCGACAAGCTCGCGGCCGGCTTCACCAATTCCGGCTGCCTGTGCGGCGACAAACTCAACACCTTGCTGCAGATGGCGGTGTTCGCCGCCCAGCATTCGATGATCTGGGTCGGCCTTGACCTGCTGCCGGCGCGTTCCAGCACCGGCGCTTTCAACGGACAACTGAACCGATTGGGCAGCTCTCTCGGCGCCATGGCCCAGTCGAATGTCGAGCAATCCCCCGACGATGCCCCACCGCCCGAGGATCGCTGCACCGCCGCGCACCTGGGCGAGCGGGTGGCGCGCCTGGCAGATCGCATGAACCAACTTCCGGTTTGATTCACCCCTCACACTCGTTAAGGAGACATTACCCATGAGTACCTTTACTACCCGCGACGGCGTCGAGATTTACTACAAGGACTGGGGCACCGGCCAGCCGATTGTCTTCAGCCATGGCTGGCCGCTGAACGCCGACAGCTGGGAATCGCAGATGATTTTTCTGGCCTCCAAGGGCTACCGGGTCATCGCCCACGACCGTCGTGGTCATGGGCGCTCCAGCCAGCCGTGGTCGGGCAATGACATGGACCATTACGCCGACGACCTGGCGCAGTTGATCGAGCTGCTCGATCTGCAAGACGCCGTGCTGTTCGGCTTCTCCACCGGCGGTGGCGAGGTGGCGCGTTACATCGGTCGCCATGGCACCGGTCGCGTGGCCAAGGCCGGGCTGATTTCCGCGGTGCCACCACAGATGCTCAAGACCGAAGCCAACCCCGGCGGCCTGCCGCTGGAAGTGTTCGACGGCATCCGCCAGGCCTCGCTGGCCGATCGTTCGCAGCTGTACATCGACCTCGCCAGCGGTCCGTTCTTCGGCTTCAACAAACCGGAGGCGAAACCGTCCCAGGGCATGATCGACTGGTTCTGGATGCAAGGCATGATGGCCGGTCACAAGAACGCCTATGACTGCATCAAGGCGTTCTCGGAAACCGACTTCACCGAAGACTTGAAAAAGTTCGACGTGCCGACCCTGGTCGTGCATGGCGACGCGGATCAGGTCGTGCCGTACGAAGCGGCGGGCGTCTCCTCGGCCAGACTGGTGAAGGGCTCGACGCTGAAGATTTACCCGGGCGCCCCTCACGGTTTGACGGACACCCACAAGGATCAGCTCAATGCGGATCTGTTGGCGTTCTTGAAAGGTTAAAAAGCCAGTTCAAAAGATCGCTGCCTGCGCCAGTTCCTACACGCTAGCGTGGATGCCCGCAGGAACTGGCGAAGGCTGCGATCTTTTGCCGTTGCGGCGGACAAACTGACAGCGCCAGGCAAACGGATTGATGCCTTCGCTGCGGGTGAAGATGTGGCAGAAGTGCGCCTGATCGCAGAAGCCGCATTCGAGGCTGATCTGCGTAAGGCTCATATCGGTGTACTGGATCAATTGCTTGGCCAGGGCAATGCGCTGCTGGCGGATCCATTCTTGCGGCGAGAGGCCGGTGCTGCACTTGAACGCGCGGGAAAAATGACTGCGCGACAGGGCGCAGGCCTGTGCCAGTTCGGTGACTTCCAGGCTGTCGCCGAGGCGTTCGAGGATCAGTTGTTTAATCCGTTTTTCGCGTTGCGGGCTGAGGCCGCCGGTGTTGGTCTTGCGGGGTTCGCTGGCAGGTGCGTGGGCGGTGGTGTGCTGTGGGTAAGCCATGGCCATTGTCCGGTCGGGGGAGGAAAAGCGCTGGCGCCCGGTTCGAGCGATCAGCACCGTTACTCTGGAAAAAACAGTTCTGCGCTGAGGGCTTCATTGTTGGAGGCGGCCCGAGTGGCTGACGAGTTAAACGTTGTTAATTCCATGCCCGAAGGTGTGAACAGAGCACATCGCTGCAAGTGCAAGTAACGGCGATTGGCACAAGATGCGCAACGTGGAGCGGGCCATAACGGACCGCCGGTTGGCTTGAAAAGGTGAGCAGATGAAACGGACATGGCAGGGAACGCTGGGCGCCATCGGCCTGGTTCTGATATCCGCCAGCGCACTGGCCCAGGCGCCCGCGCAGGTGGGCACGCAAGTACCCGGTTACTTCCGGCTGGCGCTGGGGGATTACGAAGTGACGGCGCTGTTCGACGGCTACAACGACCTGTCGCCGAAGCTGTTGCAAGGCATGAGCCAGAGCCAGATCCGCGCACTGCTGGCCCGTCGTTCGATTGAAACCCAGGGTGTACAGACCGCCTTCAACGCCTTTGTGGTCAACACCGGTCAACAGCTTGTTCTGATTGATACCGGGGCAGGGCAGTGCATCGGTCCTACCGCCGGCCAGTTACCGGCCAACCTGCAAGCGGCCGGCTACAAACCGGAGCAGGTGGACGCCATCCTGATCACTCACCTGCACCTGGATCACGTCTGCGGTCTGGTGGACGGCCAGCAGCAACCGGTGTTCGCCAACGCCACGGTGTACGCGGCGAAGGCCGAAGCCGACTACTGGCTCGACCCGCAGGCATTGGCCAAGGCACCGGAAGCGGCCAAGGGCTTCTTCAAGGTGGCCCAGGACTCCACCGCGCCTTACGTTGCCGCTGGCCGTTTCAAGACCTTCATCCCCGGCCAGTCACCGCTGCCGGGTGTGGTCGAGGCGCAGCTGGAAGCCGGGCACACGCCGGGCAGCACCACGTACCGTTTCACGTCTCAAGGGCAAAGCATCCTGTTCATGGGCGACCTGGTGCACAACCTCGCCGTGCAGTTCCTGCACCCTGAGGTATCGATCGGTTTCGACGTCGACAGCCGGCAAGCGATCAACAGTCGCAACCAGGTGTTCGGTGCCGCGGCCGCCAGCAAGACCTGGGTGACGGCTGCGCACCTGCCATTCCCCGGCATCGGTCATATCACCGCCCAAGGCAAGCATTTCGAGTGGGTGCCGGTGGAGTACGGGCCGTACAAACGAGCGGCAAACGTGCCGTTGATCGAGTAAAGTCCAGAGCACTCGCGCCTGGCCGAACATACAAGGAACCCGTGCCTATGAACCGTAACGATCTGCGTCGCGTCGACATGAACCTGCTGGTGATTTTCGAAGCCCTGATGTTCGAAAAGAACCTGACCCGTGTCGCGGAAAAACTGTTCATGGGCCAGCCGGCGGTGAGTGCCGCGCTGGGTCGTTTGCGCGATCTGTTCGACGATCCGTTGCTGTTACGCAACGGTCGCGGCATGGAGCCGACGGCGCGGGCGCTGGCGATTCTCAAGGAATTGCAGCCGGCGATGGACACCATTTCCGGTGCGGTCAGCCGGGCCAAGGAATTCGATCCGGCAACCAGTTGCGATGTGTTCCGCATCGGGCTGTCGGACGATGCCGAGTTCGGTTTGTTTCCGCCGTTGTTGCGTCAGTTGCAAGAGGAAGCACCGGGCATTGTCGTGGTCGTGCGGCGGGCCAATTACCTGTTGATGCCGGCGCTGCTGGCGTCGGGGGAGATCTCGGTAGGCGTGAGTTACACCACGGATTTGCCGGCCAATGCCAAGCGCAAGAAGCTGCGCGATATTCCCTGCAAAGTGCTGCGCGGCGATACCCGGCCGGGAACGTTGACCCTGGATGAGTACTGCGAGCGGCCCCATGCGATGGTGTCGTTTTCGGGGGACTTGAGTGGCAATATCGATCTGGATCTGGCGAAGGTCGGGCGTAGTCGTCGTGTCGTGCTGGGGGTGCCGCAGTTCAGTGGGTTGCGGGCGTTGCTCGCCGGTACCGAGATGATTGCCACTGTGCCCGATTATGCGGCGTGTGCGTTGGTGGAGGGGTGTGGGTTGCGGGCCGAGGATCCGCCGTTCGAGATTGAGGCGGCGCAGTTGTCGATGGCCTGGAGCGGGGTGCATGACAATGATCCGGCGGAGCGTTGGTTGCGGTCGCGGATCGGTCAGTTTATGTCGGTGGCATTGGATATTACCTCCTGATTGGGGGCATATCCGTTGCTGCGGTAACGGCGGCCTATGGTTTCGCCCTTACGTACGGCCCCTCGCTGAGGCTCGGGGTTCCTTCGCTCCGGCATTCATCCGGGGGCATTGCCCTCCGGTCGGCTTCGCTTCGACCTACATGCAATGAGTTCGACTGCGTCGAACGGCGCTGCGCGCCCATCCCCGGATGAACACCTGCGCTCAGCCTCCCGAGGGGGCGGGTGGATCAAGATCAAAAGCTGCAGGCGAGCTAACGCTCGGCCTGATGAGTGGTGAGGAGCGTGGGGGTACGCGGATCTGCTTCTGCTCTGCTCTTCTGTGGGCGCGACGGTGCGGCGATCCGACTTGCTCGCGAAGGCGGCCTGCCAGCCGACCAATTTCTTTCGAATGTACCCAGCCCAACTGTGGGAGCGGGCTTGCCCGCGAAGGCGGCCTGACAGCCGACCAATTTCTTTCGAATGTACCCAGCCCAACTGTGGGAGCGGGCTTGCCCGCGAAGGCGGCCTGCCAGCCGATCTGAATCTGGCGGATGTACCTCGATCCTGTGGGAGCGGGCCTGCCCGCGATGGCGGCCTGCCAGCCGACCTGAATCTGGCGGATGTACCTCGATCCTGTGGGAGCGGGCTTGCCCGCGAAGGCGGCCTGTCAGCCGACCAGAGTTTTGCGGATGTCCCCGATTCCTGTGTGCGAGCTTGCTCGCGATGACGGCCTGTCAGTCAACTCAATTCTCACAGGCGAACGAACCCCGCGATCAGGCCGGTCGGCCGCCTTGCTTTTGCTTTGGCTTTTGATCTTCTTGCCCCCTCGTGAGGCCGAGCGCAGGTTCTGCGCAGTGGGCAACCCGGCATGGATGGCCGATGGCGGCGGGCCCACGGAGCAGGACCGGAGCGAGGGCATGCCGAGCCTGGGCGAGGCACCGAATGTCAGGGGCAAGAGCCCTTGGTTACTTGGGGCCGGGCGGCGTTCCGCTTTTCCAAGTGACCCGCTGTAAGAGCGCAACCGCCAGAGGCCGTGACCGCAGCAACGGATATGTACACCCACAAAATAATCATCGCCTGACACACAGCCTTCGCGAGCAAGCCCGCTCCCACAGGATTTTGTGTGATTTGCAGAGCGCGGCGTGCTCGCAAACAGAGCACGCACATTCAATTTTTCCTTCCCCCGTCCCATCATTATCGAATCCAGTCCCGGCGCATGGGCGTCGGTGGTTTTTCATTTGTGCGGGTGGGCCATGGACGCTTCGCGACGCGATGATCGGGCGCAAGACTGGGGGTTGCTGTTCCTGCGGGTCAGCGGCGGGTTGTTTTTGTTGTGGGTGCACGGTTTGCCCAAGCTGCTTCACTACAGTGCCGAGTTGCAAAACATCGAAGACCCTTTCCACCTGGGGGCGAACCTGACGCTGGTGCTGGCGATTTTCGCCGAGGTGGTGTGCCCGCTGCTGATTGTCGCCGGGTTGCTGGTGCGTCTGGCAAGTTTGCCTATTCTGTTTTTGCTGTGGGTGTCGATGTTGATCGTGCATCCGCAGTGGACCCTCTTCGAAGGCCAGTTCGGCTGGCTGTTGCTGATTGTGTTCACCAGTATTCTCATCGCCGGGCCGGGACGGCTCGCGCTCAATGTTCGTTTTGCCGGAGCCTTGCGTTATGTCTGATCTCAATCGCCGTGAACCGACAAGTCCCGGGCCTGATGAGGTGGTGACCTTGATCGTCAAGCACCGGGTCAAGGCCGGTTTTGAAGTGCCTTATGAAGCCTGGCTGCGCAACATCGTCAAGGTGGCCGCGCAGAGTGTCGGGCATTTGGGCGTGGACGTGGTGCGCGGCAAGAACGCCGGCCTCGACACCTACACCTGCGTGCTGCGCTTTTGCTCGACTGAGGCGATGCAGCGCTGGCTCGATTCGCCGCAGCGCCAGGAGCTGGTCGACGAAGCCGCGCCGATGCTGGCCGATGGCGACCAGACCGAAGTCAATCCGGTCAACGAGTTCTGGTTCTCGCCCCAGGCCGAAGCCGGTACGCCACCGCCGCGCTGGAAGCAGGCCGTGGTGACGTTGCTGGTGATCCTGCCGCACACCTTGCTGGTGCCGCTGCTCTGGGGGCCGCTGCTACGGCTCAACGCCTTGCTCTCCAACTACGTGGTGGCCACGTTCCTGATCACCCTGACCATCGTGCTGTCGGTGGTTTACATCTTCATGCCCATGGCGACGCGCTTGTTCGCGCCCTGGCTGTCTCCCGCCACTTTGCACGAGGAACCGTGATGAACGCCGATCTGATTTTGTTCAATGGTCAATTTCATACCGTCGACCGCGAAAAACCGCTCGCCAGCGCCGTGGCGATCAGCGACGGTCGCTTTGTTGTGGTGGGCAGCGATGCCGAGGCCATGGCCCTGCGTGGCTCGAACACCCAAGTGATCGACCTCAAGGGCCGCTGCGTGATTCCCGGGCTCAACGACTCGCACTTGCACCTGATCCGCGGCGGCTTGAACTACAACCTGGAACTGCGCTGGGAAGGCGTGCCGTCCCTGGCCGATGCCCTGCGCATGCTCAAGGACCAGGCTGACCGCACGCCGACGCCGCAGTGGGTGCGGGTGGTCGGTGGCTGGAACGAATTCCAGTTCGCCGAGAAGCGCATGCCGACCCTGGCCGAGCTCAACCAGGCGGCGCCAGACACGCCGGTGTTCGTGCTGCACCTGTACGACCGTGCCTTGCTCAACCGTGCCGCGTTGCGCGTAGCCGGTTACACCCGCGACACGCCGAACCCACCGGGTGGCGAGATCGTGCGTGACGCCAATGGCGAGCCGACCGGCATGCTGGTGGCGCGGCCCAACGCGATGATTCTGTACTCGACCCTGGCCAAGGGGCCGAAGCTGCCGCTGGAGTATCAGGTCAACTCGACCCGCCAGTTCATGCGCGAACTCAATCGCCTGGGCCTGACCAGCGCCATCGATGCCGGCGGCGGTTTCCAGAACTATCCGGATGATTACCAGGTGATCGAGCAGTTGGCGAAGGACGAGCAACTGACCGTGCGCATCGCCTACAACCTGTTCACCCAGAAGCCCAAGGAAGAGTTGACTGACTTCAAGAACTGGACCGGCAGCGTGAAGCTGCACCAGGGCGACGATTTCCTGCGGCACAACGGCGCCGGGGAAATGCTGGTGTTCTCGGCGGCGGACTTCGAAGACTTCCTCGAACCGCGCCCGGACCTGCCGCAAACCATGGAAGCCGAGCTGGAGCCGGTGGTGCGCCATCTGGTCGAGCATCGCTGGCCGTTCCGTTTGCACGCTACCTACAACGAATCCATCAGCCGCATGCTCGACGTGTTCGAGAAGGTCAACCGCGACATTCCGTTCAACGGCCTGCCATGGTTTTTCGACCACGCCGAAACCATTACCCCGCAGAACATCGAGCGGGTGAGGGCGCTGGGTGGCGGCATTGCGATCCAGGATCGCATGGCATTCCAGGGTGAATATTTCGTCGAGCGTTATGGCGCAAAAGCGGCCGAAGCCACGCCACCGATCAAACGCATGCTGGCCGAAGGTGTGCCGGTGGGCGCCGGTACCGATGCGACGCGGGTGTCGAGCTACAACCCGTGGACCTCGTTGTACTGGATGGTCAGCGGCCGCACCGTTGGCGGCATGGAGTTGCACGCCGAAGGCCTTCCACGCCTGACTGCGTTGGAGTTGTTTACCCACGGCAGCGCCTGGTTCTCGTCCGAGCAGGGCAAGAAAGGCCAGATCAAGGTCGGGCAACTGGCCGACGTCGCGGCCCTCAGCGCGGATTTCTTCAACGTCGATGAAGAGGCGATCAAGTGGATCGAATCGGTGTTGACCGTGGTCGGCGGCAAAGTGGTGTACGGCGCCGGTGACTTCGAGAAGCTCGGGCCGGCCAGCGTGCCGGTGCTGCCGGACTGGTCGCCGGTGGTGAAGGTGCCGGGTCACTGGCGCCCGACGTCGCCGATGCAGGCCCAGGTTCACCATTGCAGCGGCCCGTGCGCGGTGCATTCCCACAGCCATGAACGGGCGCGACTGTCGAACGCGCCGGTCAGTGATTTCGCCGGTTTCTGGGGCGCCTTTGGCTGTTCGTGTTTTGCCTTCTGACGAATTCAAAAAAGCGCCGCCCCAACAGGGCGGCGCGGTATGCAATAACCATCCCTCAAGGAGCTTCCAATGAGCAACGTTCCGTACAAACGCCTGAACAAAGACGATGCCGTGGTCTTGCTGGTCGACCACCAGACCGGTCTGATCTCGCTGGTGCAGGATTTCTCGCCCAACGAGTTCAAGAACAACGTGCTGGCACTGGGCGACATCGCCAAGTTCTTCAAACTGCCGACCATCCTCACCACCAGTTTCGACAGCGGTCCGAACGGTCCGATCGTGCCGGAGCTCAAGGCGCAGTTCCCGGACGCGCCGTTCATTGCCCGCCCGGGCCAGATCAACGCCTGGGACAACGAAGACTTCGTCAAGGCGATCAAGGCCACCGGTCGCAAGCAACTGATCATCGCCGGTGTGGTAACCGACGTGTGCGTGGCGTTCCCGACCCTGTCGGCCATTGCCGAAGGCTTTGAAGTGTTTGTGGTGACTGACGCTTCCGGCACTTTCAACACCACCGTGCAACAAGCGGCCTGGGCGCGCATGTCGGCCGCCGGTGCACATTTGCTGAACTGGTTCGCCGTGGCCTGCGAGCTGCAAGGTGACTGGCGCAACGACATGGAAGGCCTGGCCAACCTGCTGTCGGAACGCCTGCCGAACTATCGCAACCTGATCAACAGCTACATGAAGTTCACTGCGAAGTAAGATCTGACCTGTGGGAGCCGTGGATCAGCGACTCTGCAACCAACTCAAAAACCCTCCTCTCTTGACCACCACCGGTTTGGCCATCAACGCCATCCGGCTGTTCTGCTGGCGCACCGCTTGCAGCTTGTTCAACGCCCGGTCGACTTCCCGTCGTTGCGCCATGCAACTGCGGGTCAGGGATTTGTCGAGGCGGTAAATGATGCTTGAGGTCATGGCGGTGAACCGTGCCTGGGACGGCGTGTCGGCGAGGATGCTTTGTTCGCCCATGACTTCGCTCGGCCCCATGCGCCCGGCTTCGATCTGCGTGCCGCCGTCGGGGACGGTGGCGCTGACCACGCCGGTGGCGATGACGAACAGGCTGTCCGGCACTTCCTCCAGATCCAGCACCACATCACCGGCCGCGTATTGCTGCGCCACCATGTTCTGGGCCAGACGATCCCGTTCCTCGGTGCTCAGGGAACGGAAAATTTTCACTTCGTCGAGCAAGGCCCGTGCGCGGGTCGATGGCTCGATCACGCCATCGGGTTGCCGGGAAATGCCTGCCGCTTCGAGGTGCCGATGGGCCAGGTCGAACAGTTGATTGCGCACTTCACCCTTTTTGCCCAATTCGGCGATGAAGCCGCTGGCCACGTATTCGGACATGGTTTCGCCGGCCTCCTTGAGCACGGCTCTCGGCGGCGGATCGAGCAGCAGGCTGCTGCTGCCCTGAAGGGTGCGGTCCAGCGCATCGAGTACCCGGCGCGGGCGGATATGGTTGGGCACCAGAATACTGATCGACACGCCGTGCACATTGAACGGGCGGCTGAGGTTGACGATCTTTGCCTTGGCCGCCACGGAGTTCGGCACCACCGCAGTGCTGCCGGCGCTGGTCAGCAGGTGGGTGGCACGCCAGTTGATGTCCAGCACCTTGCCTTCAATGCCGTCGATGGAAACCCGGTCATCGACCTGGTACGGCTTGGTGGTGTTGAGCACGATGCCGGAGAACACGTCGCTCAAGGTACTCTGCAATGCCAGGCCCACCACGATGGCGACGACGCCGGAGGTCGCCAGCAAACCTTTCACCGGCAGCTCCAGTACGTAGCCGGCGGCGGCCACCACGGCAATCAGGAACACCAGAGCTCCGATGACATCCTGCAGCAGCCGGCCGCTGTGGCCGATGCGCCGCATCAGGGCCAGGCCGATCACTTCGGTGAGCACCCGCGCGGCGTACAGCCACCAGAGAATCCCCAGGGCGGTGGCCCCCAGCTGCGCCACCTGATCATCGGCAAACAAGGGCGCCTGCAACGGGCTGACGCCGGCGTTGATGAGCACCGCGCTGAACAGCACAAACAGCGCCAGGCGCACGCCGACCCGGCTGACGCGATGCTTGAATGGCGCGAGGTGCCAGAGCAGGGCATCGATGGCCAGCAGCAGGGTACTCAGGGAGAGCAGGTGACCGAGGAGAAAGGACATGGGAATGCTCCGGTAGAAATGAGGTCGCGCAGGTGGAGAGCGTTTTTGTAGTGAGGGAACCTATTGTGGGAGCGAGCTTGCTCGCGATGGCGGAGGATCAGTCAACTTCAATGCTGAATGTGATGCCGTCATCGCGAGCAAGCTCGCTCCCACAGAAAAGCCCTTCACCAGTGTGCGGTGAAGGGTAGGGGCTTACTTCAAGTGAGTCTTGAGCTCCAGCGCAGCCTGGCGCACCGCCGCCTTCACTTGCGGAATCTGGCTCAGCGGGTTGAGCAGACCGAAGTCGTGGATCATGCCGTTGTAGCGTACCGAAGTCACCGGCACTCCCGCTGCGTCGAGGTGGCGGGCGTAGGCTTCACCTTCGTCGCGCAGCACGTCGAATTCGGCGGTCTGCACCAGGGCGGCCGGCAGGCCTTTGAGCTGTTCGGTGCTGGCGTTGAGCGGCGAGGCATGAATCTGCGCACGTTCACCGGCGTCGGTGGTGTAGTTGTCCCAGAACCACTTCATCATGTTTTGCGTCAGGAAGTGGCCTTCGGCAAATTGCTGGTACGACGCGCTATCGAACTGTGCGTTGGTCACCGGCCACATCAGCAGTTGAAAACGCAGGACCGGGGCTTTCTGTTCCTTGGCCATCAAGGCCACGACTGCCGCCATGTTGCCGCCGACGCTGTTGCCGGCCACCGCCAGGCGTTTGCCGTCGACGCCGATTTCCTGGCCGTGTTCGGCCACCCAGCGGGTCGCGGCATAGGCCTGGTTGATCGCGGTCGGGTAATGCGTTTCCGGCGACGGCGTGTAGTCGACGTACACCGCGACCGCGCCGGAACCCACCACCAGGTCACGAATCAGGCGTTGGTGAGTAGGGAAATCCCCCAGCACCCAACCGCCACCGTGGAAGAACATGAACACCGGCAGTTCACCTTTGACCTTGGCTGGGCGCACCACTTTGAGGTTGATCGTCTGACCGTCAACCTTGATTGCCTTGTCGCTGACTTCCACGCCGGTCAGATCAACCTTCACGGATGCCTGGGCACCGGTCAGTACCCCACGGGCGTCTTTCGGGCTCAGTTGTTCAAGTGGTTTGCCACCGCCGGCGGCGAGGGCTTCGAGGAAGGCCTGGGTGTTGTGTTCGACACCCGGGCTGCCTGCGGCAAAAGCGTTGCCTACGGCGAGGGCGAGGAGGGAGGCGGTCAGGGTTTTCTGGATGAGGTTCATGGGTAAATCCTTTTTAACCGATGGCGTTGAGAGTCTTGGGATGAGGTCGCTGCCAGCTCTGTGATTCAGGCTTGAGCAACACCGTGAACACAGATTAATAGGATGCCTGGAAGGGAAAAAGCAGCTATAAAGTGTTTGACTGTCAACCGGGAAGTGACAATGAACCCCTTCGAAGATATGCGTATTTTTTGCCAGGTCATGGACTCCGGCAGCTTCACGGCGGCCGCCGATCAACTGGGGCTGTCCAAGCAGTTTGTCAGCCGCCGCTTGATGCAACTCGAAGAGCGTCTGGGCGTGCGCTTGCTCAATCGCTCGACCCGGCGACTGGACGTCACGCCGCTGGGGCAGAGCTATTACGAATCAGCCTTGCGCCTGCTCAGCGAAGTCGAGCAAGTGGAGCAGGGCATCGCCGGCCAGACCACCGAGCCACGGGGGACCATTCGGGTGAGTGCGCCACTGTCGTTCGCACTGGCGCATCTGGGGTGCCTGTTGCCGGTGTTTTTGCAGCGCTATCGCGACGTGACGGTGGAGATGGATTTGAGCGATCGTCCCGTGGATTTGCTCGGTGAGGGCTACGACCTGGCGCTACGCATCGGCACACTGGAAGACTCGACACTGATCGCCCGACGCATTGCCTCCATTGAACGGGTGTACTGCGCAAGCCCGGCGTACCTGAGCGAACGCGGCACACCGCTCAAGCCTGAAGACTTGCACGGTCACGACTGCTTGCCGTACGGCCACGGTCGACAGGTGCAATGGCGGTTTGCGGGGCAGGGCAAGCCGCTGACTGTCAACGTCACCGGGCGGATGCGGGTCAACAACGGCGAGGTGCTCAAGGACGCGGCGATCGCCGGGCTGGGAATTACGTATTTGCCGACGTTCATTGTCGGTTCGGCATTGAAGGATGGAAGGCTGGTGGAGGTACTGGAGGATTTTTGCCCCGGACCGCTGACGCTGTCGGCGGTGTATCCGCAGCATCGTCAGAGTTCGCGGCCGGTACAGGCGCTGGTCGGGTTCTTGCGCGAGGCGCTGGATCAGTCTGAGGGTGGATTGTAAGGATAGGGTTCACACAATCTACTGTGGGAGCGAGCAAGCCCGCTCCCACAGGGGGGTTGTGTTGTATGTGAATCAGTAGGAATCAGCTCCTTTTGTCATCCCCGGGTTCGGCATGAACGCCACGGTCATCGCCTGGCTCGCCATTGGCATGAACGCCACGGTCATCGCCTGGCTCACCATTGGCATGTACGCCACGGTCGTCGCCTGGCTCGCCATTGGCATGAACGCCACGGTCGTCGCCTGGCTCGCCATTGGCATGAACGCCACGGTCATCCCCGGGTTCATCATGGGTGCCGCTGCGTCCTGAGGACGAGGTGGATCCGGAGTGGCTCGAACCGCTGTTGGCACTGCCATGGCCACTGTTGCTGCCATGGTCGCCGCTGTGGCCGCTGCCGCTGTTGCCGCCACTGCCGCTTCCACCGTGACTACCGCCACCGCCACCGCCACCGCCACCGCTGCCGCCTCCACTGCCGCCGCCACCGCCTCCACTGCCTCCACCGCTGCCACCACCACCGTGACTGCCTCCGCCGCCACCACCACCACTACCGCCACCACCGCCACCACCACTACCCCCATCCTTGGCCTGAGCACTGGAAACTCCGGACAGGCTGTCCGGAATCAACACGGTAGACGCCGACAGAACCGCGCCAATAGCTACTGCCAGTAAAAGCTTATTGATGAGCATGTCGTTCTCCGTCTTTTGATTCAGATTGGAACGTTGATGAGTATTGCAATGTGCTGCTTTTTTTCCCCGTGGGAACTTGATGAACAGTTCAGCGAACCGATTTATTCGGCTGGAACGTTGAAAAAGCGACGTACAACCGGGCCCTGTTGCAGAGGGTCAGTGAATGCTCGAGGCCAACTCGAAAATCGGGATGTACATCAGGATCACGATCACCCCGATCAACAGGCCGATGAAGGTCATGAGCAAGGGTTCGAACAGCCGCACGAACCATTCGATCCAGCGGCTGATTTCCTCGTCGTAGAAGTCGGCGCTGCGCTCCATCATCTGCCCGAGGTTGCCGGACTGTTCGCCGGCGCGCAGCAGGCGCAGGGAAACGGGGGTCACCAGGTGATTGAGTTCCAGCGCGGCAGAGAGTGATTGCCCCTCGCGCACCCGGTCGCAGGCCTGGTCCAGGCGCGTGCGGGAGGCGACGCTGAGCAGGCCGCGGACCATGCCCATGGCGGTGACCAGGGGGATGCCGCCTTGCAGCAGAATCCCCAGCGAGCGGTAGAAGCGTGCCAACTCATACATGAAAATGCGCTGGTGCACCGCGGGGAGCTTTTCGATCAGGCGGTCCAGCCCCCGACGAAAGGCCGGCTGGCGCTGGAGCAGGGTGAGGGCGACGATGATGGCCAGCAAGCCACCGAAGAACTCACCCTGGTGGGCGTGCAGGAACATGCCGCTGCTCATCAGGATCTGCGACATCCATGGCAGGTTCGACCCCAGCCCTTCAAATACCAGGCTGAAGCGCGGTACGACATACCCCATCAAAAACAAAACCACGCCACCGCCCACCACCAGCAGCAGCAAGGGGTAGATCGACGCGCTGATGATCTTCTGGCGAACCTCGTCCATGCGCTGGCGATAGCTGACATAGCGGCCCAGGGCATCGCCCACGGCGCCGGTCTTCTCGCTGGACTGCACCAGCGCTACGTACAGCGGCGGGAACACCGCCGCCAGCTGCCCCAAGGCCTTGGAAAACGATTTGCCCTCGTACAGCAGGCGGACCAGTTCGTTCAAGGTTTTGCGGGCCTGTGGCGCGTTTTCCTTTTCCGCCAGGCTTTCCAGCGCATCGATCAACGGCAGGCCGGCGTTGAGCAAGGTGGTCAGCTCCTGGCTGAACAACACCAGGTTGAACGTCTCGCGCTTGTGCAGGCGCAACGCGCGCCAATGACGCTCGGCGTGCAGGCTGACCACCCGCAGGCCCTGGTCTTCGGCGATGCGCCTGGCTTCGCTGTGCCCCGGTGCCTCGACGGTCATCGAGACCACACCGGCCTTGCCAACGGCCTTGAGATGAAAGCGCATGGTCGCCATTCCCGTCAGTTCCAGTTGGTGACTTCGGCGTTCTCGCCTTCGCCACCGGGCTGCCCGTCCTTGCCCAAGGACAACAGGTCGTACTCGCTGTTTTCACCGGGATAGCGATAGCTGTAGTTGCGGCCCCAGGGGTCTTGCGGGAGTTTTTTCTGCAGGTACGGGCCGGTCCAGCGCGGTTCGTCGGCGGGGGCGGTGACCAGTGCCTGCAAACCCTGTTCGGTCGATGGGTAATGGCCGACCTCCAGGCGGTAAAGGTCCAGGGCCTTGCTCAAACCTTCTATTTGCGCCTTGGCCACTTTCACTTCGGAACGACCGAGTTGGGCGAAATACTTCGGCGCCACGATGCCGGCCAACAACCCCAGTACCACCAGCACCACCAACAGTTCGAGCAAGGTGAACCCGCTTTGGATTCGCCGGGCAAAACACAGTCGCTGATTCATGATGACCTCATAACAGTCGGCAGCAGAGTTGCCATGTAGTTGCTATGCAAGAGCATGCAATTGCCATGCTCACGATTGCCGACCTTTGTGCACCCCCCGTTCTACGGGCTTTCTCGCTTGCGGCACAGTGCTTGCGTATGGCTGGTGCACGACTGGCCATTGGGGCAATACCCCCAATTTTCGGGGCCGGGAAGGGGAGGTATAACAATGAAAACACTCACCACCGGATTGTTGGGTCTTCTTGTGTTGGCCGGTGCCGCACAGGCCGATGTGTTTGTTTCCGTGGACGCCAATGGCAGCTACGTCCTGTCCAATGTCCACCGCCCCGGACGCCACTATGAACGGGTGATTCGTGAGCCCGATGCGGCGGTGGTCAGCCTCGATCAGCAACCGCAGATGATCGCCGCGCAACCCTATGCCGAGCTGGTGGCGGCGGCGGCCACGGCCAACGAACTGCCGGCGGCGCTGATTCACGCAGTGATCAAGACCGAATCGCGCTACAACGCCCGCGCCACCTCACCCAAGGGCGCTCGCGGACTGATGCAACTGATGCCCGCCACCGCCCGCGAAATGGGTGTGACCAATGCCTACGACCCCAAGGCCAACATCCAGGGCGGCGCCCGCTATCTCAAGCGCCTGATGACGATGTTCGACAACGATATCCGCCTCGCCGTGGCGGCCTATAACGCCGGCCCGCAAGCGGTGCTCAGCCGGGGCAACGAGGTCCCGCCGTTCGCCGAAACCCAGCGTTATGTGCCCAGCGTGCTGAACCAGTATCGGCGTTTGCAGGGGCTGCCCGCGGATTCGCCGCTGTGATCGAAAGCCCGGGGAATTTTCCCCAATAGTGGGGAATGGTAGCCCCGGAGAAAAAGTGGGGGGACTGGGTGGGGAATATCCCCCCGTTCTATCCAGTCGTGACTATAACAAGATGATTAATAACGTATTTTTTTGTGGCATGCGGATTGCTCCGGTCGATTTGTCGAGAAGTGGCGATACACCACCAAGAGGAAACAGACATGGACCGATTCGCGTATCGCGGCCTGCTGACGTTCTGCCTGTTGGCCTTCGGTATCGACCAGGCGCTGGCTCACTCGATGGACGAGCACACCGGGCACGACATGACGGCCAGCACCGCCAGCCCGGAGACCGCCCGGATCAGGTTTGCCGACGTGGCCCTGCTGGACCAGAACGGCAAGGTCGTCAGCCTGGAAAAAGACCTGGTGGGCAACAAGATCGTGGTCATGGGTTTCATCTACACCAACTGCACCACGGTCTGTCCGGTGGTGTCCTCGATCATGGGCCGGGTGCAAAAACAGTTGGGCGCGCGGGTCGGCACCGAGGTGCAACTGGTGTCGATCAGCATCGACCCGCAGCGTGATGATCCCCAACGCCTGAACGACTACGCCCGCACCTTCCAGAAGGGGCCGGGCTGGAGCTGGCTGACCGGTTCGCAGCAGTCGGTCGATGCCACCCTCAAGGGCCTGGGCGCCTACAGCGGTGGCTTCGAGAACCACTCGCCGCTGATTCTGGTGGGGGACGGCAACAACCGTATCTGGACCCGCTACTACGGTCTCACCGATCCGACGGAGCTGGCCCGGGCCGTCGAGAGGCTCAGGGGTGAACGCAACGCCCACGCCAAGCACACCGCCATCGCCATGGAGCATCAGCCATGAGCGCCTTCGACAGGAAAACCTGCTTCCCCGACACACCCTTGCACGACCAGAACCGCAGCACCTTTATCTCCCTTACCAGTGATCCGCTGCGCAACACTGCGGCGGTACTCAAGGCTTGCACCTTGAAACAGGGCATCGATGGGCCCCACTGGTTTTTTCTTACCGACGACAAGGTGCAAAAGGGCCTTGTATGGGGTCACATCGACCAGATCGTGCCGACCCCCGCGCAACACTCCACCCGGTTGATCGTCAGTGACGTGGCGAACAAGTGCAGGAGCAAAATCCGTCCCGCCGCCCCGGCCGCCGCCATTGCCCAGCGCTTGCAGTTGCTGACAATGCCCGTGGCCGGCCGCTGAGCCACGGCCATGAATACTGCCCTCGTCCTTGGCCTGCTGCTTTTCGGCGGTATCGCGCTCACGGCCCAGGCACTGCCGCTGAGCCTCAGTGAAAGTGCCGGTAAACGGCTGTACCACGAAGGTGTGTCGGCCAGCGGCGATCCGGTCATGGTCCGGGTCGGCGCAGCGGGCATGCTGCTGCCGGCCACCCGCCTGCCGTGCGCCAGTTGTCATGGCGAAGATGGCCTCGGACGCCCGGAAGGCGAAGTGCGACCGCCGGACCTGCGCTGGTCGCGACTGGCCAGCAGCCAGGGCCAGCAGCACATCAATGGCCGCAGTTATCCGGCCTACAGCGAAAGCACTTTGGCGCGGGCGGTGCAGGAAGGGCGCGACCCGGGCAACAATCGGCTCGATCCGACGATGCCACGGTTCGTGTTGTCGATGACCGATCAGCGCAACCTCATGGCGTACCTCAAGCACCTGGCCGAAGACCGCGTTCCGGGCCTGGCCCCCGACAGTCTGCACCTGGGCACGTTGTTGCCGGGTTCCGGGCCCTTGGGCGAGGAGGGCATCACGGTGGCGGCGGTGCTCAACGGCTGCGTGGCGCGCATCAACGAGGCCGGCGGAATTCATGGCCGGCAGTTGCGCCTGACCATCCTTGACCCCGGCGTCGACCGCGTCAGTGCCGAAAAGGCGCTGGACCGCTTGATCGATGAAGAGCAGGTGTTTGCCCTGATCGCACCGCTGGCACCGGCATTGGACGTGAGCTTCGCCGTGCGTCTGGAACGGGCCGGCATTCCCCTGATCGGGCCGCTGTCCTTGCAGGGAGCGCCCCACGCCAGCCCGCAGATATTCGAACCGCTGCCGGGCCTTCGAGAGCAATTGATCGCCCTGGCCGACTACGCCAGTGCCAGCCTGCGGGTGCTTCAGGGGCCGACGCTGATCGCCTACCCGGACGAAACCGGCCAACGACTGGCGGCGCAGGAACTCGGCAAGTACTTGCAGGGGCACGCCTGGCAAAAGGTGCGCCTGCAAGCCTATGACCCGGCCCGGGATGATTTTCCCCTGGGGTCGCGCTCGGTGTTCTACCTGGGCAGCAGCAGCGGCTTCAGTCGACTGGCCGAGCGCTTGCAAACGGCGGGGCAGGTGCCTTACCTGTTCGCCGCCTCGAACCAGGTGGCGGGCAATCTGATGCAGGTGCCCAGCGGATTTTCCCGGCGGGTGTTCCTGGCCTTTCCGTTCGTGCCCAGCGACTGGACCCTGGCCGGGCGTCTGGCCTTGACCCAGTTGCGCGAAAATCAGGGTCTCGGCGGCCAGCACGCGGTGCTGCAAGTGGGCGCGTTCAGTTCGATGATGCTGCTCAGCGAAGGCATGAAGCAGGCCGGGCGCGATGCCAGTCGCGAGAAGCTGGTCAGTGCCCTGGAAGGCCTGCATGACTTCGATACCGGGCTGACGCCGCTGATGAGCTTTGGTCCGGGCCGGCGCCTGGGCTTGAGCGGTGCCCATATCGTCACGGTGGATCTGCCGGATCAGCGTTTCTACCTGGTCGCGCCCTATAAACCCATTGCTGCCAAGCCCTGACCGGAGGCCGATCATGAAGCTCGATTGCGCCCGGTATATCCTGATCAAGGTAGCGACCGGTGCGGACACTTCCACTGGCGAAACCGTGGGGCTACGCTTAACCGCAATGAGGGCATCGGTGCCATTGCGCTCGCGCAATCGAGTCGAGCGGATTTACGATAAATAGTGGGGGTTCCCCAACAGTGGGGGGAAACACTCAATGCCAATCCAGTCGCTTTCCCCGTTTTTGGGGGATGGAATTGCGGTACGAAAAGGCATTGTTTTTAAATTCAAGGAGATGAAGACCTAAAATTACCGGCACCCAGCCTGGCATGAAGTGTGCGTTAGTCCTGTCAGGGCGCGCACTCCGTCAGGTTCAATACCCGGACCTGCGGTTTCAAGGAGTCCACCTTGTTAAACAAAGTACTGGTTGTTGATGACGAACAGTTGCTGGCGGAGAACCTCCAGGGTTACCTGCAGGCGCAAGCACTGGAAGTCCGGATTGCCCACGACGGCGCGCAAGGAATCGTTGAAGCTGACGATTTCGCGCCCGATGTGATGGTGTTCGATTACCGCTTGCCCGATATGGAAGGCTTTCAGCTGCTCGATGTCGTCCGCCAGAACAGGAAGTGTCATTTCGTGCTGATCACAGGGCATCCAACCGCAGAGGTTTGCGAGCGGGCCCGGCAACTGGGCGTCAGCCATATCCTGTTCAAACCGTTTCCATTGGCGGAACTGGCCCGTGCGGTGCTTGATCTTCTAGGGGTAAAGCGCGATCCCAAAGCCGGGATGAGCACGTCCGAAGGCTTCGTCGAACGACGCCAGAGCAAGACCGAAAGTTTCCCGCTGCAGTTGTACGACGGTAGCTGGGTGCTGGCAGATCGCCGAAAAAGTACATCGGCCTCCATGGCGCCAGACGACGAACAATTGCTCACCGGGGAGTAGTGGCGCGACAAGACGTTCCGGCCTCCGCCGAAATGGCTCGCCGCGTCGACAGGGCCCAAAGCCCCGGGCGTTGGAGAGCAAGCCATGGACCGTCTATCCCTTGCCGTAGAACCGGCCCAACCGGAATATGCACCGACTCGTTTCAGCAGTGAACAACTGGCCCAGGCCCGAGCCCTGGCCACCAGTTCTGGCGAGCGGATGCTGGACGCCCTGGGGGGGCTGTGCGAACTGGCTCCCATGCCTTTCATTCAATGCCTCGGCGTAACCCTGCACTACCCGGTGCTCGACACCGACAGCCTGTTCAATTCCACCCCGGTGTTCGACCGGGTGACCCTGGCCCAATGCCTCAAGCGCGAATTCATCCTGCTGCGTCATAACGATGCGATCATCGGTGTGTTCGCCGACCCCTTCGACAGTGCACGCCTGGCCTGGATCGATGAATGTCTGCAAGGCGCACCGCTGTACCTGGTGCATGCCGATGACCTGAAGGCCTACCTGGCGCGTCACGAAGAAAGCTTCCATGCGGTGGAGTCGCTCAACGCCCAGAGCGACGCCGGCGCCGAAATCGATAACCTGCAAAGTCTGTCCCTGACCAGCATCAGCGAAGACTCCAGTGTCGTGGTCAAACTGGTCAACTCGACCCTGTACGACGCGCTGAAAATGCACGCCAGCGACATCCACCTCGGCACCACTGGCAGCGGCCTGGTGATCAAGTACCGGATCGACGGTGTGCTCAACAACATCAGCAAGATCCAGGGCAGCGAGTTCGCCGAACAAGTGATTTCCCGGGTCAAGGTCATGGCCGAACTGGACATCGGCGAAAAACGCGTGCCGCAGGATGGCCGTTTCAAGATCGGCATCAGTGGCCGGCAGATCGACTTCCGGGTGTCGATCATGCCGAGTATCTTCGGAGAGGACGCGGTGCTGCGGGTTCTCGACAAACAGGACCTGGCGGACAAGGTCTGCGGCGTGCAGCTGCAGGCCCTGGGCTTTGAAGAGGAAACCCTGCGCCAGTTGCGCCGGCTGGCCGCCGAACCCTATGGCATGGTGCTGGTGACCGGGCCTACCGGTAGCGGCAAGACCACCACCCTGTACGCGATGATCACCGAGATCAACCACGGGGTGGACAAGATCATCACCATTGAAGACCCGGTGGAGTATCAATTGCCGGGCGTGCTGCAAATCCCCGTCAACGAGAAGAAAGGCCTGACGTTCGCCCGGGGCCTGCGTTCGATCCTGCGCCATGACCCGGACAAGATCATGGTCGGTGAAATCCGCGACCCGGACACCGCACAGATCGCCGTGCAATCGGCGCTCACCGGCCACCTGGTGTTCACCACCATCCACGCCAACAACGTGTTCGACGTGATCGGCCGATTCACCCAGATGGAAATCGATCCCTACAGCCTGGTCTCGGCACTCAATGCCGTGTTGGCCCAGCGTTTGATCCGACTGGTCTGTACCAGTTGCAGCAGCCCTTACAGCCCGACGCAAGAAGAGCTGGAGGTCTCCGGGCTGGATCCGCAAAAGGTCGCTCACTACCAGTTCGTCCACGGCAAGGGCTGCGGGCATTGCCGTGGCACCGGTTATCGCGGGCGTAGCGCGATTGCCGAACTGCTGCACCTGGACGACGAATTGCGGCAAATGATCGTCGAGCGCCAACCCATTTCGAAAATCAAGGCGCACGCCTGCAAACGTGGCTTGCGCCTGTTGCGCGAGTCGGCGCTGGAGATGGTGGAACAGGGTCGGACGACGCTCGAGGAGATCAATCGTGTCACGTTTATCTCGTGAGCAATTTGTCGCCGTGCTCGGCGCCAGCGGTGTTGGCCTGGGGCTGCGGCAAGGCGCTGTAACCCAATGGCTGGGCAGCGTCGGCTACATCGACGAAGGCTTCCAGGCCTGGACGGTGGCCCTCGATACCCTCGACCGTTTGCTGGCCGAACACAGCGTTGCCAGGGCGGAACTGACCGTGGTGATCTCCGGGCACTTCAGCCGCTATTGCCTGGTGCCCTGGAGTGAGCAGATCAGCAGCCCGGCCGAATTGCAGGGCTTCGCCCAACTGTGTTTCGAAGACCTCTACGGTGTCCCGACGCAGCCCTGGAGCCTGGTGCTCTCGGCCGAACCCGCCGGTTACGACCGCATCGCCACCGCGCTGCCACAGGACTTGCTCGAACGCCTGCGTGCTCTGGTTAGCGCTCGCGGTTTGCGCCTGCGTTCGGTGCAGCCGTACCTGATGACGGCGTTCAACCATTTCGATAAAAGCTTTGAGGCCGGGGACTTCCTGTTCGTAGTCGCCGAACCGGTACGCAGCGTGTTGCTGTTGGTCCGGGAAGGGCGCTGGACCTCGGTGCGTTCGGTGGGCAGCAGCGACAGTGATGCCGCGCTGACCGCGCTGATCGGTCGTGAACACCAGTTGCAGGCTTGCACCAGCGAACGGCCGTTGAATGTCTACCTGCATGCACCGGCGCGTATCGATTCGCCACCCGACGTGCCCGGTGTGCATCTGCGCACCCTCGAAGAAGACCGGACGGCCGTACGCGATTGCCTGTACGTCATGTCTCGGGCGGTGGCCTGACATGCGCCCCCTGATGCTCGACTTTCAGCCGCGCCGCCGTGCAGGCCCTCTGGGCTGGAGCCTGCTGGCCGGTGGCGTGGTGCTGACACTGACTTGCGCTCTGGTGCAACAGCACTTGAGCAACGAGGCCGAACAACAGCAAGGCCACCTGCAAACCACGCAGCGGGTGCTCACCGGCGATACCGGCAGCAAGCTCAGCCTGACCCCGGCGCAAATCCGCGAGCAGGCGCAGAACCTGGCGGAAATGCGCAAGGTCTCCCAGCAGTTGCGCCGCCCTTGGGAGCGCCTGTTCGCCACCCTCGAAGCCATGCCGCGGGACAACATTGCCCTGCTGACCCTGACCCCGGACGCTCGCAAGGGCCAGCTGCGGATCAGCGCCGAGGCGTTGGACCTGGAAGCCATGCTCGATTTCCACCGTCGCCTCGAAGCCAGCGACGAGCTGTCCGACGTGTCGCTGCTGAGCCACGAAATTGTCGCCAACGTGCCGGAGCATCCGGTGCAATTCAACCTGTCGGCTACCTGGGAGATCGGCGATGCAAATCCATAAATTGATTGTCCACGAATACCTGCAAGGCCTGGGCGTTCCGGGGCTGGCAGGGACGGCCATGCTGGTGCTGGCGCTGGGCTATGGCCTGGTCGGGTTGCTGCCGGACTGGGAATCGCTGCAAAGCCTCAGCCAGCAGACTCGCGAAGCCACCGAGTATCTGGCCAAGGTCGAAGACGGCAGCGTGGCCGCGCCGGTGGTGCCGCAGCGCCAGCTCGACGATTTTCGCAGCAAGTTGCCATCCCAGCCCCAGGCCACCGTAGCCATCGACAAGATCTACGCCCTGGCCGCCCAGGAAGGCATCACCTTGTCCCGGGGTGAATACTCCCTGGGCGTGGACCCCAAGACGCACCTGGCCCGTTATCAGATTCTGCTGCCGGTACGTGGCAGCTATCCGCAACTGCGGCGTTTCCTGCACGCCTTGCTCGGCCAGTTGCCAGCGGTGGTGCTGGAGGATGTGGAGCTTCAGCGCAAGACTATCGCCGATACTGAGCTGACCGGGCGGATCCGCATGACCCTTTACCTGTCGAGGTCATGATGAATACCAAACGCGTGGTGGGTTGGGTGGCGTTCCTGGGTGTCGCGGCAGCGCTCGCCTGGCTCCCCGAATACTTCCAGCAGACTGACGATAGCGACCTTGCGGTGACCACCCTGGCAACGTCAGCCAAGGGCAAGACCCCTGGCGCATCGATGGCTGCATCGAGCACCGCTGCGCTGGCGCCGATCAAGGACCTGAGCCCGGCAGGCGACCTGTTCGCCGCCCGCAGCTGGATAGCGGCGCCGGCCCCCGGCACCGTCACTGAACAACCGGTAGTCGTTACGCCGGTGGTGCAAGTCCCCACTGCACCACCGTTGCCCTTCCAGTTCGTCGGCAGGTTGCATGACCGTTCCGATCTGCAGGTGTTTTTGCAGGACGGCGAAAAAATATACGTCGTGCGCAAAGGGGATGTCATCGACGAAACCTGGCGGATCGAGCGGATTTCCGACAAGGAACTGAGCCTGGTCTACCTGCCTCTGCGTTTGGCGCAGACCTTGTCTGTGGGGAGTACGGAATGAACAAATCCCGTTTGCTGATGAGCCTTATTCTGTGCGCAGGGCTGGCCGCATGCAGTTCGGCGCAGGTCGCCAGGGATGAAGCTTCGGCCCTGATCGAATCGGGCCAGTACGAAGCCGGTCTGGCGCGCATCGAAGAGGGATTGCGGGAAAACCCTCGCGATACCGAATTGCACATGGCTCTCAACAGCGGACGGGCCCTCGCCGTGACGTCGTTGCTCTCCCAGGCCGACATGGACCGGGCCCAGCGTAATTTCGCCGGGGCCCGCATGACTTACAGCCGGGTCTTGAACATCGAACCGAACAACCGTCGTGCCCAGGATGCCCTGCGCCAGCTCGACTACCTGCGCAGCATGGATGAGAAGCTCGAACTGGCCCGTGGCGACCTGCGTCGCGGTGACATCTACGGTGCCGACCGCCAGGTCAAACAGATTCTCGAACTGGACCCGAAGAACGAAGGCGCCCTGGAACTGCAAGACAGCATCCGCCTGGTGCAGAGCCGCAACGTGGTGCAGTACCCGCAACTGCGTACGCGCCTTGACCGGCCGGTAACCCTGGAATTTCGCGATGCCAACCTCAAGACCATTTTCGAAGTGCTGTCCCAGGTCGCCGGCCTGAACTTCATCTTCGACAAGGACCTGCGCCCGGACATGAAAGCCACGATCTTCGTACGTGACGTGCGTATCGAAGACGCCGTGGAACTGCTGCTGCAACAGAACCAGCTGCATCAGAAAGTGGTGAATGAAAACACCGTGCTGATCTACCCGGACTCGCCGCAGAAGATCAAGGATTACCAGGAGCTGGTGATGCGCACCTTCTACCTGACCAGCATCGATGCCAACACGGCGCTGAACATGATCAAGACCATGCTCAAGACCCGCGACGTGTTTGTCGATGAGCGTCTCAACACCCTGACCATGCGCGATACCGGTGACGCGGTGCGCATGGCGGAAAAACTCCTGCAATCGCAGGATCAGTCCAACCCGGAAGTGGTGCTGGAAGTGGAAGTGATGGAAGTCGCCCGCCAACGCATTCTCGACCTTGGCCTGCAATGGCCCAACACCTTCGGCGTGGTCAATAGCGACGGGTCGGCGGTGACCCTTCTCGATCAGCTCAAGGGCATCAACTCCGGCCGCATCACGATCTCGCCATCGCCCCAGGCCAAGATCAATGCCCAGGACAAGGACATCAATACCCTGGCCAGCCCCGTGATTCGGGTCAGCAACCGCGAACAGGCGCGCATCCACATCGGTCAGCGCGTGCCGATCATCAGCGCCACCTCGGTACCTTCGACCCAGGGCCCGGTGATCACCGAAAGCGTGACCTACCTCGACGTCGGTCTGAAGCTCGAAGTGCAGCCCATCGTGCACCTGAACAACGAAGTGGCGATCAAGATCGCGCTGGAAGTCAGTAACGCCACGCCGCTGACGCCGACCGCTCAGGGCACCATTCCGGTCCAGGTCGATACCCGCAACGCCCAGACCACCTTGCGTCTGCATGACGGCGAAACCCAGATCCTCGCTGGGCTCGTGCGCGACGACCACGGCGCCACCGGCAACAAGATTCCCGGCCTTGGCGACATTCCCGGCCTGGGTCGCCTGTTCGGCAGCAACAGGGACGACGTCATCAAATCCGAACTGGTGCTGTCGATCACCCCGCGGATCGTGCGCAACCTGCCGTACCAGAGCCCGTCGGACATGGAATTCCAGACCGGTACCGAAACCAGCATGCACATCCAGGCACCGGACCGTTCGATGAACACGGCGGTTCAGACCAACCCCTTGAGCGCCCCGATCGCCACCACCGTTACCGTTGGGAAGCCTTGATCATGAACGTCTCGCAACGCGGTTTTACCCTGGTCGAAGTCGTGGTGACGCTCGCCCTGGTCGGCCTCCTGGCCGGCATGGCCGCGCCGCTGACCGAGACCGTGGTACGCCGCGGCAAAGAGCAGGACCTGCGGACCGCGCTGTACGAGATCCGCGATGCCATCGACGCATACAAACAAGCCTTCGACGCGGGCTACATCGAGAAGTCGCTCGACAGCAGCGGCTACCCGCCGAACCTGCAAGTGCTGGTGGAGGGGGTGCGTGACGTGCGCAGCCCCAAGGGCGCCAAGTTCTACTTCCTGCGGCGCATCCCCCGTGACCCGCTGGCAGCCGTCAAGCGTGACGACGACGGCGGCTGGGGCCTGCGTTCCTATGACAGTTCGGCTGAGAACCCGCGCGAGGGCCAGGACGTCTTTGACGTTTACTCCAAGGCCCGGGGCAAGGGTCTCAACGGTATCGCCTACCGAGAGTGGTGAGCCTATGCGTCGGCACAAGGGTTTTACCCTGATTGAACTGATGGTGGTCATGGCGATCATCGCGACCCTGATGACGATCGCCTTGCCACGCTACTTCAGCAGTCTGGAGTCTTCCAGGGAGACCACCTTGCACCAGAGCCTGTCGTCCATGCGCGAGGCACTGGATCACTATTACGGGGACACCGGGCGTTATCCCGATTCCATCGAACAGTTGGTCGAACTGCGCTACTTGCGCAACCAGCCGCTGGACCCGATTTCCGAGCGCAAGGATACCTGGATCATAGTCGCGCCACCGGATGGCGTGGCGGGTGGGGTGGCCGATATCAAGAGTGGGGCCAGCGGGAGGGCGCGAGATGGCAGCCTGTATTCCGAGTGGTAAACCTTCGAGCCAGGACGGCTTTACCTACCTGGGTGTGCTGTTTCTGATCGTCGTGATAGGCATGGGCCTGGCCAGTGCCGGCGAGTTGTGGGCCACCGCTTCGCGTCGCGATCGCGAACACCAGTTGCTCTGGGTCGGTACGCAATATGCCCAGGCGTTGCGCAGCTATTACCACAGTTCGCCCGGTATGGCCCAGTACCCGAAAGAACTCAAGGACCTGTTGCAGGACGAGCGTTTCCCGACGGCCAGGCACCATCTGCGGCAGTTGTACCCGGAGCCGATGACAGGTGGCGAGTGGGAGCTGATGCGCAATTTCGACGGGCGGATCAGCGGTGTGTACTGCCCGTCCGAGCAGAAGCCGCTCAAGCAAGATAACTTTCCCAGCCAGTGGGCGGACTTCAAGGGCATGGCCAGCTACAAGGACTGGCAGTTCGTGGCCGAGAAAGTTGTCCTCGATGGCACCGAAGGACTGCCGAAAGAACAGTCCACCGGGCCCCAGGCATTGCAGCCTTGAACCTTGCTCGTGGAGGCGGCCTGATAGCCGGCCTGTCTTTTGTTGACTGTGTACATATCCGTTTTTTTGGTAACGGCGGCTTATGGTTTCGCCCTTACGGCGAGTCACTTTTTTTACAAGCGCCTAAAAAAAGTAACCAAAAAAACGCTGGTATGACTCACCCACATAGGTAACAAAACAGTTCAAGCACATAGGTAACAGTCTTTAACTGGCACTGGTCGATTCCGAGGATCTGACCATGCCGTGGCGAGAGCTGAAACCTATGGATCTGAAAGTGATGTTCATTGCCGATTATCTGTCTGGCCGACCAATTTCTTTCGAATGTACCCAGCTCAACTGTGGGAGCGGGCTTGCCCGCGAAGGCGACCTGCCAGCCGATCGAAATCTTGCAGATGCACTCGATCCCTGTGGGAGCGGGCTTGCTCGCGAAGGCGGCCTGCCAACCAGCATCAATGCCAGATGTGCCGGCCTCTTCGCGGGCAAGCCCGCTCCCACAGGTTTGGTGTCGTTCGAATAATTGGTGTTCGCTGTAAATACTGTGGGAGCAAGCCTGCCCGCGAAGGCGGCCTGCCAGCCGACCAATTTCTTTCGAATGTACCCAGCCCAACTGTGGGAACGGGCTTGCCCGCGAAGGCGACCTGCCGGCCGACCGAAATCTTGCAGATGCACTCGATCCCTGTGGGAGCGGGCTTGCTCGCGAAGGCGGCCTGCCAGCCAGCATCAATGCCAGATGTGCCGGCCTCTTCGCGGGCAAGCCCGCTCCCACAGGTTTGGTGTCGTTCGAATAATTGGTGTTCGCCGTAAATACTGTGGGAGCGAGCTTGCTCGCGATGGCGGCCGGCCAGTCGACATGTACCTCACAGACGAACGAACCTAACAACCAGGCCGGCCGGTAGGCCGCCTCGGGTTAGCCGCCCCCAGCCATGGATGGCCGATGGCGGCGGGCTCTGTAGGAGCGAGCTTGCTCGCGAAAAACCTGAGAGCACCGCAGGGTGTCAGGTTCCCCGCATCATCGTTGACCTCCATCGCGAGCAAGCTCGCTCCTACAAAGTGACCCGCCGTAAGGGCGGAACCGCAGGTGGCCGTTACCGCAGCAACGGATATGTACACTCACAAAACACTTGTCGCCTGACACAAAGCCATCGTCGGAACGCCGCCCGGACCAAGCCCGCTCCCACAGGGATCTTCAGTGGCCACAAGTCCCGCGTAAAGCCGGGAACCCAATGTGTGGGCGCCGCGATAGCCATGGCTCAGTCTTACGCCACCACCCGATAACACGGCACATACGCCGCGCCGCCCGGCAGTTTCATGCGGTGCTGGGCGACGAAGGCTTTGAGCAGCAGGTCCAGCGGTTGCATGATCGCCGCGTCGCCACGGATCTGGTAGGGCCCGTGTTCTTCGATCAGGCGGATGCCCTTGTCCTTGACATTGCCGGCGACGATGCCGGAGAACGCGCGGCGCAGGTTGGCCGCCAGTTCGTGGGTGGGCAGGTCGAGGCTCAGTTTCAGGTTGGCCATGTTTTCGTGGGTCGGGTCGAACGGGCGCTGGAAGCCTTCGTCGATTTTCAGCAGCCAGTTGAAGTGGAACGCATCGTTGCGCTCGCGGCGGAACTGCTTGACCGCCTTGAGGCCCTGGGTCATCTGCCGCGCCACTTCGGCCGGGTCATCAATGATGATCTGATAGAGCTGCTTGGCGGCATCGCCCAGGGTCGCGCCGACGAACGCGTCCAGTTGTTCCAGGTACGGCGCGGCATGTTTCGGCCCGGTGAGGATGACCGGGAAGGGCAGGCCTTCATTGCCCGGGTGCATCAGGATGCCCAGCAGGTACAGGAACTCTTCGGCCGTACCGGCACCGCCGGGGAAGATGATGATGCCGTGGCCGACGCGGACGAAGGCTTCCAGACGTTTTTCGATGTCCGGCAGGATCACCAGTTCGTTGACGATCGGGTTCGGCGCTTCGGCGGCGATGATCCCGGGCTCGGTCAGGCCCAGGTAGCGGCCGCCGTGGATGCGTTGCTTGGCGTGGGCGATGGTCGCGCCTTTCATCGGGCCTTTCATCACGCCGGGGCCGCAACCGGTGCAGATGTCCAGGCTGCGCAGGCCCAGTTCGTGGCCGACTTTCTTGGTGTATTTGTATTCTTCGGTGTTGATCGAATGCCCGCCCCAGCACACCACGATCTTCGGCTCGACCCCGGGACGCAGGGTGCGGGCGTTGCGTAGCAGGTGGAACACGTAGTCGCTGATGCCCTGGGAGTTGCTCAGGTCGATGCGTTGGCTGTCGAGTTCGTTTTCGGTGTAGACGATGTCACGCAGGGCGCTGAACAGCATTTCCCGGGTGCTGGCGATCATTTCGCCGTCGACGAAGGCGTCGGCCGGGGCGTTCAGCAGTTCCAGGCGTACGCCGCGGTCCTGCTGGTGAATGCGGATTTCAAAATCCTTGTAGGCTTCAAGGATGGTCTTGGCGTTGTCGACATGGGCGCCGGTGTTGAGGATGGCCAGGGCGCACTGGCGGAAGAGGGTGTAGGTGCTGCCGGAACCGGCTTCGCTCAATTGCTGGACTTCCCGTTGCGAGAGCGTTTCCAGGCTGCCTTTGGGACTGACGGAGGCGTTGATAACTTGGCGTTGGGTCATTCAATGATCCTTAAAACGATGTCATTCACACAGCAACTACGAATGGCATCCGAATAATGTGTATTCATGAAAGAAGATGGCACGAACTGCGCAGTCTCGCCATGTCCCCCACTTGACGATGAAAAGATGAAAAGGAGCCCCAGCATAGCTAAATCCTTCGCGCAGGCGATAATGGCCCGCAGTCTTTTTGTCTCAGACCCCTTTTTACCATTGAAGCTCAGGAAACCCGACGCAATGTTCGAAATCCAGCCGATGAACGCCGACACCTACCGGCAACAGACACGGCGCAGCACGGTCATCATTGCCCTGATCTTTCTGGCGCTGGCGATGGTGTTGTCCACGGCAGCGGTGGCCCTGTTCGGCACGCCGGGGGGCGACAATCTGCGCTTCAACATCGGTGGCGTGTTCGTTGCGGTGCTGGCGATGGCGGCGCTGATGCGCAAAGTGTTCTGGCGCCAGGAATGGATGGCGCCGGCGGTCTACAGCTGGCAGCTCAAGCGCAGCCTGATGAGCATCACCAATGTCATGCATCATGTAACGGCGGCCGTGGAAACGGGCGATCCGGTTGCGATGAAGCTGTTGCGTTTCTACCATTTGGGGCTGAACCAGATGCATCAGCTAGACGGCAACTCCAGCGACCACGGCCAGTTGATCCGCGAAATGGACCGGCACAGGGAACGGATGCAGGCGCAGGGCATCGAAACCGAACAGACGCGGCTGGATCCGGCGTGGCTGGAGGCGGTAAAGCAAGCCAGGGGCTAACATCATTGCGAGCCTGGTTCAGGCATAGTGAGTAAAAGCGGCGATCAGGAAAGTTCGCCCGTCATAGACCCTCAGGGAGCACCATGGGACAACCGTCGATCCACGATCATATTGAAATGCTCCGGCCTGCCGTGCCCCGGCTCAAGGTCCGCTCGGCGGTAATTCTGCTGGTGGCGGTGTGCCTGTCGATGGTGGTTATCGTGATCTGGGAAGCCTGGAGCTCGCGCCAGTACCACCTGCATGACAAGGAAGTGGCGATGTCCAACCTTGCGCAGACCCTGGCATCGCAAGCGCAGGCCTCGATCAAGCAGGCCGACACGCTGCTGTTCACCCTGGTCGATCGTCTGGAGCACGACGGCGTGGATAAATCCCGGCTGCCGCTCTTGCTCAACGCCCAGCGCAGTGAGTTGAGCCAGCTCCATGGTGTATTTGTTTTCGACGAAAAAGGGCAGTGGGTCGCCAACTCCAATGGCGCCGGCCAGACCGGCGTCAACAATTCCGACCGCGAATACTTCATCTTCCATCGCGATAACCCCAGCCGTGGGCCGCACATCGGGCCGTCGATCAAGAGCCGTTCGAGCGGTGAATGGGTCATGACGGTTTCGCGCCGGGTCAATCATCCCGACGGCAGCTTTGCCGGGGTGGCGCTGGCGACGATTTACCTCAGCCATTTCCTGCAGCTCTACGACAGCATCGACATGGGCAGTAACGGTGTGATCAACCTGATCGCCGACAATGCCAGCGTTGTCATTCGCCGACCCTTCAAGGAGGCGGACATCGGCACCAGCCTCGCCAAGAGCCCGTTGTTCACCCAGTTGTTGCCCAAAGGCGACGCGGGTACGGCCACGATCAGGTCGATCATCGACGGTGTCGAGCGGGTGATAGGGTATCGCCGGGTCGAGGGTTATCCGCTGATCGTTTTTACCGCGTTGAACAAGGATGAAGTGCTCGGCAGCTGGCGCAAGGAGACACTGCTGAGCACCGGCATCGTCACGCTGTTGCTGGGTTTTCTCGGGGTGCTGGGGTTTCGGCTTATCAAGCTGATGAAGCAGCAGAACCTGGTGCAGGTCGAATTGCTGGACACCCAGGACAAGCTCCTGGAGGTCAATCGCAACCTCGAAGGCCTGGCCCTCAAGGATGCGCTGACGGGGCTGGCCAATCGGCGTCAGCTCGACGCTTTCATCGATGCCGAGATGGGACGTGCCCGGCGCAGCCAGTGCGAGTTGGCGCTGCTGATGATTGATGTCGATCATTTCAAACCGTTCAACGACCGCTACGGCCACCTGGCCGGTGATGAGTGTCTGCGCAAGGTCAGTGCGATCATCACCGACAACATCAAGCGCCCCGGTGACCTGGCCGCCCGCTATGGTGGCGAAGAGTTTGCCGTGGTGCTGCCGGGCACCGACTATGTGGGGGCATTTCTGGTGGCGGAGAAAATCCGCCGCGCGGTACTGCAAGCCGACATTGCCCACAGTGACAGCCCGGAAGGCACCGTGACTGTCAGCGTTGGTGTGTGTGCCACCAATGCCGCTTCCCAGGTCCGCCCCGACGACCTGATTGGCGCGGCAGACAAGGCGCTGTACGTGGCCAAGGCCAGCGGGCGGAACATGAGCGTGATTGCCAACTGAGGGGCCGGTGTCAGTCAAACCGGTCCGTTCCCAGGACCAGTCGGGTGGCCAGGTACGGTTTCTTCAGCTGCTCCAGCCACCAGCCCAGGGCGCGACCGTCATGGTCGCCACGCCAGCCGGCGTAAAGGATGTTCGGCTCGCGCGGGTCGGCCATCGGCTTTTCAACCAGCGTGCCGTTTTTCAGCAGTGAGCCAACCCGGTAGCGCGGCAACCAGCCCACTCCCAGCGCATTGCACTGGGCGAGGATTTTTGCGCGCATGGTCGGCACGGCCAGCACTGGTTGTCCGCCGGTGACGCCGTAGGTGCTGCCCTCGGTGACTCGGGACGAATCGGCCACCACAATCGCCCGGTGCTGCGCGACCATGGCCCGGGTAATCGGGCCTTTGGCCTTGGCCAGCGGATGTTTGGGCGACACCGCAAACACCCATTCCATTTCCCCCAGTTGCATCCAGCGCAGGTTGGCAATGGCCGGCGGTTCATTGGTGGCGCCGATGACCAGGTCCGCGCGGCCTTCGCGCAGGGCTTCCCAGACCCCTTTGAGCACTTCCTGGGTGATGCGCAGCGGCACGCCGGATTGGAGCGCATCGAATTCGTGGATCACCGGGATCAGGGTTTCGAACTCCAGCAGTTCGTCGGTCACGATCCACAAGCGGCTCTCCCAGCCGTTGGCGACTTGCTGGACCCGTTGGGTCAGGCGCGAGACGTCCTGCATCAACCGCGCTGCTTCGTTGACCAGCAACTCGCCCGCCGGGGTCAGTTGCAAACGGTAGCGGCGGCGGTCGAACAGCAACGCATCGAAGCGCTCCTCCATCTGCCGCGCCGCATAGGACACGGTCGACGGCGCCTTGCCCAGATGCGCCGCCGCCCGCGACAGGCTGCCGGTTTCGCGGATCGCTTCGAGCAGCGCCAGGTCTTCGGTCGACAGCATGTGTTCAATCCTTAGCGGGTGATTGACGGTTCAGGCGGCCCATCGCTTGATCAATCGAAGATAGACCAACAGATTGATCAACAACACCAGGCTGCCCAATCCCAGTTGAATGGTCGGTGTCAGGCCCGCCGGGTAAATCACCGGCCAAATGTAATGTTCGATGAATCCACCGCCATACCCGGTCTGCCCCGCTTCATGGCGCATGCGGTTTTCCCAGTCGGTCAGCGGGCAGGGCAAGTGGAACAATTCCACCGCCATCCCCCACAGCGCAGCGGGCGGATGCCACCAGATCAGGTGGCGCCATTTGAGCACCAGCAACCCGCCGAACAACACGAACACAATGAACAGCAAGTGAAACAGCATCAGCCCGTCGGCGGCGATTCGGTACAGCATGTCGGTGCCCCTGAAGGCTGAACGAATCGCTCCATGGTACTCGGGCCGGTGGCGGGCGCTCTAATCATTGTCGCGGCCCAATGCGCTGAGCACGCCTTTCAAACGCTCGGTCATCGAGTCACTGCTGCGCTGCATCGGTGCACGCAGTTCGTCACCGATCAAGCCTTGCAGGGCCAGCGCGGTTTTCACCGGGGCCGGGTTGGGCTCCAGGAACAGGCTGTTGATCAGCGCCAGCAACCGGAAAAACGTGGCGCGGCCTTCAACCAACCGGTTGTCGCGGATCTGCCGGTGCAACTGCACGAACAGTTCGGGATGGACATGCGCCGACGCGGCAATCGCGCCTTTGGCGCCCAGGCACAAGGCATTGAAGATCTGGTTGTCTTCGCCGCACAGCACGTCGACAAGGCCGCTGTTGAGCAAGGCGAGGGTGTTCGAAAAATTACCGCCGCAATCCTTGATGGCGACGATCCGCTCGTGGGTGACGATGTTGAGCAGGGTCGCCTGTTCGAAGGTCACGCCGGTACGGTAGGGGATGTCGTAGAGAATCAGCGGCACGCTGGAGGCATCGGCGACCGTGCGGAAAAACACTTCCAGGCCGGCCTGGGAAGGGCGGATGTAATACGGCGCCGGCACCAGCAGACCCGCCACCGGGCGCTTGAGGATCTCGCTCTGGAACTGCAACAACTCGGTCAGGTTGTTACCGGCCAGGCCCATGACCACTCGATGCGCCGGCACCAACTCAAGCACGGCATCGAGCACCGCCAGTTGCTCATGTTTGCCCATCGCCGCCGGCTCGCCCGTGGTGCCGCAAACGATGAGGCCGTCGACACCTTTTTCCAGCAGATGCCTGACCAGCCGGCGCAGGCCGACGAAATCGATGGCGCCGTTGTGAAAGGGTGTGACCAGTGGAACCCAGATACCTTGAAACGCTGACATGCACTTTCTCCTGATGGTTGACCGATTTCGTCACCGTCAGGGGCATGCAAGGAGAGTAAGCAAAGGGAGGGTGGTCCGTCGCGCTCAATGTCCTGTCAGCTCATCTGACGGGACAGCGCGCCCCGGTCACATGAGCGACTGTTTCTTCGATTTGAGGGCGTGCGCAACGCAACCTTGCGCCTTGGCAATCAAGCCAATGACGGAAAAGTCGAGATTGAAGGTTGCGGACATGCTTGCTTACACCCTGAGTGAGGCGCCCAGTTTTAAAAGCCGGAGCGCCGTTTGTCAATCACGAAAATCAGCGAACTCGGCGCGCATCCGGCCATTGTGCTTGGCCTGGTAGAGCAGATGATCGACCTGTTCGACGAATTCCAGGGCCGTGGCATGCATCGATGCCAGGGTGGTGCCGACGCCGAGGCTGATGCTCAGCAGCTTCGACACGTTGGAGAATTCATGGGGGATCTGCTGCTGGCGAATCAGGTGCAGGCATTTGTGCGCCACCAGCCGCGCGGACTCGGCATCGGTTTCCGGCAGCAGCCAGATAAACTCTTCACCGCCGATCCTGGCAATGAAATCCCGTGGCCGGTTGGCCGCCAGGGACAAGGTTTGCGCGACACGGCGCAGGCACTCGTCGCCCTTGATGTGGCCGTAATGGTCGTTGTACTGCTTGAAGTAGTCGATATCCAGAACGATCACCGACAACGGCAAGGCGGTGCGCTGGGCATTGTTCCACTCCCGTTCCAGCACGGTGTCGAACATGCGCCGGTTGGCGATGCCGGTCAGGCCATCTTGGAAGGAATACGCTTCAAGCTGCTTTTGCAAGCGGATCAGGTGCTCTTCGGTTTTCTTGCGCTCGCTGATATCGAACATGAAACCCACCAGCGCCTCGACTTCGCCGTCCTTGCGCACCACATGCACCACATCGCGGATCCACACATACTCGCCGCTTTCGGTGAGTGCGCGATAGTCGGCCTCGTGATCGATACCGGCACGCGATTGCGAGACGCAGAAGTCCATCACGTAGTCGCGGTCATCCGGGTGCATGCGCTCGACCCAGTCGTTGACCGATGCCCAACTGTCCTGTTTCCAGCCCAGCAGTTCTTCGATCTGTGGCCCGATGTAGCTGAACGTCATGGTTTTCCAGTCGATGCGCCAGGGAATCGCCCGGGTCGACTCAAGCAGGGTTTTATAAACGGCGCTGTCGGTTTCCACTGAACTCATGAAGGGCCTGCCTCGATGAAAATGCAGCGCCATCATGTTGTTAGCACTTTGGCGAATCAAGCCGGCAGCCGATGAATGGCACGCTGCATATCAGTGAGCAAGATTGTTCAAGCCTTGGGCCGCGACTGCTGGCAAAGTCTGGGGTCTTTCCCTGCCTGTAGAACGTTATGTCCAATTCAATCATTGCGCGCAGGGCCTTTTTGCGCGGCGCAGCGGCGATCATGCCGTTGTCCCTGGCCACCGCGCCCTGGGGCTTGCTGGCCGGTTCCATGGCCATCGAAGCCAACCTCACGCCTCTGCAAGGCCAGGGCCTGTCGAGCATTGTGTTTGCCGGCGCCGCGCAACTGGTGGCCATCGGCATGCTCAAGGGCGGTGCCGGGATTTTTTCGATCCTGCTGACCACGCTGCTGCTGACCTCCCAGCATTTGCTCTACGGGATGAGCATGCGCTCGGTGATTTCGCCCTTGCCGGGGCGCTGGCGCGCGGGGCTGGGGTTCTTGCTCACCGATGAGCTGTTTGCCCTGACCAGCCAGCACGACAAACAGCAATTCAACCGCTGGTATGCCCTGGGCGTGGGCCTGACGTTCTACATCGCCTGGAACCTGTTCACCCTGGCGGGCATTGTGCTCGGCAGCAGCATTCCCGGCCTTGAACACCTGGGCCTGGATTTCTCCATCGCGGCGACCTTCATTGCCCTGATCACCCCGGTGGTGCGCAACGTGCCGACCGTGGTGTGCGTGGCGGTGTCGTTGTTCTGCTCGGTGTTGTTCAGCTACTGGCAATGGGGCTCGGCGCTGGTGCTGTCGGGGCTGGCGGGCATGACCGCCGGGTTTGTCTGCAATAAATTCTACGGTGGCCGCACATGATGGTCTGGGCAGTGATTATCGGAATGGGCGTGTTGGTGTTCCTCAACCGCTATGTTTTTCTGGAACCGCGACTGCCGCTACGCTTGAGCAGCAATGCCCGGCAGTTTCTGGGGTTTGCCGTACCGGGCATGTTGACCGCCATCTGCGGGCCGATTGTGTTCATGCCGGAAAAACAGCTGAATCTGCACTGGGACAATCCCTACCTGATCAGCTCGCTGGCGGCGGTCGCTCTGGTGCTCTACACGCGCAATACATTGCTCAGCATGCTGTTGAGCATGGGCTTCTTCTTTTTGTTGCGCTGGTGGCTCTGAGCGGGGCAGGGGAACTGATCTAAGCTTAAAGTTGATGACCGATCCCTTCAGGAAGAGAGGTGAACATGACCAATGAACCCAAGCAACCGGACCTGGAAGAAGACGAGGACGAACCCACGGAAGAAGAGATTGAGCAGCAGAAGCGTTCGGTGCCGGACTGGAAGCATCCGGACGATGGTAAAGAACTATCAGAGCCTGACCGCAAGTTCTGATCAGCCAATACGACAAGGCCCCGCCTTCAAGCGTATGTAGTCTTCTGTAGCAGTTGCCGAAGGCGACGTTCGGCTGCGAAGCAGTCGCAGACCGGCGTCGCAATGCACCCGATTGAAAACCCGCACGAACGGATGACGACCGCTGCGCGGTCGAACGCAGGCTTCGCCAGCTGCTACAGACCCAGGTCGTCTGTAGTCCTCTGTAGCAGTTGCCGAAGGCGACGTTCGGCTGCGAAGCAGTCGCAGACCTGTCAACTCAGTACATCAGAGCCAACACGCATCCCACAGTGGATAATCATGGACTCGGTCAACCAGTCCCGCCCGAATTGGATTGGCAATCACATATCGAGCGAGATTTTTTACATCTTCCTCTCGACGAACCGCTCGATCATGGTAACCCTTCTGCCACAAGCGCCCTTGCCGTTCCAGCGCTTGATTGACGGCCAGGCTACTGCGGGATTTGATTCGGCACATCAGCTCGGCCAATGTTTTATCCCGCAGTTGCACCAGACAATGCATATGATCTGGCATCACGACCCAGGCCAGAAAATCAACCCAACCTTCCTCTTGCGTATGGCTCAACTCCTGGACAACCAGTCTACCCATTCGCCAATCGGTAAAAACCGACTGCCGTTGATGAACCACCGTGGTTAGCAGATAAATGCGTCCTGGCTCTGAAAAGCGACCAATGCGCAGATGACCGGCATTCGAACTGACAGGCATTCCATTGCCCCTTATCTGCTGAAAGATGCGTGGAATCTACCGCGTTGCAACCCAGTTTGGTTGACGCCAATCGCAACTGGATATGACTGCGCACAACCGGCTTTTCGTAGCAGCTGGCGAAGCCTGCGTTCGGCCGCACAGCGGTCGTCATCCAGTCATCCGGATAGCTCGTCAGATGCATTGCAACACCGGTTTGCGACTGCTTCGCCGCCGGACGCCGCCTTCGGCAGCTGCTACAGGGCCCGCGCACAACCGGCTTTTCGTAGCAGCTGGCGAAGCCTGCGTTCGGCCGCGCAGCGGTCGTCATCCGGTCATCCGGATTGCTCGTCAGATGCATTGCAGCGCCGGTTTGCGACGGCTTCGGCAGCTGCTACAGGAGACCGGGCGCAACTCGTTTTGTAACCTGCGCTTAACTCACCGAGTATTTAATTTTGTTGACTTAAGCGCATTAAGTAAACGCGAAAAGTCAGACTACTTTCACACAAAAAACTTACCTTTATTTAATAATCAAATTGTCGATTGTCGGACAATTTCTCTCGTGCATTAACTTTCAAAATAATACTTTCAGAGCACGCCTATTGTTTCCGGGCACTTGCTGGAATCTGATATTTTGACGTCAAAAAAATAGTGGACATTTGATTTCAAATTGTGTCAGTTTTCTTTCGCCTTCAATGGGCGAGTGATAGGACGATCTCGCCAGGGATCGTCGCTATCTGACAAAAACTGTTCCATAGCTAAACAAGGAAGTGTGTTTATGTCGAAAGTAAAAGATCACGCTATTGATTCCGCCGAACAGGCGTTTCAGCCAGTCAATGCATTGGCAGCCAGTAGTTCTGCATTCAATCAAATCAATAGTTTCAGCCATCAGTATGATCGGGGCGGCAACCTCATGGTCAATGGCAAACCCTCGTTTTCCGTCGACCAGGCAGCTACCCAGTTGCTGCGCGACGGCGCTGCTTACCAGGACAAGGACGGCAGCGGCAAAATCGAACTGACCTATACCTTCCTGACTTCGGCATCGTCGAGCACGATGAACAAGCACGGGATTACCGGGTTCAGTCAGTTCAGCGCGCAGCAGAAGGGCCAGGCGGTGCTTGCCATGCAATCCTGGGCCGATGTGGCCAATGTCACCTTCACCGAAAAGACTAGCGGCGGCGACGGTCACATGACCTTCGGAAACTACAGCGGCGGCCAGGATGGTGCGGCGGCGTTTGCCTACCTGCCGGGCACCGGGGCCGGATATGACGGGGCTTCCTGGTACCTGATCAACAGCAGCTACACACCCAACAAAACCCCGGACCTGAACAACTATGGCCGGCAAACCCTGACCCACGAAATCGGCCACTCCCTGGGGCTTGCCCATCCTGGCGACTACAACGCCGGCGAAGGCGCTCCGACCTACAATGACGCTTCCTACGGGCAAGATACCCGCGGCTACAGCGTCATGAGCTACTGGAGTGAAAGCAACACCAGCCAGAATTTCAGCAAGGGCGGGGTCGAAGCCTATTCGTCCGGCCCGCTGATGGACGACATTGCGGCCATTCAGAAGCTCTACGGTGGCAACACGACCACCCGCACGGGCGACACCACCTACGGATTCAACTCCAACGCGGGACGTGATTTCCTGAGCGCGTCCTCGTCAGCGGATAAAGTGGTGTTTTCCGTGTGGGATGCCGGCGGCAAGGACACCCTGGACTTCTCCGGATTCACCCAGAACCAGAAGATCAATCTCAATGAGGCCTCGTTCTCCGACGTTGGTGGCCTGGTGGGCAACGTCTCCATCGCCAAGGGTGTCACCGTCGAGAACGCCATTGGCGGTGCCGGCAATGACCTGTTGATCGGTAACAGCGTGTCCAACGAGCTGAAGGGCGGTGCCGGCAACGACATCCTCTACGGTGCCGGTGGTGCGGACAAATTGTGGGGCGGCGCCGGTTCCGACACCTTCGTGTTTGCGGCCAGCAGCGACTCCAGACCCGGTGCTGTCGATCAAATCCTCGACTTCGTCAGCGGTCTGGACAAGATCGACCTGACGGGCATCACCAATGGCGCTGGCCTGCATTTCGTCAGCGCTTTCACCGGCACGGCTGGCGATGCGGTGTTGAACACGTCGGGGGGCAACAGCCTGTTGTCGATCGACTTCTCCGGGCATGGCGTGGCTGACTTCCTGGTCAGCACCGTAGGCCAGGCGGCGTACTCGGACATCGTGGCCTGATTCAAGGCGTAAGGAGGGCGGCGCCGATGCGCCGTCCTTTGTCCCTTGAGCCGCGACCAAGAGTAACGCGCCCTATGATTCGCAATGCTTTTACCTGCAAGACAACCGCGTGGCTGATAGCGACGCTCATGATGTTTTTTGGAGATGTAGCCATGGCTCGCAGCCTGAAATTGGCGGACCCGTCGGAACTCGCGGGAAAGTGGCAGGTGACACTGCAGGACAAACCGCTGGATGTTTGCACCATCGAACTCAACGCCAGCCAGACCGTGGAAGGTGCCGAATGCCTGAGCGCCTGGTTGAGCGAGCAACCGACCGGTTGGTTCACGGAGCCGGACGGAATCGCGCTTACCGGTAAGGAGGGCGCAAAGATCGTGTTCTTCAGTCGGCAAGGAGAAGGGTTGTATCGAGGCACTTCGAAGTCCGGACTGATCATTATCCTAAAGCGCAAAGTTCAATAGCCGGAACACGTTGCCGGTGTCGGAAAGTTGCAATTAACGTGCAAGTAACGACCTCGCCAGGCAGGCGAGGGATAACACTTCAGGAAGAGCCCATGAAGATGGCGAAGAACCCGGCCACCGCACCGTTAATCAAGACGCTGGGTGACTACAAGAGCACTCTGCTCAGCGTTGGTTGTTTCACTGCGCTGATCAACATTCTGATGTTGGCGCCCTCTATCTACATGCTGCAGGTCTATGACCGGGTTTTGTCTTCGCAAAATGAAACGACACTGGTCATGTTGTCGTTGATGATTGTCGGCTTCTTTGCCTTTATCGGTTTGCTGGAGGCGGTTCGCAGTTTCATCGTTATCCGTATTGGCAGCCAGTTGGAGCGTCGCTTCAATCTTCGGGTCTATCAGGCGGCGTTCGAGCGCAATCTGTTCCAGGGCGAAGGCAACGCCGGACAATCGCTGGGCGACCTGACGCATATTCGCCAGTTTGTCACCGGCCCCGCGCTGTTCGCATTCTTCGATGCGCCGTGGTTTCCGGTTTACCTGTTCGTGATTTATTTGTTCAATGTCTGGCTCGGTGTGTTTGCCACCGCAGGCGCGGTCCTGTTGATCGGACTTGCGTGTCTCAACGAGGCGATGACCAAAAAACCATTGGGCGAGGCCTCGCTGCTCTCCCAGAAATCCAGCCAACTGGCCACCAGTCACCTGCACAACGCCGAAACCATTCAGGCCATGGGCATGCTGGGGGCGTTGCGCAATCGGTGGTTCCAGGTGCATTCGCGTTACCTCGGCCTGCAGAACCAGGCCAGCGACACTGGCGCCGTTATCAGCTCCTTGAGCAAAACCCTGCGCCTGTGCCTGCAATCGCTGGTGTTGGGCCTTGGCGCGCTGCTGGTGATCAAGGGCGACATGACCGCCGGAATGATGATCGCCGGCTCGATCCTGATGGGCCGCGTGTTGAGCCCCATCGACCAGTTGATTGCCGTGTGGAAACAGTGGAGCGGCGCCAAACTCGCTTATGGCCGTCTGAATGCTTTGCTGCAAGCCTTCCCGCCGGGTGACGACGCCATGGCGCTGCCAGCGCCGAAGGGCCAGATCACTTTTGAGCAGGTCAGCGCCGGACCGCCGGGCCAACGCGCTGCAACCTTGCACCTGGTCAGTTTCAGCCTGGCCGCCGGGGAGGTGATGGGCGTGCTCGGTGCCTCGGGTTCCGGTAAATCCACACTGGCGCGGGTACTGGTGGGCGTCTGGCCGACCCTGGGCGGTACGGTGCGGCTCGACGGTGCGGATATCCATCGCTGGAACCGCGACGACCTCGGGCCTTACATCGGTTATCTGCCGCAGGACATCGAGTTGTTCAGCGGCAGCATCGCGCAAAACATCGCGCGTTTTCGTGAAGCCGATCCACAAAAAGTCGTGGCCGCCGCACAGCAGGCCGGCGTGCATGAGCTGATCCTGCGCCTGCCACAGGGCTACGACACCGTGCTCGGTGAGGATGGCAGCGGTCTGTCCGGCGGGCAGAAACAGCGCGTGGCCCTGGCCCGCGCACTGTACGGCCAACCGAGCCTGGTGGTGCTGGATGAGCCCAATTCCAACCTCGATACCGTGGGCGAAGCGGCGCTGGCCAGCGCGATTGCACAAATGAAAGCCCGGGGAACCAGCGTGATTCTGGTGACCCATCGCTCCTGCGCGCTGGCCCAGGCTGACAAGTTGCTGGTGCTCAATGACGGGCGCCTGCAGGCGTTCGGTGCGAGTCAGGAGGTGCTCAAGGCGCTCTCGGGTGCCCAGCAGGAAAAGGCAGCGCTACCGTCGGGCGGGCTCAGCATGAGCCGGCAGTATCAGCCTGCGACAAGGAGTTCGGGCGTATGAGCAACATCAATGAAGCCAGCATGGAACAGGTCGACATCGCCGAGCGCCCCGAGCGCGACGCCCGCTATTTCGTCCGCCTGGGCTGGGTGCTCGCCCTGGTCGGCGCCGGCAGCTTCTTCATCTGGGCCAGCCTGGCACCGCTCGATCAGGGCATTCCGGTACAAGGCACGGTGGTGGTTTCGGGCAAGCGCAAAGCCGTGCAATCGATGAGCAGCGGCGTGATCAGCCAGATTCTGGTACGCGAGGGGCAGTCGGTGAAACAGGGGCAGCCGTTGTTCCGGCTCGACCAGACCCAGGTGGCCGCGGACGTGCAATCACTGCAAGCGCAGTACCGCATGGCCTGGGCCAGTCTGGCGCGTTGGCAAAGCGAGCGGGACAACCTGAAACAGGTGAATTTTCCCGCCGGGTTGAGCAACGACCCCGACCCGCGCCTGGCATTGGTGCTCGAAGGCCAGCGCCAGTTGTTCAGCAGCCGTCGCGATGCCTTCGCCCGCGAGCAGTCGGCCTTGCGTGCCAGTATCGAAGGCGCCGCTGCGCAACTGGCGGGTATGCGCCGTGCCCGCACCGACCTGAACGCTCAGGCCGACTCCCTGCAACAACAACTGAGCAATCTGACGCCTTTGGCGGAAAACGGCTACATCCCGCGTAACCGTTTGATGGAGTACCAGCGGCAGCTGTCGCAAGTGCAGCAATTGTTGGCAGAAAACCTCGGTGAAAGCGGTCGGGTAGAGCAGGGCATTATCGAATCGCGCCTGAAGCTGCAACAGCACATCGAGGAGTACCAGAAGGAAGTCCGCACGCAACTGGCCGATGCGCAGCTCAAAAGCGTGACCCTGGAGGAGCAACTGACCTCCGCCGGGTTCGACTTGCAGCACAGCGAAATCATCGCCACGGCTGATGGCATTGCCGTGAATCTGGGGGTTCACACCGTAGGCGCGGTGGTGCGCCAGGGCGACAATCTGCTGGAGATCGTGCCTCAGGACACGCGCCTGGAAGTGGAGGGACGCCTGCCGGTCAACCTGATCGACAAGGTCGGGGCGCATTTGCCGGTGGACATCCTGTTCACCGCGTTCAACCAGAGCCGCACCCCGCGGGTACCGGGCGAAGTCAGCCTGATCTCCGCCGACCAGATGGTCGACGAGAAAACCGGCGCACCGTACTACGTGCTGCGCAGCAGCGTCGGCGATCAGGCCATGGAAAAACTCAATGGCCTGGTGATCAAGCCCGGCATGCCGGCGGAAATGTTCGTGCGCACCGGTGAACGCTCACTCCTCAACTATTTGTTCAAACCGCTGCTCGACCGGGCAGGCTCCGCGTTGACCGAGGAATAAGGATGTTCGGTTGTATGAATAAGCTTTCCAGGCTCGGGGCGGCGTTGATGCTGCTCGTGGGCAACCCGGCGGTAGCGGCCATGGGACCGTTCGATGTCTACGAACAAGCGTTGCGCAATGACCCGGTGTTCCTCGGCGCCATCAAGGAGCGCGATGCCGGCCTTGAGAACCGCGCCATCGGCCGCGCCGGGCTGCTGCCGAAACTGGGTTACAACTACAACAAGGGCCGCAACAGCTCCAAGGTCACCTACCTCAACGAGCGAGGGCAAAACCAGAGCGATGACCGCAATTACAGCAGTTACGGTTCCAGCCTGACCCTGCAACAGCCGCTGCTCGACTACGAGGCCTACGCGGCTTATCGCAAAGGTGTGGCGCAGGCGCTGTTCGCCGATGAAAGCTTTCGTGGCAAAAGTCAGCAATTGCTGGTGCGGGTGCTGGAAAACTACACCAAGGCGCTGTTCGCCCAGGACCAGATCGACATTGCCCTGGCCAAGAAAAAAGCCTACGAGCAGCAGTTCCAGCAAAACGAGCAGATGTTCCGTCAGGGCGAAGGCACGCGCACCGACATTCTTGAAGCCGAATCGCGCTACGAACTGGCCACCGCCGAGGAAATCGAGGCGCGTAACGAACAGGATGCGTCCCTGCGCGAACTCGGGGCGCTGATCGGCGTGCCAACTGTCGACATCGTCGATCTCGCGCCGCTGGATCAGCACTTCCAGAGTTTCACCCTGCAACCGGCCAACTACGACACCTGGCACGAATTGGCGGTGGCCAACAACCCGAACCTGGCCTCCCAGCGTCAGGCTCTGGAAGTGGCACGTCATGAGGTCGAACGCAACCGTGCCGGGCACTTGCCCAGGGTCAGTGCCTACGCCACGGTGCGCCAGAACGAGTCGGAGAGCGGCAACACCTACAACCAGCGCTATGACACCAACACCATCGGCATCGAAATCAACGTGCCGTTGTATGCCGGCGGCGGTGTCTCGGCATCGACCCGTCAGGCCAGTCGCGCGATGGAGCAGGCCGAGTACGAACTGGACGGCAAGACCCGGGAAACCCTGATCCAATTGCGTCGGCAATTCAGCGCCTGCCTGTCCGGCGTGAGCAAATTGCACGCCTATCAGAAAGCCCTGATCTCCGCCGAAGCACTGGTGGTATCGACCAGGCAAAGCATTCTGGGTGGCGAACGGGTCAATCTCGATGCGCTGAATGCCGAACAACAGCTCTATACCACGCGCCGCGACCTGGCCCAGGCCCGCTACGACTACCTGATGGCCTGGACGAAATTGCACTACTACGCCGGAACCCTGAATGAGCAGGATCTGGCCAGGGTTGATGAGGCATTCGGACAAGGCCCGAGGCCCCACTAACCCCACCTTTTTCGTAGCAGCTGGCGAAGCCGGCGTTCGGCTGCGCAGCAGTCGTGAATTCAGGCACTGCGGTCCATCAAGTAGATCGCATGCACAGGTTTTACGACTGCTACGCAGCCGAACGCAGGCTTCGCCAGCTGCTACGGCACCCGGGATCGGGAGCCCGGGCTGTGAGTGATCTCTGACAATTCCAACAACGAGAGAGGCAATACCCATGGGTGTGTACGACTACAAGAACCTCGGCGCAACGGATGCCAAAGCGCTGTTTTCCGACGCGATGGCAATCACGCTGTATTCCTATCACAACCTCGATAACGGCTTTGCGACCGGTTATCAGCACAACGGATTCGGCCTTGGCCTGCCGGCGACGCTGGTGACGGCGTTGATCGGCGGCACCGATTCCCAAGGCGTGATCCCCGGCATTCCGTGGAATCCCGATTCGGAAAAAGCCGCACTCGAGGCCGTGCAGAAAGCCGGTTGGACTCCTGTCACCGCTGCGCAGTTGGGCTATGACGGCAAAGTCGACGCCCGGGGAACCTTCTTCGGCGAAAAGGCCGGCTACACCAGTGCTCAGGTGGAGATTCTCGGCAAATACGACGCCCAGGGGCACCTCACGGAAATCGGCGTCGCCTTTCGCGGTACCAGCGGTCCACGGGAAAACCAGATCAGCGACTCCATCGGCGACGTGATCAATGACCTGCTGGCGGCGCTGGGCCCGAAGGATTACGCGAAAAACTACGTGGGTGAAGCATTCGGCACGTTGCTGGCGGACGTTGCCGCATTTGCGCGGGCCAACGGTCTGTCCGGCCAGGATGTGCTGGTCAGTGGCCACAGCCTCGGCGGCCTGGCGGTCAACAGCCTGGCGGATTTGAGCCGCGATAAATGGGGCGGTTTTTTCCAGGATTCAAACTACATCGCCTACGCCTCACCGACTCAAAGCAGCAGCGACAAAGTACTGAACGTCGGCTATGAAAACGACCCGGTATTCCGCGCCCTCGACGGCTCGGCGTTCAACCTGTCATCGGTCGGCGTGCACGACGCCGATCAAAACTCGGCCACCAACAACATCGTCAGCTTCAATGACCACTACGCATCGACCGCCTGGAATCTGTTGCCGTTTTCCATCCTTAACATTCCGACCTGGATTTCGCATTTGCCCACCGCTTATGGCGACGGTATGAACCGGGTGATCGAGTCAAAGTTCTACGACCTCACCAGCAAGGACTCGACCATCATCGTGGCCAACCTCTCGGACCCGGCACGGGCCAATACCTGGGTGCAGGATCTCAATCGCAACGCTGAGACCCACAAGGGCAGCACGTTCATCATCGGCAGTGACGGCAATGACCTGATCCGGGGCGGCAAGGGCAACGACTATCTGGAAGGTCGCGACGGCAACGACACCTTCCGGGATGCCGGTGGCTACAACATCCTGTTGGGCGGCAAGGGTTACAACGTGCTCGACTTGCAGCAGTCAGTGAAGAATTTCGATTTTGCCAACGATGGCGCCGGCAACCTGTACATTCGCGATGCCAATGGCGGTATCAGCGTGACCCGCGACATTGGCAGCATCGTGAGCAAGGAACCGGGCTTCCTGTGGGGGATGTTCAAGGATGACGTGACCCACAGCGTCACAGCCAACGGGCTTACGGTGGGCAATCAGTTGACTGACTACGCGTCATCGGTGAAGGGCGGAGCGGGGAATGACACCTTGAAGGCGCAGGCAACCGGCGACTGGTTGTTCGGCCTCGACGGCAATGATCATTTGATCGGCGGCAAAGGCAACGACGTGTTCGTCGGTGGGACAGGCAACGACCTGTTGGAATCGGGTGGCGGGATCGATACTTTCCTGTTCAGCGGCGCGTTTGGCCACGACCGGGTACTCGGCTATCAGGCGAACGACAAACTGGTGTTTCTCGGGGTGCAGGGCGTGATGCCGAACGACGACTTCCGGGACCACGCCACGGCAGCGGGACAGGATACCGTGCTGACGTTTGGCAATGATTCGGTGACGCTGGTGGGAGTGGGGCTGGACAGTTTGTGGGGAGCGGGGATTGTGATTGCCTAAGGGTAATGAGGCGCCGGTAAGGGCCTCTTCGCAAGCAGGCTCCCTCGCCACGGATATAGTGTTCGTTCTCAAGTGAACAGCATTACGCCTTTTAAGCGGGGGCTTTGTCGTTACTGACAGGTTTATGGAACTTTATTGATTAGCGCAGCGCCCTGGTTCCTGACATTGCCAACGGCCTTGTCGACCTTGTACCACTCAAATACGTCACTGACCTCGCCCTGGGATAACGCCATTTCCTCGGCTCGTTCCTTGGGCGTGTCCGGGTCCAGCCATTCCCGCGCCAGCTTGGGCGAGAACACCACCGGTCGTCGGTCATGCACGTCAAGCATCCCACCTGCGCTGTCGGCGGTAAGGATCACGAAGCCGTCGTGCTCCCGGTGAGGGGCTCCGCCGATGGGGTACTGGCCGATGGCCGCGCAGAAAACCGGGGCGTGATCCCGTCGACGGATCAGCCAGGGTTGCTTCGTCGAGTCGCCGCTATCGACCCATTCGAACCAGTTATCAATCGGGCAGATTGCGCGATGGGGCCAGATTGTCCGGAAGTACGGGCCGTGGGCGACTTTCTCGACCCGGGCATTGACCGGCTCCGTGCGATCCGTCGCCCAGTGCGGACGCCAACCCCAGCGCACCGCGTCGGCGTGCAGGCGCCCATTCTCCAGATGCAGCAGAGCGAGTTGCGTGGTGGGCGCGGCGTTGTAGTGTGCCAGGGGTTCGTTGCCAACGTGGTTGATCAGCGCGTCGGGGATGCTCAGCACCGCCACGAAGTCGTGAATCCCGCGGTATTGCGACAGTCGTCCGCACATGGCTTGACACTCTGGTTGAGCATTTTTTTCAGTTTAGTTGGTGGCAACGAAACGGGCTTGGCAAGCACTGGAACCAAACTCTGTGTACCTTATCCAACCTCGGCCCGCCGTTTCGATGCGGGCCGATGACGGATGAACGGGCGAAGGATCCTTGCCAGTTGAAGTATTGACCGTGATGGTCTGGCCCAAGGCAAAAGATGAAACAGTTGTTCAAATGTTTAATGGTGTGCGCCCTGGCAGTGGGTCTGCCGGGCTGTATCGCCGCACCGATTGAAATGACCCCGCAGACCGAGCAGCGTTTGCAGGCGCAACCCCCCATCCGCTTTCTGCTGACGTTCGATGACGGTCCCAGTGCCTCGAACTGGTGGAATCCGACCGTCACGGTACTGGAGAGCCTGGCGCAAAACCCGCTGCAACCGGACATCAAGGCCGTGTTCTTTGTGCAAACCCGCGCTCCGCGAGCCGGCGGCAGCGAATTGGGCCGGGACATCATGCGTCGTGAACATGCCGAAGGTCATATCCTGGGCTTTCACACGGCGACACCCTGGCACACCAATCATCGCTCCCTTGACCCGCCAGCGTTGGAGCAGGCCCTCACCGATGGCAGCGCCGACATCGCCGCGATTGCCGGCGCCCCGCCAACACTGTTGCGCCCGCCATTCTGGAACTACGACAAACGCACCTTCGCCGCTTATCAGCAGCATGGCCTGCACGTGCTGCTCACCGACTTGAGCGCCAATGACGGCAAGATCTGGGGCTTCAACGCCAGTCCCCGGCGCCGCTCGCACATGCTGCGCTCGATGTCCGAAGTTCGCGAACGCATTGCCCGTGGCGAATTGCCGGTGGTCGATGGCGTGATTCCGGTGGTGGTGACGTTCCACGATCTCAATCGCTACACCGCCCGGCATACCCGTGAGTACCTGCAGATTCTGCTCGACAGCGCCCGGCAGACCGGGGTGAAAACCGCCGACAAGCCGTTTTACGACGATCAGTCGGCGCTGCGGCGGGCGGCCATGTCGCGAACCGTGCGCGACGATTCGCAGCCGGTCGAGTTGCCGGGGTTCTGGAACTGGATCTGGGGCGCAAACACCCATTAGAAAACGTGCAGATGGGCAACTGCGTGCCCCTGCGGAGCAAGCTCCCTCGCCACAGGCATTTATTGCCTTAGATCGCCGGCGGCAGCAGCTCATCAATCATCCGCAAACAATGGTTCAACCCCGGCGACACATCGCCCACCCGTCGGCTGAGTATGATCGGCGAGGTGGCGTTGTCCTCCAGCAGCGGGGTGAAGCCGATGTCATCGCGATGCAGCAATTGCACCGAGGCCGGTACCAGCGTGACTCCGATTCCTGCCCCCACCAGACCGATCGCCGTTTGCAGTTCGTTCGTCCATTGCGCGACGTGGATGCTCACGCCGTAGGATTCGAACAGGGCAATCACATGGTCGGCGTAACTCGGTCGTGGATTGCCGGGGTACAGCACAAAGGGTTCCTTCGCCAGTTCCCGCAAACTGATGGGACCGGCGAGCAACGGGTGGCCGGCGGGCAGGGCGGCGACCAGGCGGTCTTCGGTCAGCACGGTCTGGACGATAGCGGGGTCGTCAATGCGGATGCGGCCGAAGCCGATGTCGATTCGTCCGGCCTTCAGCGCCTGCACCTGCTGCAAGGTGGTCATTTCCGACAGCCCCAGCTCCAGCTCCAGCGGCTCGCCGCTGCGTAACCGCCGGATCAGTTCCGGCAGCACGCCATACAAGGTCGATGGCGCAAAACCGATACCCAGCCAGGTTTTCTCTCCCAGCCCGATACGCCGGGTGTTGTCGCAGACCTTGTTCAGTTGTTCGAGCAGGGCGGTGGAGTGCTCATGGAAAAACCGCCCGGCGTCGGTCAGCTTCAGCGGTCGGCCGCGCTCCAGCAGCATGACCCCCAGTTCATCCTCCAGTTGCTGGATCTGCCGGCTCAAGGGCGGTTGGGCGATGTGCAGCAACTCGGCCGCGCGGGTGAAGTTGAGGGTTTGAGCCAATACCTGGAAATAACGCAGGTGACGCAGTTCCATGGAGCCTCCTGTCAATCAGTTGCATACCTTTAAGGTATCAAGTCAGACCAATTCTATATTGGCATCGTAAAAAAAGCCGTACGAGAATCGATTCCAGAACTTCAAGAACCTGACGGGTATCGAAATGCTTGCAACAGCCATTGAGTCGATCGAGACGATCATCGTCGATCTGCCGACCATCCGCCCGCACAAGCTGGCGATGCATACCATGCAGAACCAGACCCTGGTGATCATCCGCGTGCGTTGCGCCGACGGCATCGAAGGCATCGGCGAATCCACCACCATCGGTGGCCTGGCCTACGGCAATGAAAGCCCGGACAGCATCAAGACCAACATCGACGCGCACTTCGCCCCGCTATTGATCGGCCAGGACAGCAACAACGTCAACGCTGCCATGTTGCGCCTGGAGCGCAGCATTCGCGGCAACACCTTCGCCAAATCCGGTATCGAAACCGCACTGCTCGATGCCCTGGGCAAACGCCTTGGCCTGCCGGTCAGCGAATTGCTCGGCGGTCGTGTTCGCGACGCGCTGCCCGTGGCCTGGACCCTGGCCAGCGGCGACACCGAGAAGGACATCGCCGAAGCGGAAAAAATGCTCGACCTGCGTCGCCACCGCATCTTCAAACTGAAGATCGGCGCCGGTGAGGTCAACCGCGACCTGGCCCACGTGATTGCGATCAAGAAAGCCCTGGGTGACCGCGCCAGCGTGCGGGTCGACGTCAACCAGGCCTGGGACGAAGCAGTGGCGATACGTGCCTGCCGGATCCTCGGCACCAACGGCATCGACCTGATCGAGCAACCAATCTCGCGCAACAACCGCGCCGGCATGGCCCGCCTGAACGCCATGAGCCCGGCGCCGATCATGGCCGACGAATCCATCGAATGCGTGGAAGATGCGTTCAACCTGGCCCGCGAAGGCGCGGCTTCGGTGTTCGCCCTGAAGATCGCCAAGAACGGTGGCCCACGTGCTGTATTGCGCACCGCCTCCATCGCCGAGGCGGCCGGCATCGCCCTGTACGGCGGCACCATGCTTGAAGGTGGCCTGGGCACCATGGCTTCGGCCCATGCCTTCGTCACCCTGAACAAACTGGCGTGGGACACCGAGCTGTTCGGCCCGCTATTGCTGACCGAAGACATTCTCAGCGAACCGCTGGTGTATCGCGATTTTGAACTGCACGTGCCGAATACCCCGGGTCTGGGCCTGAGCCTGGATGAAGAGCGCCTGGCGTTTTTCCGCCGCGACAAGACATCCACTGCCATTCATCGAGCCTGAGGAGAGCATTATGCTGTTCCACGTAAAAATGACCGTGAACCTGCCGGTCGACATGAATCCCGAAGCGGCAGCCAAACTCAAGGCTGACGAAAAAGCCCTGGCCCAGCGCCTGCAAGAGCAGGGCAAGTGGCGCCACCTGTGGCGCATCGCCGGGCACTACGCCAACTACAGCGTGTTTGATGTCGACAGCGTTCAGGAACTGCATGACCTGCTGATGCAATTGCCACTGTTTGCGTACATGTCCATCGAAATCGACGCGATGTGTCGGCATCCTTCTTCCATCCGTGACGATGACCGCTGAGCCCAGCCTGTTCAGCGCGCTACGCTAATAATTACAAGATGAGGAACCCAGAATGAACGTCAAGATTTCCCACACTGCCGAAGTCCAGAAATTTCTCGAAGAGGCCAGCGGCCTGCTCAATGACGCCGGCAACCCACGGACCAAGGCACTGGTCTACCGCATCCTGCGTGATTCGGTGAACATCATCGAAGACTTGGCCGTGACTCCGGAAGAATTCTGGAAAGCCGTCAACTACCTCAACGTGCTGGGCGCTCGCCAGGAAGCCGGGCTGGTGGTGGCCGGTCTCGGTCTGGAGCACTACCTCGACCTGCTGATGGACGCCGAAGACGAGCAGGCCGGCAAGTCCGGCGGCACCCCGCGCACCATCGAAGGCCCGCTGTACGTGGCGGGTGCGCCGCTGTCGCAAGGCGAAGCGCGTCTGGACGACGGCGTCGATCCGGGTGTGACCCTGTTCATGCAAGGCCGCGTGTTCAACACCTCTGGTGAACCTCTGGCCGGCGCCGTGGTAGATGTCTGGCACGCCAACACCGGCGGCACCTACTCGTACTTCGACCCTACCCAATCGGAATTCAACCTGCGTCGCCGTATCGTTACCGACGCCGAAGGCCGCTACCGTTTCCGCAGCATCGTGCCGTCGGGCTACGGCTGCCCACCGGACGGTCCGACCCAGCAACTGCTCGATCAACTGGGCCGTCATGGCCAGCGCCCGGCCCACGTGCACTTCTTCATTTCCGCACCGGATCATCGCCACCTGACCACCCAGATCAACCTGGATGGCGAGAAGTATCTGCACGACGATTTCGCCTACGCCACCCGTGACGAACTGATTGCCAAGATCACCTTCAGCGACGATCAGCAGCGTGCGGCGGCCCATGGTGTGAGCGGTCGCTTTGCCGAAATCGAGTTCGACTTCACCTTGCAGTCGTCTGCCCAGCCTGAGGAGCAACAGCGCCACGAGCGGGTCCGCGCACTGGAAGACTGACATCGCAACCCTGTGGGAGCGGGCTTGCTCGCGAAGGCGGAATCAGCCTCAGCATCAACGTTGACGGACACTCCGCTTTCGCGAGCAAGCCCGCTCCCACAGGGGTTTCGGTCAACTGTCCGGAAATATCTCAAGCGCCTGGCACACTGTTCTAGAATGGCCCGATACAACCCATAACAACAACGAGAGTGACCTGATGATGCAAGCGCAACTATTGAGTCAGCGCAGCCGGGTGTTCGACCACGCCGACCCTTACGCGGTGTCGGGCTACGTCAATCAGCACGTCGGCAACCATTGCATCCTCATGCCCCGTGCGGGACGGCCACTGGCCAGTCTCGACCACCGCAAGTTCGCCAGCCTCGACCTGTGCCGCATCAGCTACGGCGCCAGTGTGCGGGTGACGTCCGGTGCGCTGGACAGCATCTATCACCTGCAAGTGCTGCTGCGCGGCAATTGCCTGTGGCGCGGACACGGCCAGGAACATTACTTCGCCCCCGGCGAATTGCTGCTGATCAATCCTGACGATCCGGTGGACCTGACGTATTCCGCCGATTGCGAAAAATTCATCCTCAAAGTCCCGACCCGCTTGTTTGAATCGGTCTGCGATGAGCAGCGCTGGCGCTATCCGGGGCAGGGCGTGAGGTTTCTGGAAAACCGTTACCAGCTCAATGAACTGGAAGGTTTCGTCAACCTGCTGGCGATGATCTGCCAGGAGGCCGAATCCACCGAGCAGATCCCCAGGGTGCAGGAGCATTACACGCAGATCATCGTCAGCAAGATGCTCAGCCTGATGAAAACCAACGTCTGCCGCCTCGAACTCGGCTCGCAGACGGCTACATTCGAGGCGATTGCCGATTACATCGCCAATAACCTCAAGCAGGACATCGACAGCGAAGAGCTGGCGCGCCAGGCCCACATGAGCCTGCGCTCGTTGTACGGATTGTTCGAACGCAATGCCGGTCTTACGCCGAAAAACTACCTGCGCCAGAAACGCCTGGAACGCATCAACGCCTGCCTGAGCGACCCGACCTGCAACGTGCGCAACGTCACCGAAGTGGCGATGGATTACGGCTTCCTGCACTTGGGCCGGTTCTCCGACAGCTACCGCAAGCAGTTCGGCGAGTTGCCGTCCGACACCCTCAAACGCCGACATTGACCGTAGCAGCTGCCGAGCCTGCGAGGCTGCGTTCGGCGGCGTAGCCGTCGTAAATGGGCTCACGCTGTAATTCAGACAGTCCGCGTTTTTGCGGTTGGCGAGCGCGTCGCGCTCGAACGCAGCCTCGCAGGCTCGGCAGCTGCTACAGACAATTCACCCTGCACAAAACGGATAAAGGTCTGCACCCCGCGGATATTCCAGCCTGCCCCCCCGTCCTAGCATGACCCCTGCCTGAACAATAACAATGGAGGCGGCGGCCATGACCCTGCGACCCGAATACGTGCATTCCCTGCTTGAAGACGATCCCGAGCAGGGCCTCTATCGCTGCAAACGCGAGATGTTCACCGACCCCCGGTTGTTCGATCTGGAGATGGAACACATCTTCGAGGGCAACTGGCTGTACCTGGCCCACGAAAGCCAGATCCCCAACATCAACGATTTCTACACCACCACCATGGGGCGCCAGTCGATCTTCATCGCGCGCAACAAGGACGGTGTACTCAACGCCTTCATCAATGCCTGCAGTCACCGTGGTGCGACCCTGTGCCGGCACAAGTCCGGCAACAAGAGCTCCTACACCTGCCCGTTCCACGGCTGGACCTTCAACAACTCCGGCAAACTGCTCAAGGTCAAGGATCCGGCCAACGCCGGCTACCCGTCGAGTTTCAACTGCGAAGGCTCCCACGACCTGACCCGGGTTGCGCGCTTCGAGTCCTATCGCGGCTTTCTGTTCGGCAGCCTGAAAGCCGATGTTTTGCCACTGGTCGAGCACCTGGGTGAGTCGGCGAAGATCATCGACATGATCGTCGACCAGTCCGCCGATGGCCTGGAAGTGCTGCGCGGCTCCTCCAGCTACATTTACGAAGGCAACTGGAAACTCACCGCGGAAAACGGCGCCGACGGCTACCACGTCAGCTCCGTGCACTGGAACTACGCGGCCACCCAGAACCAGCGCAAGCAGCGCGAGGCCGGCGACAGCAATCCGACCATGAGCGCCGGCAGCTGGGCCAAGCAGGGTGGTGGTTTCTATTCCTTCGACAAGGGCCACATGCTGCTCTGGACCCGCTGGGCCAACCCCGAGGACCGTCCGCTGTACGAGCGCCGCGATGAGCTGGCGCAGGACTTCGGCAAGGCCCGCGCCGACTGGATGATCGAGAACTCGCGCAACCTGTGCCTGTACCCCAACGTGTACCTGATGGACCAGTTCAGCTCGCAGATCCGCATCGCCCGGCCGATCTCGGTCAACCGTACGGAAATCACCATCTACTGCATCGCCCCCAAGGGCGAGAGCGACCACGCCCGTTCCAGCCGGATTCGCCAGTACGAGGATTTCTTCAACGTCAGCGGCATGGCAACGCCCGACGATCTGGAAGAGTTCCGCTCCTGCCAGACCAGCTACCAGGGCAGCGTCACCACCTGGAACGACATGTCCCGTGGTGCCGAGCACTGGATCGAAGGCGCCGACGAGGCCGCCAAAGAGATTGACCTGCATCCGCTGCTCAGTGGCGTGCGCACCGAAGACGAGGGCCTGTTCGTGCTGCAACACAAGTACTGGCAGCAGACCATGCTCAAGGCCCTGGCGGCCGAGCAGTCGAAGCTGATCGCCGTGGAGGACGTGCAATGACCATTTCCTATGAAGCGGTGCGCGATTTCCTCTACCGCGAAGCGCGCTACCTCGACGATCGTCAGTGGGACGAATGGCTGGAGATGTACGCCCCCGACGCGACGTACTGGATGCCGTCCTGGGACGACAACGACGAGTTGACCGAGGACCCACAGCGGGAAATCTCGCTGATCTGGTACGGCAACCGCACGGGCCTGGAAGACCGCGTCTTCCGGATCAAGACCGAGCGCTCCAGCGCCAGCGTGCCGGACACCCGCACCTCCCACAACATCAGCAACATCGAGCTGCTCGAACAGGCCGACGGACTGTGCAAGGTGCGCTTCAACTGGCACACCCTGAGCTTTCGCTACAAGACCGTCGACAGCTATTTCGGCAGCAGTTTCTACACCCTCGACGTGCGCGGTGAAAACCCGTTGATCAAGGCCAAGAAAGTGATCCTGAAGAACGACTACGTTCGCCAGGTCATCGATGTTTACCACTTGTGAGGCGGCCGTCATGACCCATTCCATTGCGTTCAATTTTGAAGACGGCGTCACCCGGTTCATCGACGCCAACGTTGGCGAAACCGTGGCCGATGCCGCGTACCGCCAAGGCATCAACATCCCGCTGGACTGCCGCGACGGCGCTTGCGGAACCTGCAAGTGTTTTGCCGAAGCCGGTCAATACGATCTGGGTGAGGAATACATCGAAGACGCCCTCAGCCCTGAAGAGGCCGAGCAGGGTTTTGTCCTGACCTGCCAGATGCGCGCCCAAAGCGATTGCGTGGTGCGCGTACCGACGTCCTCGCAAGTCTGCCGCACCCGTCAGGCCAGCTACGACGCGACCATCAGCGCCGTGCGCCAACTGTCCGACAGCACCATCGCGCTGTCGATCAAGGGCGAAGCCCTGAGCAAACTGGCGTTCCTGCCGGGGCAGTACGTGAACCTGGGGATACCCGGCAGCGAGCAGACCCGTGCCTACTCGTTCAGCTCGTTGCAGCGCGACGGCGAGGTCAGCTTCCTGATCCGCAACGTGCCCGGCGGCCTGATGAGCAGCTTTCTCACCGGCATGGCCAAGGCCGGCGACTGCATGAGCCTGGCCGGTCCCTTGGGCAGTTTCTATCTGCGTGACATCCGTCGGCCGCTGTTGCTGCTGGCCGGTGGCACGGGGCTGGCGCCGTTCACCGCGATGCTGGAGAAGATCGCCGAGCAGGGCAGTGATCACCCGCTGCATCTGATCTACGGCGTGACCCACGATTTCGACCTGGTGGAAATCGACCGCCTCGAAGCCTTTGCCGCGCGCATTCCCAACTTCACCTTCAGCGCCTGCGTCGCCAGCCCCGAGAGCCAGCACCCGCTCAAGGGCTACGTGACCCAGCACATCGAGCCGAAGCATTTGAACGCGGGCGATGTCGACGTCTACCTGTGCGGCCCGCCGCCGATGGTCGAGGCCGTCAGCCAGTTCATTCGCGAACAAGGCATTGCGCCGGCCAACTTCTACTTCGAGAAATTCGCCGCCAGCGCGGCTTGAGTCGCGCACGAACTCCCGGTGTCGGCAAAGACCCAATGTGGGAGCGGGCTTGCTCGCGAAGAGGCCGGAACATTCAGCATCTATGTCGTCTGTCAGTCCGCTTTCGCGAGCAAGCCCGCTCCCACAGTTGATGAGGGGCGACCGCAGATTCTATGCACGACACAGATCCATTGTGGGAGCGGGCTTGCCCGCGAAGGGGCCGGAACATTCAGCATCTATGTCGTCTGTCAGTCCGCTTTCGCGAGCAAGCCCGCTCCCACAGGATTGGGTTTCGACCGATACATCGTCATTGACCGATGAGGTACACATGAACAGATTTCACGAAAAAGTCGCCCTGATCACCGGCGCTGCCCAAGGCATCGGGCAGCGGGTGGCCGAGCGCATGGCCGCAGAAGGGGCGAAGCTGATCCTGGTGGACCGTTCCGACCTGGTGTTCGAAGTGCAGCAACAGCTGGCGTCGACCACCCAGGTTTTGGCCCTGACCGCCGACCTTGAGCAATACGAGGAGTGCAGTCGGGTGATGCACACCGCCGTCGAGCGCTTCGGTCGCCTCGATGTGCTGGTCAATAACGTCGGCGGGACGATCTGGGCCAAGCCGTTCGAGCACTATGAAGCGTCGCAGATCGAGGCCGAGGTTCGCCGTTCGCTGTTCCCGACCTTGTGGTGTTGCCATGCGGCGCTGCCCTTCATGCTGGAGCAGGGCAGTGGTGCGATCGTCAACGTATCCTCCATCGCCACCCGCAGCCTCAACCGCGTGCCCTACGGCGCGGCAAAAGGCGGGGTGAATGCCTTGACCGCCTGTCTGGCATTCGAAACCGCCGGTCGCGGCGTGCGGGTCAATGCCACGGCGCCTGGCGGCACCGAAGCACCGCCACGACGCATACCCCGCAACGGTGCCGAGCAGAGTGAGCAGGAAAAATCCTGGTACCAGCAGATCGTCGACCAGACCCTCGACAGCAGTTTGATGAAGCGCTACGGCACCCTGGATGAGCAGGCGGGGGCTATTCTGTTTCTGGCCAGCGACGAAGCGTCCTATATCACCGGCATGGTCATGCCCGTGGGCGGTGGCGATCAGGGCTGAGGCGAGCGGCGAACAACCCCATCGGCAAACGGAGTCAGGGTGATGAGTGACAAACCCACGATCGTGCTGGTCCATGGTTTCTGGGGCGGGGCCGCCCATTGGAACAAGGTCATCGTCAAATTGCTCAGCCGGGGTGACACGCACATTCGTGCCGTCGAGTTGCCGCTGACTTCACTGGCCGAGGATGCCGAGCGCACGCGCAAGATGGTCGCCCAGGTGCCCGGCCCGGTGCTGCTGGTGGGGCACTCCTATGGCGGCGCGGTGATCACCGAAGCCGGCGACCAGCCGAATGTGGTCGGGCTGGTGTACATCGCCGCGTTTGCCCCGGACGCCGGCGAAAGTCCCGGCGGCATCACGCAACGGCATTTGCCAGCGGCGGCGGCCAACCTGGCTCCCGACAGCGACGGTTACCTGTGGGTCAAGCCAGAGCTCTATCACGAAAGCTTCTGCCAGGATCTGCCGGCGACCGAAGGGTTGGTCATGGGCCTCACCCAGAAAGCGCCGCTGGCCAGCACTTTCGATGACGCCATTGGCACGGTGGCCTGGAAGAACAAGCCATCGTGGTATCAGATTTCGACCGCAGACCGGATGATCGCGCCACAGAACCAGCAATGGATGGCCGCGCGGCTCAACGCCCGGGAGATTCTGACCTTGAACGCCAGCCATGCGTCCTTGGCGTCAATGCCCGCCGAAGTGGCGGGTTTGATCGACAGGGCAGCGACGGCGTTGGCCAAGGGCTAGGGGCCAAGTGCAATCGGAATGGGGAATTTTCATGGCGACGTCTGGTCGGTATTTTGGACAAGGGTGGGTGTAAGGTACGCAAGTCAACCTGATATCACTGCCCAGGAGGAGGTGACTATGAGTGTTTCGATGCTGAACAAAATGCACATGAACGGTTATGACGTACTCTGCGTGAACAATGGCCCCTGGCGGGTGTGCACGCGAGGCGACCGGCTCGGCTCGTTTGACAGTCGGGAAGAAGCACTGGCATTTGCCGCTTCGCTGCCCGGCTACAGGGCACGTGCCGGCAAGCCTGCAGGCAGCCATCAAACAAAGTGACCTCCTGTAGGAGCGAGCTCGCTCGCGATAAACGTCCGGACAACGCGTTCATTCAGACAGTGCGCGTCATCGTTGACGTCCATCGCGAGCGAGCTGGCTCCTACAAATAGCGCGCTAATAGCCGCCGCCTCCGCTGGGGCGGGAGGGTTCCCGGGCCTTTTGTTGCGTGTGGCTCCACTCCGCGCAGGTCATGAAACTTTTGTGGTCGACCATGCCACGGTCGTCAAAGCTGACATTGAACGCTTGTTGATGGCCGGATTGACTCAGCTTGTAGTCAAAGCACGTGCCGGGTTCGACAGTCCGGTCGGTGACCGCCAGGGGCTGGCCGCCGATTTGCCGGACTTGCTCCTGGGTCATGCCGGTGTCGACTTTCGCGACCAGCGGCTGGTCCTGGTAGATCGAGTTGTTGCTGCAGCCTGCCAACGCGGTCAGTGCGACGACCAACGCAAATAGAGGCCTGTTCATGGCAGCGCTCCCGCTATTGAGCCTTGTTGCGGCTAATGACCTTGGCTTTCACTTCCTCGGCGTAGCCGGACAGTTTTTCTTCATCGCCCTGAAACAATGAACACAATCTTTGAACGGCTTGTGCGTCGACTTCGCTCCCGAGCAGGCGCAATTGCTGCTCTATTCGCAGAAGCTCCACGGCCGACCAGCGCAAATCTGACGCAAGCCCTTGCAGATCGCGCCGAAGTTCCTGTTCCGATTCGTTAAGCCACATGATGACCTCCTGAACTCCTCACTCCGAAATTTTAGACCTGTTTGCCGCACCGGATGCTGTGTTTGTCTGAATCGGTGGGGTTTCCTTTGGTCGGGGAAAAACTGGTATCGGCCCATCAACTCAGCGGGTCAGAATGGGAGCAAGTCACGCAATGACAGTATGGAGCCTGCGAAAGATGGATAGATTACCTGAACGCAAGGAACTAACCGGGCGAAGTGATATCAATGACAGTCGCTGAATCGTTGGGGATGGCAGTAGGGACGACGGCGAGCTACATTTTCTTATTTCGAATGAAAGGAAACAGCATGCGGATGTTGATGGGGGGGGTCGTGCTGGCATTGCTGGGCGGATGCTCGTTGCCGGCGTCGCTGGTACCGGGCGAGCCGAATGTCAGCAAGCACAGCGAGAAAACGCCAAAGGAGTATGCGGCGTGCGTGCTGCCTGCCTGGCAAAAGGAAGTATCGAATACGACACAGGTTTCGATATCCAACGGATACCGCATCACCGCGCCCAGCGTAATCACGGCCGACGAAGTGGTGGATATCGTGAAGTACAAGGACGGCAGCCGGGTTTCGCTGTATCAGGGGCCACCTTGGGCCAAGTCCGGCGACCTGCGCAAAATCGTGCGCGACTGTTTGTAAGCGCAGGAAGGTGAAATCGCTCACCGACCGTTTTCCGACTTAATTGAGAAAAACCGGATGCCTGGCGTGCATCCGGTTTTTTTGTGTGGATCAGTCTGAAAGGCTGGTCGTCGGGATGATTTGCTCGCTGGCCTGGGCGGCACTGAAGATTTTCGCCAGATAGTCCTGGGGGACACCTTGCAGATCGGCAAGGTCGCGCACGCTCGCTTCGCGCGAGTCGCCGCCGTTACCCACCAGAAAAAGCAGGCAGTGGATCTAACCACCGGCGGCTGATCGCACTTCGGCGCTGGCGTCGGCGTCGGCGGATCCAATGATTCCCGTGGCCTGATTGATTCGAACATCACGTCTGAATGAAAACATCCCGCTCGGGTTCGCCTGAGCGGGATTTTTACGCGTTGATTGCTTGTGTGAAATTTACCGTGTATTTTTTCATGAAATTAAAAATACAAAATTTCACGAGGTCGTATGTTTCAGCAATCCACCCGGCATGTCGCCAGTTACTACGCCCATACTTGCGCCGATCGCCTGGTCGATCGAGCCGCACTGGAAGGTGAACAAGACACCGAAGTGCTGATCATCGGGGCTGGTTTCAGTGGATTGCATACTGCTTTGCGCCTGGCGCTGGCCGGCAAGCGCGTGACCTTGCTCGAAGCCAGCCGGGTGGCCTGGGCCGCGTCCGGGCGTAATGGCGGCCAGGCGATTCTCGGCTGGTCGTGCGACATGCCACCGCTGGAAGCGGCACTGGGTTACGAACGGGCGCGGCGCTTGTGGGACGGCATGCGCTGGGCCGCGCGGGAGCTACGTGACTTGCCCGGCCGTCATGAGTTCGATTGCGACTACCGCGCCGGCCATCTCTGGACCTCGGTGATGCCCCGTCGGGTAGGCCTGCTGACCGAATGGCAACACGAGGCCAGCCACAAGTGGGGCCACGACAAACTGCAATTTATCGAGCGCAGCGATTTGCCCCAGTGGGTTGCCAGCGAGCGCTATCAGGCCGGCCTGTTCGATCCCGAGGGCGGGCATCTGAATCCGCTGAAACTGGCCCTGGGCCTTGCCGATGCAATCGAGCGGGCCGGTGGGCGCATCCACGAGCTGAGCAAGGCGCAGAGCTATGGCGAGGAGGGCGACGGGTTTGTGGTGACCACCGAGCGCGGTCGTATTCGCGCCGATGTGCTGGTGCTGGCGTGCAACGCTTACCTCGACCGACTCGACCCGCAACTGGCCAGTTGCGTGTTGCCGGTCGGCACGTATCAGGTCGCGACCGCGCCGCTCACGACGGAGCAAGCCACCGCGCTGCTGCCGAGCAACGTGTGCGTGACCGACAACCAGTTCGTACTCGATTATTTCCGCCGCACCCCGGATAACCGCCTGCTGTTCGGCGGTGGTTGCACTTACCTGGGCGGCATGCCCAAGGACATCGCCGCCGCGACCCGGCCGTTCCTGGAGCGGGTGTTCCCGCAACTCACCGGTGTCGATCTGGAGTTCGCCTGGGGCGGCCACATCGACCTGACCCTCAAGCGCACGCCGGATATCGGCCGCCGTGGCGATCTGTACTGGATGCAGGGGTACTCCGGGCATGGCGTACTGCCGACACTGGCCGCGGCGCGGGCGGTGTCCGACGCGGTACTCGGTCAGCCCGACGAGTTGTCCCTGTACCAGGGCCTGAACAACGGCCGTTTTCCCGGCGGCAAATACCTGGCCGCGCCGCTGGAAGCCATCGGCAAAGCCTGGTACCGACTGCGCGACAGCATTTGAAGCGACACTTTCCGGAAGCCTCTAGATGGACATGCAAGAAGAAATCTCGGCGCTGGCGATCCTGATCCAGGACCTGCGCAAGCACAAGAAGTACACCCTGAAGGAACTGGCGGACAAAATCGGTCGCTCCGTGGGTTTTCTGTCCCAGGTCGAGCGCGGCCTGTCGCGCCCGACCGTGGCGGACCTGACCGCCATCAGCGAAACCCTGGGGGTGCCGACCACCTATTTCTACAGCTTGCCCAAACCCATGGCCTTGTCCTGGGTCACCCGCCCGGACGAGCGCCGCACGCTGTACTACGCCGATGGCATCACCGACATCCTCGTTTCGCCAAAAATGCGCGCGTCCTTTTCGATGCTCGAAAGCCAGCTCGAGCCCGGTGCCAGCAGCGGCGACCGGCATATGAAAGACAGTTCCGAACAGGGCGGTTACGTCCTGGAAGGGCAGTTGACCCTGTGGCTCGACGACAACGAACCGGTGACCTTGCTTCCCGGTGACAGCTTTCAACTGGCCAGCCATGCGCACTGCCGCTACGGCAACCTGTCCGACCAACTGACCCGCGTGCTTTGGGTTTACACCTGACAACAACAAGGAACAAAACGATGGATGCTGTGTGCTCTGAACTGCTGGCCGAGGTTCGCAACTTCCGCCACTGCAACCCCGAAGTGCGTTACGTCGACCTGATCTCCCTGGACATTCCGGGGCATTTCTACGGCAAGCGCTACCCGATCGAGATGCTGGAAAAAGTCGCTGCCGGCAGTGCACTGAAGCTGCCGCAGAACTGCGTGCTGCTCGGCACCCAGGGCGGGCTGTTCAAGATCGGCGATTACTGCTTCAACGATGGTGACCCGGATGCGCTGCGCCGTTTGGTGCCCGGCACCTTGAAGTTGGTGAGCTGGGAAAAGCAGCCCCTGGGCCAGATGCTGATCACCTCCGACGGCACGGAAAAGCCCATCGAATTCGAACCTCGCGAAGTGTTGGCCCAGGTGTTGAAGCGGCTGCACTGTAAAGGCATTTTCCCGGTGGTGGCGTTCGAGCTGGAGTTCTACCTGTTCGACAGCCGCTTGAAGGACGGCTTGCCGCAGTTTCCCCGTGATGAATTGACCGGCGATGCCGACGATCAGCCGAACATGCACATCGAACGCTTGTCGCGTTTCGCCCCGGTGCTCGATGAAATGGTCGAGACCGCGCGAGCCCAGGGTGTCGATGCCACGGTGATCACCGCCGAACTCGGCCCGGGCCAGTTCGAAATCAACTTCGGCCATTGCGATGACGGCCTGCGCGCCGCCGACTGGGCCGCCCTGTTCTGCCGCAGCACCCGGGGCGTGGCGCTCAAGCACAACTTGCGCGCCAGCTTCATGGCCAAGCCCTACCTGCAGCACCCCGGCAGCGGCATGCACGTGCATGTCAGCCTGTATGACCAGGCCGGCAACAACCTGCTGGCGGCGAACGGCCAGCGGGCGCTGCGCCATGCCGTGGCCGGTTGCCTGGATGTGTTGCCGCACTGCATGCCGATCTTTGCCCCGAACCACAACGCCATGCGCCGCTTGAGCGGCACCGTGAACGTGGCGTCCCGCGCCAGTTGGGGCTTCGAGGATCGCGATGCCTGCTTGCGTATTCCGGAGTCGGACATCAAGAACCTGCGCATTGAACATCGCCTGGCGGGCGCCGATGCTAACCCCTATCTGGCGTTGGCGGCGATTCTGGTGGGGTTGGAGCAAGGCCTGGAAATGGAGCGCGAGCCGATTGCACCGCTCAACGAAGATCGCGGCAGTGGCATCGATTTTCCGCTGGAAATGCTCGAAGCGGTGCAGTCCATGCAAAATCATTCATCGCTGCGCGAAGGCTTGGGGGCGGAGTTTGTGGACGTCTATTGCGAAAACAAGCGTCAGGATCATCTGGCATTTCTGCATGACATCAGCGCGCGGGAGTATCGCTGGTTTCTTTAGCCACCCTTAGAAAATATGTGGATATTGAAGGGGTTAGAAAGATTAGTAACTGGATAGTGAATAAAAATATCTTGTTACAGCAAGAAATATTCCGTAATATTCGCGCCGCGTTCACCACCACGGTTTATGCATTTTTAAATCCCGGGCGTCCATCAGCTGCCCGGGATTTTTTTTGCCTGAAATTCAGTCGGCCGCTGACTCCATCATTGGCGCTCGCTTGCCGAGCTTCATCAGCCAGTAATAACTCAACGCCGGCACCAGCAACCCGACGATCCATGCCAGGTCCACCCCGTCCAGCGCCGTAGCCACCGGGCCGACATACAGCGTGGTGTTCATGAACGGAATTTCCAGGGCAATCGCCAACAGGAAACTGCCGCAGGCAATCCGGTTGACGCGCCCGTAGATCCCGTTGAGGTCGAAGATGTCGTCAATTTGGTATTGGCCTTTGCGCAGGCAGTAGTAGTCCACCAGATTGATTGCCGTCCACGGGATCAGGAAGTAGCTCATGAAGAAGATGAAGTTCAGGAAGAAGTTGATGAAGTCGTCCTGACTGATGGTGCACAGGGCTGTGGCCAGCAGGCTGATCAGCAGCATGAACACACCGCGCACCCGCGGGGTCACCTTGAGTCGGGCGAAAGGTTCGATCACGGTGATGGTCGACATGAACGCGCCGTACAGGTTGAACACGTTGATCGACACCTGGCCGTAGACGATGAAGGCGAACAGCAGCACCGCGCCAGCGCCGAACAAACCGGCGACATGCCCGCCGACGTTGCTGGAAAAGTCGCCGATGCCGACGCTCAGGATCGCCCCGAGAATCATCATCCACGCGCCGCCGCTGACCGTGCCGGCGTAGCTGTACCAGAACACCTGGGCGGTCGGCGTGTTGCTCGGCAGGTAGCGCGAGTAGTCGGCGACATAAGGCGCGTAGGACAGTTGCCAGGTCACGGCGATGCTCACCGCCACCAGGAACTTCGATAACGAGAAGCCGGTTGGCAGCCATTGTTCGGCCGGGATCGGCAACTGCAAGGCGAGCACCGTGGCGGCCACGAACACCACCAGCGACAGGATCGACAGCAGCTTCTGCAAGCGATGAATCAACCGATAGCCATAGAGGGCGACGACGAAGCACAGCGCGCCGATCAGGTAGATGTTGCCGGACATCGGCAGCGGGCTGACGGACTCCAGCGCCTGGGCCGCGAGCAAGGTGTTGCTGACGAAGAAACCCAGGTAGATCAGCATCACGAACAGCAGCGGCAACACCGCCCCGAGCACGCCGAATTGCGCCCGGCTCTGGATCATTTGCGGAATGCCCAGCTTCGGTCCCTGGGCCGAGTGGGAGGCCATGAAAATCGCCCCCAGCAACGAGCCGATGATGATCGCCAGCGCACTCCAGAACAGGTTGAGCCCCATCACCACCGGCAACACGCCGGAGGCGATGGTGGTGATGTTCATGTTGGCGCCGAACCAGATATAGAACAGCGAACCCGGTTTGCCGTGGCGTTCGGTCTCGGGGATGAAATCGATGCTTCTTTTTTCGACTTGCATGGCGATCACTCCTGAGTCCGGACGAGACGGGATTGCAGACGGGCGATGGTGCCGGGCAGCTCATGGGGCTGGTGGGCAAACAGGTCCGGATGCTCGGGGATCAGGCTGATGTAATCACGTTGTTGCAGGGCACGCCGGCATTCGGTCGTGGTGAGGATTTCCAGCGCATAGACCCAGTTGGCCATGATCAGCAAGGCCGAGTAATGCCCGGCCCCGGTGGTCGTGGTGCAGGCATCGCTGACCAGGCGCACGCGATAACCCAGGGCGAAGGCATCGAACACGCTGGTCAGCACGCAGACGTCGGTCAACACGCCACAGATGATCAGTGTGTCGACCTCCAATGCCTTGAGTCGGGTGTCGAGGTCGGTGCGGTGAAAGGCACTGTACCGGCCCTTGTCGATGATCAATTCACCGGGCTGCGGCGTCAGCGACTCGATGATTTCCACTTGCCGGGTGCCGGCGCGGTAACTGCCGGGGCCACCGTCGGCGGTCAGAGGTTCGCCGTGGGGCAGGTCACTGCCGTCGGCCTGATTGATGTGGCGGGTATAGATGACAGGCATCCGCTGATGGCGGGCGGTATCGAGCAGGGCGGCGGTATTGGTAACCACTGTGTCGAGGTTTTCCAGGACGAAGCCGTCCTCTTGCTGCATGTCGATGATCAACAGCGCGTTGTTATTGTTCATTGGGCAAACCTGATCAAAGGCGAAACACGATGCACCGTACGCGCCATGCAATGGCGAGACGCGGGGTGCGTGATTGGCTGTTCGGGTGGGCTCAGTGAACTATTTGCCAGAAACCGTTCTGCTTGGCCGAAACGCTGGCGCGCAGGCGCTTGAAATGCAGGTGCGAAGCGGTCCATTCACCGCGCAGGTAGGCCCGCGCGGCGCCGGAGGGAAGGGCGAATGATGGGAGACGACCAGTGATCATTGGAATCGACCCCCTGTAGGAGCGAGCTTGCTCGCGAACGCGGTGCGCCAGGCACATCAATCCCTGTGGGAGCGGCGGTGCGGCGATCCGACTTGCCCGCGAAGAGGCCGGCACATCCAACATTAATGTCGTCAGGGGCACCGCTTTCGCGAGCAAGTCGGATCGCCGCACCGCCGCTCCCACAGTTGAGGTGTGCTGGTCCCCAGCCTCGCATCCTGGCACAGGAATCAGCGAAACGCTGGCACCACATGCTTGATAAACAGCTCCAGGGATTTTTTCTTCTCCGCGTGGGGCAGGCTGTTATCGCACCAGAAGCTGAATTCGTCGACCCCCAGTTCCTGGTAGTACTTGATGCGCGGAATGATTTCTTCCGGGGTGCCGATCATGGCGGTCTTGTGCAGGCTTTCCAGTTCGAACTCGGGGCGACCGGCGAATTTCTCTTCCGGGCTCGGCGCGAGGAAACCGTTGACCGGGGTGGTCTTGTTGCCGAACCAGGCATCGAAGGTGCGGTAGAACTTCGAGATTGCCTTGGCCCCGACTTCCCAGCCCTGCGGATCGTCGGCGGTGTGCACGTGGGTGTGACGCAGCACCATCAGTTGCGGGCGCGACACGTCCGGGTTGTTGTCCAGGGCGGCCTGGAATTTGTTCTTCAGGTCGAGGACTTCTTCGTCGCCTTTCATCAACGGCGTGACCATGACGTTGCAGCCGTTGGCCACGGCGAAGTTGTGAGAGTCCGGGTCGCGGGCGGCGATCCACATCGGCGGGTTCGGTTTCTGGATCGGCTTGGGCACGCTGGTGGAGGTCGGGAATTTCCAGATGTCGCCGTCATGGGCGTAGTCGCCGTTCCACAGGGCCCGTACCACAGGAACCATTTCCCGCAACGCCTGGCCGCCGGAGGATGCCGGCATGCCGCCGGCCATGCGGTCGAACTCGATCTGGTAGGCGCCACGTGCCAGGCCGACCTCCATGCGCCCGTTGCTGATCACGTCGAGCAACGCGCATTCACCGGCCACCCGCAGCGGATGCCAGAACGGCGCGATGATGGTGCCGGCGCCCAGGTGAATGGTGGTGGTCTTGCCCGCCAGGTAAGCCAGCAGCGGCATCGGGCTTGGTGAAATGGTGTACTCCATGGAGTGGTGTTCGCCGATCCATACGGTGCTGAAACCACCGGCCTCGGCCATCAGCGTCAGTTCGGTCAGGTCTTCGAACAACTGGCGGTGGCTGACGCTTTCGTCCCAACGTTCCATGTGTACGAACAGGGAAAACTTCATGACGCTTACCTCGGATCTATTGTTGTTGGCCTGTCGACTGCGGGCCTGATAGTTATTGGTATACCATAATACGAAATGTCTGCAAAACATTTCTCTGCCGGCAACCCCGGGTTCTGTGGGAGTGGGCTTGCCCGCGAAGGCGGAGTGCCAGGCGACATCGATGTTGAGTGTGCCGGCCTCTTCGCGGGCAAGCCCGCTCCCACAGGGGGATGCGGTGATATCAGAGGGTTCAGGCCAGCACGGGCAGGGCACCCATCTTGCCGTGGCAATACACCAGCGGCCCGCTGCTCTGCCGGGGCACGATCAGGTTTTTCACCGCGCCGACCATGATGGCGTGGTCGCCGCCTTCATATTCGCGCCACAACTCGCATTCGATGACCGCCGTGGCGTTGGCCAGAATCGGGTTGCCCAACTCGCTGAGCGTCCACTCGATCCCCTGGGCCTTGTCCTTGCCTTTGCGCGCGAAGGCATAGGCTTCGTTCTGCTGGCCGCCGGACAACACGTGGATGGCAAAACGTTTGTTCTTGATCAACACCGGGTAGGAGTCGGAGCTGTAGTTGGGGCAGAACAGCACCAGGGCCGGGTCCATCGACAGCGAGCTGAAGGCGCTGGCGGTCAGGCCGACGATTTGCCCGTCGTCATCCAGGGTGGTGATCACGGTCACTCCGGACGGGAACGAACCCATGACTTGTTTGTAGATGGCGGCATCGATCATTGGACGGTCCTCGGGTGGTGTGACGCGTTTTTATGTGTTTGTAGGTCTGATGGTATACCGTAATACATCGTTTGCAAGGTCTTTTTAGGTGAACCGATAAACGTAAGGCCTTCGTCGCAAGCCCAATGATTACGGGGCTTTAAGCTAGCCAGCGATGGCGCGATTCGGGCAGGATGCCGGCTCAGATGCTTGTTCAAAGACCGGATCAGTCTTGTTTAAAGTTTGGAATACCATAATATGGTTCGCATCTGAGGGGCGGCCAGAGAGTCCCCCGGTTTGGCTTCATACAAAGATAAGAACAGACAAACTCGAGTTCATGCACATGTCCCAGATGTCCCGGCAAGATCCGTTGATCGAGAACCATACGGTCGACTACGTTCCACTCGCAGAGCGCCACGGGAAGGCCCGCGATCTCTTCACCCTTTGGTTCAGCACCAACATCGCGCCACTGCCCATCGTCACCGGCGCCATGGTGGTCCAGGTGTTCCACCTCAATCTGTTCTGGGGCCTGCTGGCGATTGCCCTCGGGCACATGGTCGGCGGTGTGGTGATTGCGCTGGCGTCGGCCCAGGGGCCGTGCATGGGCATTCCGCAGATGGTGCAGAGCCGTGGTCAGTTCGGCCGCTATGGCGCGCTGCTGATCGTGTTCTTCGCGGCGTTGATCTACATCGGTTTCTTCATTTCCAACATCGTGCTGGCAGGCAAATCGATTGTCGGCATTGCGCCGTCGGTTCCGGTGCCGGCCAGCATCCTCATCGGCGCCCTCAGTGCCACGGCCATCGGGGTGATCGGTTATCGCTTCATCCATACCCTGAACCGCATCGGCACCTGGGTGATGGGTAGCGCGTTGCTTGCCGGGTTCCTCTACATCTTCGCCCATGACCTGCCGGCGGACTTCTTCACCCGCGGCGGATTCAACCTGTCCGGCTGGCTGGCCACGGTGTCGTTGGGCATCATCTGGCAGATCAGCTTCTCGCCTTACGTGTCGGACTACTCGCGTTACCTGCCGGCGGATATCGGCATCACCCGGCCATTTTTCGCCACCTACCTGGGGGCGACGCTGGGCACGATCCTGTCGTTCACCTTCGGCGCCGTGGCGGTACTGGCAACCCCGGAAGGCACCGAGGCGATGGCGGCGGTCAAGCAGTCCACCGGTTGGCTGGGGCCGATCCTGATGGTGTTGTTCCTGCTCAACATCATCAGCCACAACGCCTTGAATCTGTATGGCGCGGTGCTGTCGATCATCACTTCTATCCAGACCTTCGCCAGCCAGTGGACACCCAGCATCAAGGTGCGCGTGGTGTTGTCGAGCATCGTGCTGGCGGGTTGCTGCGTGGTGGCGCTGGGTGCTTCGGCGAATTTCATTTCGCAGTTCATCGGCCTGATCCTGGCGCTGTTGCTGGTGCTGGTGCCATGGGCCTCGATCAACCTGATCGACTTCTACCTGATCAAGGGGCGTCGCTATGACATCGCCTCGATCTTCCGCGCTGACGGCGGTATCTACGGTCGCTTCAACCTGCACGCGATCATTGCCTACTTCATCGGCATCATCGTGCAATTGCCGTTTGCCAACACGTCGTTGTACGTCGGGCCGTACGCCAATCTGGTGGAGGGCGCGGACTTGTCGTGGCTGGTGGGGCTGGTGGTGACGTGCCCGTTGTATTACTGCCTCGCGACGCGAAGCCAGTTGCAGGAAAGCCGTTCGGCAGCGCTCGGCTGCAGCGACTGAGGCAAAAACCTTTAGTGTTCGTCTGAAAATGCCCGGCGCTTTGTCGGGCATTCTGGTTTGTGGTGATTGTTCAGCGGTGCTGGAAAGCCGCCCGGGCACGCTGCACCGACGGCCTGGCTTCAACGCTGTCGTACCAGTGCGATAGCTCTGGTAGCTGTTTCCAGTCCAGTCGATCACGGAACGCTGTGGCAATGGTGAATGCCGAAATGTCGGCCATGGAGAACTGCTGTCCGGCCATGAAGTCGTCCGTCAGAAAGCTTTCCGAGAAGGTGAGCTGTTCAATCACGCGCAGATCGATGGTTGCCGCTGCCTTGTCCTGCCCCGCCTGGTGCAGAAAAAACGCGGCATGGCTGGGGGCGATGACATCGGTCACGAAAAAGAAATAGCGGTCAATCACCCGGATACGCTCAGGTCCCGGTTGCGCCGGTGCCAGTCGTCCAGGCGCCTTGGCATCGGCGTACTGGATGATGGCGTTGGACTGGTTGATGACCAGCACAGGAGTCGGCCCGTGATCGATCAGGGTCGGCACTTTCCCGGCCGGGTTCAGCGCCAGGAAGGCAGGTTCCAGTTGCTCGCGGGCATGAAGGTCCAACCAGCGTGCCGTGTAGGCAATACCGGCCTCTTCAAGCGCAATGGCGGCCCGTAGCGTGTTGCCGGTGTTCGCGCCGTACAGTTCGATTTGATCGTTCATGGGTCATTGCTCTGATTGGGACATGCCAGCAACCACCGAACACCGCTGATGATGTCAGTATGATGAAAATCCGCCGCACCTATATACAAAAACAGTGATCGTCCATACCCCTGCGCGACAAGCCTTATCCCTGCACGAAAACTACTTTCACCGCGTTTGATAATAGCCTCTCGAAATGTTTTAAGAGTTTCACAAGCCAGTCAGTCAACCCTCACCTCGAACGTCCGATGCTCATGCCACTCATCGAGCGCGCCTGTTTTGGCGCCCGTGTTGAGCGCTGTTGCGTGGGCGGCAATCGGGTCCTGTCTGGCGGTGAAACCTTCAAATAACGATAAGAAACACCCAGGAGCACCTTATGTTCAAACGCGCGATTCCCACCGCAGTCCTGCTGGCCACCAGTTCGGTGTGCGCACAGGCGGCTGACACCGCAGCCCATGGTTTTCTCGAAGACAGCAAGGCCAGTCTCTCGATGCGCACCCTGTATTTCAACAGCGACAATCGTGATGGCAGCGCGGCCCCTTCGAAAACCGAAGAGGCGGCCCAGGGTTTCGTGTTGCGCTATGAATCCGGGTTTACCCAGGGCGCGGTGGGGTTCGGGCTCGATGCCCAGGCGTTGCTCGGCATCACGCTGGACAGCGGAGCGGGGCGCCACGTCGGTAGTGGCATGATTCCTTCCGATGGCGACGGCGCGGCCCCCGCCTGGAGCAGCTTCGGTCCTACGGCGAAGATGCGCCTGGCCAGGACTGAGTTTCGCTACGGCACCTTGCTGCCGAAATTGCCGATCCTTCTGGCGAACGATGCCCGTGTGTTGCCGCAATCGTTTACCGGCGCGCAGGTCACCTCGAACGACATCGATGGCCTGACGTTGACCGGCGGTGTGCTGGAGCACGCGGTAGGGCGCGCCTCGACGGACCGCACAGGCTTGTCGGTCGCCGGCAGCACACAGGACAGCAACAAGTTCTACTACGCCGGCGGTGACTACAACCTCACCAGGAACCTGAAGACTCAGTATTACTTCGCGCAGCTGGAAGATTTCTACAACCAGAACTTCCTGGGCCTGACGCACATCCTGTCCATCGACAGCGCAAGCTCACTGACCACCGACCTGCGCTACTTCCGCACCATGTCCAGCGGCGCCAACAGCTCCGTCACCGGCCGCGCGCAAGGCTATCGGGTATCGGGCTACACCGACGACAACGACGGTGAAATCGACAACAGCACCTGGTCTGCGATGGTCACCTACACCCGTGGTGGGCACGCGGTGTCGGTGGGGCATCAACGGGTGGGCGACGGCAGCAACTTCGTCCAGCCCAACCAGGGCAGCCTGGTGGACAAGGGGGCGGGCGGCGGCAGCGTCTACCTGCCCACCGACAAGATGATCCAGAACTTTGCCCGGGCCGGCGAACAGACGAATTTCGGGCAGTACACCTACGACTTCGCGCCCCTGGGCGTGCCGGGCCTGAAAGCCTCGATCGTGTATCTGAAGGGCACGGACATCAAGGCGCAAAACGCCAGTGACCAGTCTGAGTGGGAGCGCGACATGACCCTGGACTACGTGTTGCAGTCGGGCACGTTCAAGGGGGTGGGGTTCACACTGCGTAACGCCAAGTCCAATACCGATGCCGGGCGCAACGTGGATCAGAACCGGTTCATCATCAATTACACCTTGTCGTTGTTGTAATCACGCCCCCCCTGTGGGAGCGGGCTTGCTCGCGAAGGCGGTGTTCCGGTCGACATCCATGCGTCTGATACACCGCTTTCGCGAGCAAGTCGGATCGCCGCACCGCCACTCCCACAAAAATCGATTTGTCAGGGTTGCCCGGTTGTTGCATTCACGCCCTTGTCCCAAAGCGCGACCAAGCCACCGAACGTCCCGACATAGGCCGTGCCATCCGGCGCCAGCGTGATCGGCGACCAGTTGTTGTCGAAGGCCTGGCCGACCCCGCTCAGCGCCTTGAATCGGGTCTGGCCGCTGTCGAAATCCAGCGCCATCAGGTACCAGGCGTTCTCGCCGTCGGGCTGCGGCTCGAAGGTGTAGAAGTACAACAGGCCGTTGCTCACCGAGAGTTTGGGGACCACCGAAGGCGAACGTTCCTTCGATTCCCAGATCCGGTCGCAGCCCGACTCATCGGTGCGGATGTCGATGCGGCTGATGCCGCCGTGCACGGCCTGCCAGTCCTTCTGCGCGAAGGCGCTGGTGTAGCCGGCGTTGTTCTCGAGGATGATCGAGCGTCCCCAGCCGATGGCCGAGTTGTCGGTGGCCGAGGCATTGTTGTCGAACACCGGTAGCTTGCAGATCAGACGATTGCCGGCGTAATCCTGTTCGCGACGGTAGACCAGCAGGTTGATGCGCCCGTCGCTGTTGTCGGTGATGGTGACGTAGCGCTCGCCCAGCAGGGTCGGTGTAGTGCCGCTGCCCTGATTGATCGCCCCGACCCTGCGTGCGGTGCCACGGTCGTACACCTCGCGCCAGCCTTGCACGGGCTTGCCATCGGCATCGGCGGCGAAGCGGTACATGGCGTGATCGGACACCAGATAAACGCCGTCGGCCGCCACCGACATGCCGTTCTGGATCTCTTCGTTGGCCAGTTCAATGCCCTGGACCTTGCCGGTGTCGGGGTTCAGGGTGCCGATGCGGCCGCGTCGGGTGATCCACCAGATCAAGCCCTGGTGATCAGGCATAACTCCGGTGACAGGGTCGCATTCGCCCTTGGGAAACCAGGAAGCAGGGCGCACACAATCGTGGGGAACCTTGTCGCTCAGGTCCCAGTTGTCGACCTCCTTGAACGACCACGCACCGGATTGATCCTGACGATGCACGACGCGCTGGATGTGCTGCTCGGCATCGGCGATGACCACGCGATTCTGCTCGTCGACATAGAAATAGGCGCCGGAGGTGTCCGCCATGATCTTGTCCGGGTCCAGGGTAATCAGCGCGTGGAAAGTCGAAGGACGCGGCGGCAGCGGGTAGCGGGCCAGCAGTTCGAGGGTGCGCGGTTCGAGCAGTTGCAGTTCGAACTGCATCAGGTTGGCGCACAGCACCACCAGGCGGCCCTGTTGATCGAAGGTATGAATCGGGCACATGCCGCCAGGCTTGCGACTGCCGTCACGGCTGCTCATTTGCATGTCACCGCCCAACGGACCGGGGCCGGGGTGCGTGTCGGAGCTGTAGCCATCGGCATGCATGTAGCTGCTGCCGTTGCTGGCCATGAACGGGTTGGCGGGCACGGCGCCGCTCAGCGGTCGGGGGACAGTGGCGCTGCCGATCAATGCAGTGGCATTGCCCGTGCTGGCCAGCGGTTGTGGTTCATAAGGTTCGGAACAGGCACTGAGCAGGCCGAGCAGGGGCAGGGCAAGCAGGAGTGGAGCACGCATCGAAACCTCGCGATCTTGTTATTGGTGTGATGCGCAATAAGCAGCAAGGAGGCTGCCCGGGCATCGGCTGTTTGGACTAACCCTCGGTGAAAGGCCTCGCGCCGCTGATCAAATCGGACACCTATTTTGGCCATTGCGATCTCCTTTTGGCCTGCCTCACGCTGTGAACCGGCGACGCCGTCAGCAAGAATCAGACGCGGGTGGCTGAGTCGGCAACCCAAGTTGAAACCACAACCAGACGCTTCAATTCCTTGCCCTTGGCTATTTTCAAGGCCGCTGCCGTGTACAGAACATAAAAACCATCGAACTCACGCCACACTTGGGGAATCGATCCATGGACTCAATGAAACGAATACTGGGCGCCACCGTTTGCGCACTGTCGCTGCTGACCAGCGCGGTGCACGCCGAACAGCGCGAATTGCGGGTGTACAACTGGGCGGACTACATACTGCCGTCCGTGCCCAAGGATTTCGCCAAAGACACCGGGATCAATGTGACCTGGGACACCTTCGACACCAACGAGTCCCTGGAAGCCAAGCTGCTGACCGGCAACTCGGGCTACGACTTGGTGGTGCCGTCGAACCAGTTCATCGAAACCCAGATCAAGGCGGGCGTGTTCCAGAAGCTCGACAAGTCCAGACTGCCTAACTGGTCGCACCAGGACCCTGCGTTGCTCAAGCTGCTGGACAAGAACGACCCGGGCAACCAGTACGGCGTGCCCTACATGTACGGCACCGTGCTGATCGGCTTCAACCCGGCCAAGGTCAAGGCGGCGCTGGGCGAGAATGCGCCGGTGGACAGCTGGGACCTGGTGTTCAAGCCCGAGAACATGGAGAAGCTCAAGGCTTGTGGCGTCGCCATGCTCGACTCGCCGTCGGAGATCCTGCCGCTGGCCCTGCATTACCTGGGGCTGGACCCGAACAGCCAGAATCCCGATGACTACGAAAAAGCCAAGGCGCTGATGCTCAAGGTTCGCCCTTACGTCACCTACTTCAACTCCGCCAAATACATGACCGACATCGCCAACGGCGATATCTGCGTGGCCATCGGTTACTCCGGCAGCTTCTATCAATTCGGCAATCGCGCCAAAGAAGCGGGCAACGGCGTGGTCGTCGACTGGCGCTTGCCGAAAGAGGGCGCGCCGATCTGGTTCGACACCTTCGCCATTCCGAAAAGCGCGAAGAACGTCGCCGAGGCCCACGAATTCCTCAACGACCTGCTGGACCCGAAAGTCATCGCGCCGATCAGCGACTTCCTCGGTTACCCGAATGCCAACAAGGACTCGCTGGCGCTGATCGACAAGGACATCACCGGCAACCCGAACCTGACACCGACCAGCGAGGCATTGAAGACGCTGTACGTCGTGCAGCCATTGCCGCAAAAGCTCGAGCGGGTGCGCACCCGGGTGTGGACCAGCATCAAGTCCGATCAGTAACACCGGGAATTGTGTGAAATATCTGTGGGGGTACAGATTTTGTGTACACCCATGGCCCTGTGGGAGCGGGCTTGCTCGCGAAGGCGTAGTGTCAGTCAATGCAGGTGTCGACTGATCCACCGCTTTCGCGAGCAAGCCCGCTCCCACAGTTGAATGTTGTTGTGCACAAATTCTGCGTACGACATAACCCCCCCTGTGGGAGCGAGCTTGCTCGCGATGGCGGACTGACAGGCAACAGAGATGTACGGTGCAGGGCTCAGCGAAAAAACTCCCCCGGTGTCTCGCCGAACTGCTGGCGGAAGGCCGCGATAAACGCCGAGGTCGAGTCGTAGCCACAAGCCAACGCGACGTCGGTTACTCGCTCACCCTGTTCCAGTGGCGTCAGGGCACCAAGTAAACGCAAGCGCTGGCGCCAGGCGCGAAAAGTCAGGCCGGTGTCGCGCAGAAACAGGCGACTGAGGGTTTTCTCGGTGACGCCGAATTGGTCGCTCCAGTGGCTGAGCGTGGTCTGTTGCTCCGGGTGTGACTCCAGGCTTTGGGCGATTTGCCGCAATCGGCTGTCCTGGGGCAGGGGTAGCATCAAATCGATCTGCGGCGCCTGCGCCAACTGATCCAGAATCACCTGGGCCAACCGGCCGTGCGGACCGTTCTGATCGTATTCCACCGGTATCTGACTGAAGGCACGGATCAATTCGCGCAACAAATCGCTGACCCCCAACACATGACAGCCTGGCGGCGCCCACGTCGAGACACTGCAATCGATGTACAGGCTGCGCATTTCCGTGCGCGGCGAACTGAACACCCGGTGCGGCATGCCCGCCGGAATCCACACCGCCCGCTCCGGCGGGGCGACGAAACGACCGACGCCGGTCTGAATTTCGAGCACGCCCGCAATCGCGTAGGAAAGCTGCACCCACGGATGGCTGTGACGCCGGGTCAGGGCGCGATTGGGCAGCGATTCGGTACGGCCATAGAGCGGTCGTGGCAGGCTGGACAGCCCGGGAATACTGCGTCGAACACTCTTGTCATGTCCTTTAGGCGGCATCAGCTGGCTCATCGGCGTTAGTCGGTAATTCCCGGTCACGTTAGAGTCGCTTTCACGTACTGGCAACCCCCGGATGATCAACCCCATGACTCGCCCCCGTTTGTTACCCGACAACTTCACCCTGACCCTGATCGGCGTAGTGGCGCTCGCCAGCCTGCTGCCCGCCAGCGGCCAGGTCGCGGTCGGTTTTGGCTGGCTGACCAACATCGCCATCGCACTGCTGTTTTTCCTGCATGGCGCCAAGCTGTCCCGCGAATCGATCATTGCCGGCGCCGGGCACTGGCGCCTGCATTTGCTGGTGTTCAGCCTGACCTTCGTGCTGTTCCCGCTGCTCGGCCTGGCGCTCAAGCCGCTGCTGTCGCCGCTGATCGGCAATGACCTGTACATGGGCATGCTCTACCTCTGCGCGTTGCCTGCCACGGTGCAGTCGGCGATTGCCTTTACTTCGCTGGCGCGGGGCAACATCCCGGCGGCGATTTGCAGCGCGGCGGCATCCAGCCTGTTCGGGATTTTCCTCACGCCGTTGCTGGTGACCCTGCTGCTCAATGTCCACGGCGAAGGCGCCTCGACCCTCGACGCCATCCTCAAGATCAGCGTGCAACTGCTGCTGCCGTTCATTGCCGGGCAAATCGCGCGGCGCTGGATCGGTAACTGGGTGGCGCGCAACAAGAGCTGGTTGAAATTCGTCGATCAGGGCTCGATTCTGCTGGTGGTCTACGGCGCGTTCAGCGAGGCAGTGATCGAGGGCCTCTGGCACCAGATTCCGCTGCTGGATCTGGTTGGGCTGGTGGTGGCTTGCTGCGTGGTCCTGGCGCTGGTGTTGGCGGCCTCGACCGTACTGGGCAAGGCGTTCGGCTTCAATCAGGAAGATCGCATCACCATTCTTTTCTGCGGTTCGAAGAAAAGCCTGGCGACCGGTGTGCCGATGGCGCAGGTATTGTTTGCCGGTAGCACCATTGGCGTGTTGATCCTGCCGTTGATGCTGTTCCACCAGATTCAACTGATGGTCTGTGCGGTACTGGCGCAGCGTTTTGCCAATCGGCCGGAATCGATTCCGGAACTGATGGCTCAGGTCGATCCCTGAAAATCCCGGGAACCTGTAGGAGCCAGCCTGCTGGCGATGGACTCAAGCGCGCCGCGTTTATCCGGTTAACACGCGTAATCGTTAACGACCATCGCTGGCAAGCCAGCTCCCACCAGGGACCGCGCCCACGCTGAAACTGTAGGAGCCAGCCTGCTGGCGATGGACTCAAGTACGCCGCGTTTATCCAGATCACACGCGTTATCGTTGACGACCATCGCTGGCAAGCCAGCTCCTACATTACTACTTCTCCGTCGCCAATGGCGGGGTGCGCGGCGGGATCATGCGTTTGCTGCCGGTCGACTCGAACGCCGACGCCAGGTGCAGCAGCGACGAGTCGTCATAAGCGCGCCCGGCAAACGTCAGGCCGACCGGCATGCCGATGTCCGGCATCACGCCCATCGGCACGGTGACCGTCGGCACACCGAGGTGACGGATGGCGAGGTTGCCGTTGGCGACCCAAATACCGTTGCTCCAGGCGATATCCGCCGAATGCGGATCGACATCGGCATTCGCAGGCGCTACATCGGCGACCGTCGGGAACAGCACCGCGTCGAGTCCCAGGCGATCCATCCAGTCTTCCAGATCGATCTTGCGGGTTTTCTCCAGCCCGCGCAGGCCATCGGGTACTGTGCTGATCTGGTCCCACGGCGTGATGCCGCGCTCGGCCATGCGCACGTATTCGTCCATGCCGGCGACCAGATCGCCCTCGCGGTTGGGCAGGGTGCCCGGGTCGTGAGGGAAAATCTGCGGGCCGTCGACATCGACCAGACGATTCAGTTTCGGATCGCCGTTGGCTTGCAGGAAGTCATCGAAGGCCCAGGCGGTCAGGTCCCACAGTTCATGGTGCAGAAATTCCTTGGAGACGAGGCCGCGATTGAACACGGTCGGTGCGCCAGGACGATCGCCTTCGCAATTGGAAACCAGCGGGAAGTCCACTTCGAGCACTTCGGCGCCAGCGGCTTCGAGGGCCTTGCGCGCCTGTTCCCAGAGCCCGATCACCGAAGGACGGGTGTTGATGCGTTGGCCGGTCGGGCCACCGATGCCCGGCGCTTCGGACGTGCCGGCTTCAGGGTCGGCATTGATGTACATACGTGGAATACCGAACTTCTTGCCTTTGAGCGCTTCGCTATTGGCGGCCAGCGCCGCGTAGGACTCAGGGCGTACCGAAGAAGATTTCGGGATCGGCACCCAGGGTTGCAGGCGCCACAGATCGCCACGGGTGTCCGGGTCATCGGCCACCACCACGTCGAGCACTTCGAGCAGGTCGGCCATGGTCCGGGCGAACGGCACGACCACGTCCATGGTCGGGGTCAACGGCCAGTTGCCGCGCACCGAGATCACCCCACGCGAAGGGGTGTAGGCGCACAAGCCATTGTTCGAGGCCGGGCCACGACCGCTCGACCAGGTTTCTTCCGCCAGGCCGAAGGCCGCGAAACTCGCGGCCGTGGCAGTACCCGCGCCGTTCGACGAACCGGAGGCGAAAGGGGCGGTGAGGTAGTCGGCGTTGTACGGGCTTTCGGCGCGGCCGTAGACGCCACGTTGCATCCCGCCGTTGGCCATCGGCGGCATGTTGGTCTTGCCCAGGCAGATCGCCCCGGCGGCGCGCAGGCGTTCGATGGTGAATGCATCGCGATAGGCGACCAGGTCCTTGAAGGCCGGGCTGCCGGAAGCGGCGGTGAGGCCCTTGACCAGATAGCTGTCCTTGGCGGTGTAAGGAATGCCGTCCAGCGCTCCCAGCGTCTGGCCCTTGGCGCGACGGGCATCGGACGCCTGGGCTTCGGCGAGCGCTTCGGGGTTGCGCACCACGACCGCGTTCAGCGCGGTCGGCGTTTCGGGGCCGTCATAGGCGTCGATCCGCGCGAGATAAGCCTGGACCAGTTCAACCGAGGTGGTCTGGCCGGATTCGAGCGCGGCGCGCAGCTCGGCAATGGAAACTTCGGTAACTTCGATCATGCTGCCACCGCCGCTTGCAGGTGGAGGGTCCCAAACACTTCACTTTTCTCGAAATGGACTTTCATATCGTTATTCTCGTTGCACTGTGTGGCACGACAGGGTCGGGTGTTAAAAATACTGAGCACTATTTAGCATTAAACCGGGATTTTAGGAATCCGTTGTCCAATTTATCTTACAGGCGACAGAAAAAAGGCCACCACAACCCGACGTTGTGGTGGCCCGAGGGTGACTCATTATAGTGGCCCGCGCGCGCAGGCCAATGGATCAGTGAGCGCCGGCAGCCTTGTTCAGGTCGCTTTCGGCCCATTCGGTGTAGACGCAGGCATCGGCGGTGGCCCAGCGCACCCGCACCGGGTCACCGGCCTTGAGCGGCATGCCGGCGGCGGACAGTGCCTTGACCGTCATCGAGGTGCCGCCAGCGGTGACCACGCTGCAGGTCTGGCTCTCGCCGAGAAACAACACTTCCACGACCTTGGCCGAGACTTCGTTCCAGCCGGCGACCAGGGGGTCGCCAAGGGCTTGTTCAGTGCTCAGGGCCAGGGCTTTTTCCGGACGCACCATCAACAGCACGTCCTGATCGGTTTGCAGGCCGGCGGTCAATCGGATCGACAGCGGCTGCCCTTCGAAGGTCGCCACCGCATTGCCCTGGGCCTTGAGCTTGAGGAAGTTCGAGTTGCCGAGGAACGAGGCGACAAAGGCGTTCGGCGGATTCTGGTACAGGTCGTAGCCGCTGCCCAGGCCGACGATCTTGCCGTGGCTGAAAATCGCGATGCGCTGGGACAGGCGCATGGCTTCTTCCTGATCGTGGGTCACGTAGACGATGGTGATGCCCAGGCGCCGATGCAGCTGACGCAGTTCGTCCTGCAAGTCTTCACGGAGTTTTTTGTCCAGTGCGCCCAGCGGTTCGTCCATCAGCAGGATGCGTGGTTCGTAAACCAACGCGCGAGCGATGGCGACGCGCTGTTGCTGACCGCCAGAGAGTTGCGAAGGGCGGCGATGGGCAAATTGCTCAAGCTGCACCAGCTTGAGCATCGCATCGACCCGGCGCTCGCGTTCGGCGGTGGCCAGTTTGCGGATGGCCAACGGGAAGGCAATGTTGTCGCGTACCGACAGGTGCGGGAACAGCGAGTAGCGCTGGAACACCATGCCGATGTCGCGCTTGTGCGGCGGCACGTTGACCAGCGACTGGCCGTTGACCAGGATCTCGCCGCTGCTCGGCGTTTCGAAGCCGGCGAGCATCGACAGCGTGGTGCTTTTGCCCGAGCCGCTGGAGCCTAGGAAGGTGAGGAACTCGCCGTCCTTGATGTCCAGCGAGATGTTGTCCACGGCGGCAAAATCGCCATAGTGTCTGTTCAGGTTACGCAGGCTGACCAGGGGTTTGTCATTTTGCTGCGCGGAATCTTTGATCACTGCACTCATGTCGTACTCCTGGCGCTCAAGCGCTGATTTCGTTGCGCCGGCGCAGAGCGGCGGCGATCACCATGACCAATACCGAGAGGCCGATCAGCAGCGTCGAGGCGACGGCGATCACGGGTGTCAGGTCCTGGCGCAGGGTGGTCCACATTTTCACGGGAAGGGTTTGCAGGGTCGGGCTGGCCATCATCACGCTCAGCACCACTTCATCCCACGAGACGAGGAAGGCGAAGAGGGCGCCGGCCACCATGCCCGGACGGATCGCCGGGAAGGTCACCTTGAACACCGCTTGCAGGCGCGAGGCGCCGCAGATCACCGCCGCATCCTCGATCGACTGGTCGAACAGTTTCAGGGAGTTGATGATCGAGATGATGGTGAACGGCAACGCCACGATCACATGGCTGACCACGAACGCGAACATGGTCCCGGTGTAACCCAGTTTCAGGAACAGCGCGTACACCGCCACGGCGATGATCACCAGCGGCACGATCATCGGCAGGGTGAACAGGCCGTAGAGCATTTCCCGGCCGGGGAAGCGGCCGCGTACCAGGGCGAACGCGGTGGGCAGGCCCAAAGCAACGGCGAAGAACGTGGTCAGCACCGCGACCTTCAGGCTGGCCATGGCGGCGTTCATCCAGTCGGCATTGGAGAAGAACTGGCCGTACCATTTCAACGTCCAGCCGGGCGGCGGGAACACCAGCCATTGCGACGATCCGAACGACAGCAGCACGATGAACACGATCGGCAGCAGCAGGAACAGACCGATCAGCCCGGTGGTGGCATAGAGGCCGAAGCGCATCCGGCGGCTCATGGCATTGGGGGTCAGGAGCATGACGGCTTACCTCGCGTTGCTGGCGCCAACCGGGGATTCCGGCTGGAGCTTCAGGTAGAAGTAGAACAACACCAGCGTGATCACGATCAGCAGCGCGGCACCGGCGCTGGCCAGGCCCCAGTTGAGGAACGACTGCACCTGCTGAATGATGAACTCGGGCAGCATCATGTTCTGCGCACCGCCCAGCAGCGCCGGGGTCACGTAGTAACCGAGGGACATCACGAACACCATCAGGCCGCCGGAGAACAGTCCTGGCCGGCACAGCGGCAGGAACACCCGCAAGAAGTTGGTCCAGGGGCTGGCGCCGCAGATCGAACCGGCCTGCAGGATCATCGGGTCGATGGCCTGCATGGTCGCCTGCAACGGCAGCACGATGAACGGGATCATGATGTAGCTCATGCCGATCACCACACCGGTCAGGTTGTGCACCATTTCCAGCGGTTGATCGATGATGCCCATGGCCATCAATGCCTTGTTGATCACCCCGGAGGCTTGCAGCAACACCAGCCAGGAGTAGGTGCGGGCGAGCAGGCTGGTCCACATCGACAGCAGCACGATGTTCAGGATCCAGCGCCCCCAGCCACGGGGCACCAGGGTGATCGCCCAGGCCAGCGGGAAGCCCAGCAACAGGCTGAACAGGGTCACCAGGCCGGCCACCGAAAAGGTGTTGAGCAACACCCGGGCATAGGCCGAGTTGGCGAACAGTTGTTCGTAGTTGCCCAGCCCCGGCACTGGTTCCAGCACGCCGCGCAACAACAGGCCAATCAACGGCGCCAGAAAGAACAGACCGAGAAACAGCAGGGCGGGCACCAGGTTGCTCGCGCCACGCCAGCGCTGGGCCAGGCTCGGCGATTGCGTGATCGCAGCTGCCTTGCCGGCAGCGCCAGGGGCGCTCCCGACTGACGTGGATGGACGGGATGCGGTTGCCGTCATTTTCATTTGACCAGCCATTCGTTCCACCGTGTCGCGATGGCCGGACCGTTCTTGGCCCAGTACGCGAAATCAAGAGTGATCTGATCCTTTGCGTAAGCGGTCGGCAGGTTAGGGGCCAGCACCGAGTCCAGGCGCTGCACGCTGTCGACGTTGACCGGGGCGTAGGCGGTCAGGTTGGAGAAGTCCGCCTGGCCCTTGGCACTGCTGGCGTTGGCCAGGAACTTCATCGCCGCGTCCTTGTTTTTCGAACCCTTGGGAATGACCAGGATGTCGGCCATCACCAGGTTCTGCTTCCAGCTTACGCCGACCGGGGCGCCGTCTTCCTGCAGGGCGTGGATCCGGCCGTTCCAGAACTGGCCCATGCTCGCTTCACCGGAGGCCAGCAGCTGCTGCGACTGCGCGCCGCCGCCCCACCAGACGATGTCTTTCTTGATGGTGTCGAGCTTTTTGAACGCGCGATCCAGATCCAGCGGGTAGAGCTTGTCCGCCGCTACACCGTCGGCCAGCAGCGCCAGTTCCAGTACGCCAGGGCTTGGCCATTTGTAGAGGGCGCGTTTGCCGGGGTAGGTCTTGGTGTCGAACAGCGCGGACCAGTCCTGAGGCTTGCCGGCGCCGAGCTTGCCTTCGTTGTAGCCCAGGACGAAGGAGAAGAAGAACGAGCCGACACCGTGGTCCGAGACGAAGCGCGGGTCGATCTTGTCGCGTTCAATGATTTTGAAATCGAGGGGTTCAAGCAAGCCTTCGGCGGCGGCGCGCAGGGCGAAGTCGGCTTCGACGTCGACCACGTCCCACTGCACGTTGCCGCTTTCGACCATGGCCTTTAGCTTGCCGTAGTCGGTCGGGCCATCCTGCACAACGGTGATGCCGCTGGCCTTGCTGAACGGGTCGGCCCAGGCCTGCTTCTGCGCATCCTGGGTGCTGCCGCCCCAACTCACGAAGTTGACGCTTTCAGCCGCCAGCAATGCCTGGCTGGTCACGCTCAGCAGTCCTGCAAAAAGAACCGCGGTCGCACGTTTGTTCAACACCATTTTCACGCCCTCATTGTTGTGTTTATGAGCGGGGCTTTGGAGTGCCCGCCTATCGGGAGCAGTAGGTCCGTCGAGTCAGTGCTGACTGTCCGGTCTATGGAATATCATATTATGGTATTCCAAACTTTGTGCAAGCACTTTGCCGTACCGGCTATCAGCCAAATTCTGATTTTTTTGGTCAGATTCACGTCCTGTAGCAGCTGGCGAAGCCTGCGTTCGGCTGCGTAGCAGCCGCTAAATCAGGCGACCTGGTATTTCAGGACCTCAGGTTTGCGACTGCTACGCAGCCGAACGCAGGCTTCGCCAGCTGCTACAAAAGGCCTGGGCCGAGGATCACTCGGTGAACGAGATACTCTCCACCACTTCCAGGTCGTACCCGGTCAAGCCCGCATACTTGAGCGGCGGGCCGAGGTGGCGCAGCTTGCCGACACCCAGGTTCTGCAGGATCTGCGCACCGGTACCCACTTCCGAATAGATCCGTGACTGCGAGCGGCTGAACTGCCGGGGCGGCTGGGTCAATTGCGGCACGCGTTCGAGCAACGCCTGGGAGGATTCGTGATTGGCCAGCACCACCACCACGCCGTGGCCTTCGGCGGCGACACGCTGCAAAGCGGCCCACAACGTCCAGTTGCTCGGGCCGCTGTACTCGGCACCGACCAGGTCGCGCAACGGATCGATCACATGCACGCGCACCAGCGTCGGTTGCTCGCGACGCAAATCGCCCATGACCATGGCCATGTGGACACCGCCTTCGATGCGATCCTCAAAGGTGATCAGACGAAAGGTGCCGTGCACGGTCGGCAGGTCACGTTCACCGATGCGCACGATGGTGTGTTCGGTGCTCAGGCGATAGTGGATCAGGTCGGCGATGGTGCCGATCTTGATCCCGTGCTTGTGCGCAAAAACCTCCAGGTCCGGGCGGCGGGCCATGGTGCCGTCGTCGTTCATCACTTCGACGATCACCGAGGCGGGCGTATGGCCGGCCAGGCGTGCCAGGTCGCAGCCGGCTTCGGTGTGGCCGGCGCGGGTCAGCACGCCACCTTCCCGGGCACGCAGCGGGAAGATATGGCCCGGCTGCACGATGTCGGCGGGGCCAGCGTTGGCGGCGACGGCAGCGGCCACGGTGCACGCCCGATCCGCTGCGGAGATACCGGTGGTCACGCCGACGGCCGCTTCGATGGACACGGTGAAGGCGGTGCTGAACACGCTGCCGTTGCTGGGCACCATCTGCTCCAGGCCCAGGCGCTTGCAGTGCTCGTCGGTCAAGGTCAGGCAGATCAGGCCACGGGCTTCTCGGGCCATGAAGCTGATGGCCTCGGGCGTGCAGCAATCGGCGGCCAGCAACAAGTCGCCTTCGTTTTCCCGGTCTTCATCGTCGACCAGCAGGACCATTTTGCCGAGGCGGTAATCTTCGATGATTTCTTCGATGCTGTTGAAGGCCATGCTGGAGTCTCAGTGTTTGTTGGATGAGTAATGTGGTATACCATAATACAAAAATAACCGAGAGGTCACTATGAAGGCGTACTGGATTGCTCACGTGGATATCACCGACCCCGATCAATACAGCCAATACACTCAGCGGGCGCCACAGGCATTTGCGCTGTATGGCGGTCGGATTCTGGCGCGAGGTGGGCGTAGCGAGGCGATGGAAGGGCGGTCGACGCCGCAACGCAGTGTGGTGATCGAGTTTGATTCCTATGAGCAGGCGGTGGCTTGTTATCACTCGGCGTTGTATCAGGAGGCTAGGGGGTATCGTGAGGGGGTGGCTTTGGCTGAGGTGATTATTGTCGAGGGCGTGGCGCCGCTCTGAAAAACGTTTTGTTGACTGAGTACATATCCGTTGCTGCGGTAACGGCGGCTTATGGTTTGGGGGTGTCAGAAATTTTGTGTTCGGGCATAACATGAGTAAGAGGTGCATGTATGCCAACCAAGAAGAAACCCGCGT
>NZ_JBWKWD010000028.1:0-81968 GCF_059422045.1 Pseudomonas sp. GW821-FHT02A08
ACGCCTGGAACTGCCGATGCCAACCGTAGAGGGTGTGGTCGACAACGTCCTCGACCCGGATCGCAACGGCACCACGCAGACCGCCACCTGGCTCAATACCCTGGTCGACGACAAGGTGACACGAGAGTGGGTGGGCTCGAAAACCGGCCTGGACAGCGACTCGATCACACTGACCTCGTTCACCGCCGGTAAACCCGTGCCGTTCCCCATCAGCGCCGATTTGATCAAGGGCAACGAGGGCGGCACGGTCCAGGCCAGGTACTTCGTCGAACGTGCGGGGGAGCGCATCCGGCATTCGCAGCCACTGGAGTTCAGTGTCGGCGCTGCCCTGGAGCTCAAACCGCCAAAAATCCGCCAGGCCGAACCCGACGGCAAAACCTTGCTACCGATGAACGCCGTGGAGGCGCTGACGGCCGAGGTTCCGCCGGAGGGGTTGCTGTTGACCGACCTGTTGAGCGTGACCTGGGCCGCGGCGGCCGGCAGCCATGCAGAGGGTTCCCACACCACCGAAGCCAGGCCGATCAGTGAGACGGGGCTGAACATTGAACTGCCGGTCACGGTGCTGGCGTTCAACCTGGGCAAAACGGTGAGCGTGACGTTTACCATGACCCGTGACGGCAAACCTGTTACGTCATTGCCGTTGAGCCTGAATGTCGGGACCTTGCCGGTCGACGTGCTGAACTCACCAATCATCACCGACGCCGACAACGGTGTCCTGGACGTCCCCGCACTGGGCAACAATGCCACGATCCACGCGCTGGATTGGCCGCTGATCGCGGTCGGTCAACAGGTATGGATGAGCCTGGCGGGCAAGAAAGCGAATGGTGATGACCATGACCTCAACCTCTGGACCGGAGGAAGTGCCCATTACGTCAACGCCACCTGGTTCGCGCAAAAATACTGGCCAAGAACTGTCGCCAAAAGTTATTTCAATGAGTTGGCCGATGGCAGCCGCTTGACGCTGAGCTTCAAGGCCGCGCTGGATAAAAGCAACGCCCCGGCCAATGCACTGGTGTTCGCGGATCAGGTCTATACGATCAAGGCCTTCGAGGTGGTGACGCCGACCATCATCAAAGCCGAAGACTCCAAGGGCGTTGAAATCCCGCCAGCCGGCTTCACGGTCGACACCACCGTCAAGCTCACCGGGGAGGCGAGCAAGGGCCAGAAGGTCCAGATCAAGGACGTTGAGACGGTCAAAGGGGAAGCCACCGCCAACACCACCAACGGCGAATGGTCCCTGACCCTGACCGGCCTGAGCGTGGCAGCCCACAGTTTCACTGCCAAGGCGCTGTACGGTTCGGGCCAAACCTCGGACGCACGCCCCCTGACCGTCGTGGCGACCACAGCCCCGACTATCAGATCTGTAAAGGATCGGAGCGACTGGGTCATCCCTGACAACGGCTATACCGTCCACGACAGAGTCACGCTTACAGGCTCCGCGTCTGCCGCTCAGGAGGTGGAAGTCTTCCTCGGTACGACCTCCAAGGGCAAGGCCAAGGCAGGAACCGACTCGATCTGGACCCATACCGTGAGCGGGTTGACGCTTAACGTACAGCACACTTTCCAGGCCGTTGGCCAATACGCAAACAACCCGCCCTCGAACCTCTGGCGTTTGACAGCGTTAAATGGAGTGGTGCCGGCCATTACCGCCGCGCATGATTCCAAAGGGCAACCAATAGCCAATGGCGGTCGCACGATTGACACCACTGTTCGTCTGACAGGGACGGCGAATACGTTTCTGGAGGTGGAGGTTTTCAACCACATGACCTCCACGGGCAAGACGGCCAGGGCAGATGCCCAAGGTGTCTGGACAGTTGATTTGACGGGACTGACGATTGACGATCATTCCTTCAAAGCCAAGGCGTTGTATGGCAGTGGAACAGAGTCGGCACCGCGGACCCTGACTGTGGCCGCCGCCACCGCCCCCACCATCACATCCGTAAAAGACGAGAGCGATTGGGACATCCCCGATAACGGCTATACCGTTCACACCCGTGTCACGCTTACAGGCTCCGCGCCTGCCGGCCAGGAGGTGGAAGTCTTCCTCGGTACGACCTCCAAGGGCAAGGCCAAGGCAGGAACCGACTCGATCTGGACCCATACCGTGAGCGGGTTGACGCTTAACGTGCGGCACACAATCAAGGCCGTTGGCCAATACGCAAACAACCCGACGTCGAACCTCTGGCGTTTGACAGCGTTAAATGGAGTGGTGCCGGACATTACCTCCGCGCATGATTCCAAAGGGCAACCAATAGCCAATGGCGGTCGCACGATTGACACCACTGTTCGTCTGACAGGGACGGCGAATACGTTTCTGGAGGTGGAGATTTTCGACGGCACAGCCTCCACGGGCAAAAAGGCCAAGGCGAATGACCAAGGCGTCTGGACAGTTGATTTGACGGGACTGACGATTGCCGATCACTCGTTCAAAGCCAAGGCATTGTATGGCAGTGGAACGGAGTCGGCACTGCGAACCCTGACTGTGGTCGCGGTTACCGCCCCGACCATCGATTCGGCCAAAGGCTCGCCGAGCGGGGTGGAGATTCCCGAAGGCGGCACCACCGTGGAAACCGCGGTGACCCTGTCTGGTGAGGCCAGCAAAGGTCAGAAAGTCGATGTGCTTGACGGCAGCGTTTCCAAAGGCCAGCCGACGGCTGACCCGAGCACCGGAATCTGGACACTGTTGGTCTCCGGCCTGAGCGTGGCCGCGCACAGTTTTACCGCCAAAGCCCTATACGGTAGTGGGCAAGTTTCAACGGCGTGGACCTTGACGGTGATCGAGGGAAACATCGAAAATTTTGAATCGATACCCTTAGGCCCATTCAGGAATATTACCAACCGCCCACTGATGGACTTCCAGGCGACGTCCACGATTAATTTGCCGGAGATCTCCACCGGTGCCTCGGCATACCCTTATTTCTCGGGCCGGGCGTTGTATATGTCGAAAGGCGGTAGTGTGACGGTAACTTTCAAACGGTATGTAGAGCGCGTCTCACTTGTAACTCGGGGTCACCTTACGGACTCTTCGAGTGGAATTTACGCCACATACAACAATGGGCCAGACTCAACACATTTATGGTCGGAGGGCCAATCTGCAATATTACAGATAGATGGGCTCAACCGCGGAGGTGTCCGCAGACTTTACTTCCTGGCACCTAAAACGGTCGGGGCAACAGTGTATGTAGACAATATTGAGATTTTAACATTTAGCGCCGATTAATCATTAATATCCATGTACCGCCGATGCGGGAATAAGTCCCGCGGGGCGGATACGTTGGGGGAGGTGTAAAACCTATTTCAGGACTACTCTAACCAATCACCTCCTCCAGCCCGACCTGTTCAACCAGCCTCGAATGCGCACCGCGTTCATGTACATGGGATTGCGGGCTGCGGTCGATCAGCAGGCTCAGCAATTCCGGGCGGCTGTAGTGGCCGCGGGAATCCATCATGCGTTTGCGCTTGTCGATCAGGCCCATGTCGAGGTCGGCGATCACCTCGCCCTCACCTTCCTGCAACGAACCCAGCACCGTGCCATCCGGGCTGATGATTGCGGTATAGCAACCGCCGGAAATCGGGCCGATGGCGCAACCGGTGTCGGCCATGATCTGCGCCTGTTGTTCAGGGTTCAGCCATGCCGTGGAGTTGACCACAAAGCACGCGGCCTCCAGGGCATGCTGGCGAATGCTGACTTCCATTTGCGATGCGAACTGGGGACCTGCAAACGACCCCGGGTACATCGCCGCATGGATCTGTTCGCCATCGGCCATCAGGGCATAACGGGCCAGCGGGTTGAAATGCTCCCAGCAGGCCAGTTGCCCGATGCGCCCTACCGCGCTGTCGACGGCCCGCAGGCCGGAGCCGTCGCCCATGCCCCAGATCATGCGCTCGTGGTAGGTCGGGGAAATCTTGCGGCGACGCTGGATCAAGCAGCCGTCGGCATCGAACAGCAACTGCGTATTGTACAGCGTACCGCCATCGCGTTCGTTGACGCCGATGGACACGACCATCCCCGCTTGCCTGGCCGCAGCACCGATGGCATCGGTGGCGGCCGAAGGCACGGTGACCGCCTGGTCCAACAACTTGAGGTGTTCGGCGGCCATTTCGAAAGGCGATTGCACGTAGGAAAAGTACGGGTAGTACGGCACCACGGTTTCCGGGAACACGGCGAATTGCACACCCTGTTCGCCGAGTTCGAGAATCTTCTGCACCACTTTGTCGACGGTGCCTTCACGGCTGTAAAGAACAGGACTGATTTGTACGGCGGCGGCTTTGACGAGGGTCATGGCGGTGATCTCATTGAGGGATACGTTTCAACAAGATCAAGATTACACCTATAATAAAACGACTTTAATGTCGTATACACCACCTTTCAGGACATCATGATTCAGCCCCGACTGGCGCGCTGAATGACCTGTGGCGGCTGCCCGAACGCCCGGATAAAAGCGCGGCGCATACGTTCCCGGTCACCAAAGCCGGTGTCCGTCGCCACCACATCGATGGAGTGCCGTCCGGTTTCCATCATCAACCGGGCCGACTCGACCCGCAGGCTTTCGATGGCCTTGGCCGGAGACTGGCCGGTTTCGGCATGAAACACCCGGCTGAATTGCCGAGGGCTGAGATTGGCCGCGCCGGCCAGTTCTTCGACCGACAGCGCCGACTTGAGATTCTGCTTGGCGTAGTTCAACGCGGCCTGTATGCGATCGGTCTTGGGGGCCAGTTCCAGCATCACCGAAAACTGCGACTGTCCGCCGGAACGCCGGTGATACACCACCAATTGCCGGGCAACCTTGCGTGCAATGTCGGCACCCAGATCGTTCTCCACCAACGCCAAGGCCAGGTCCACGCACGCACTCATGCCCGCCGCCGTCCACAGGTGGCCATCGTTGATGAAGATCCGGTCTTCCTCGACCTTCACGTTCGGGTACGCCTTGCGAAAGGCCGGAACATGGGCCCAATGGGTGGTCGCCCGCCGACCGTCGAGCAAACCGGCCTGGGCCAAGGCATTCGCCCCCGTGCAAATCGAGCCCAGACGCCGGGTGCTGTGACTGGCGCGACGCAGAAATTCCAGCATGCCCGGCGTGGTCGGGCGGATCAGGTTATCGCCCAGGACCAACAGCGTATCGAACCCGCGCCGGTCGAACGCTTCGGTCTGCACAGCAAAACCGGCGGACGTTTGCACCAGGCCACCCGGTTCGGACAGCAAGGCAATGCGGTACAACGGCTCGTCACCGGCACTGTTGGCCAACTCGAAGGCGGCACACATGGCCAGGCCCAGAACCTGGAAACCGGGATAAACAATGAGTCCGATCTGGTGCATGGCGATATGACCCTGATCGTGGCATGCCTGAAGTTAAAGCCAGAACCTGTACTCTAACCCGAACAGCCCGCACCGGACATCAGGGTGGAGCGCCTCGCGCATCGGCGGATGGCGACGGATAATCAAGTGGTATCCATCTCACCGAGGAATTGAAGGATGTCACTGACTCTTTATTTCCATCCGCTCTCGTCGTTCTGCCACAAAGCGCTGATCGCTCTCTATGAACTGGAAATCGAATTTGAAAAAAGGCTCATCGACCTGGGCAACGAGGCTGACCGGGCCGAGCTACAAGCACTTTGGCCACTCTGCAAATTCCCGGTGATCCGCGATCACGACCGCCAACGGGACGTACCCGAGTCGAGCGTGATCATTGAGTACCTGGACCGGCTTCACCCCGGCCAGGCACATCTGATTCCGGACGATTGGGAAACCGCGTTGGAGGTGCGCCTGTGGGACCGTTTTTTCGACCTGCACGTCCAGGTGCCGATGCAGAAAATCGTCGCTGACCGAATCAATGCCGCAAACGACGACCTGAACCGCGAACGTGCCGCGCTGATGACGGCGTACGGCATGCTTGAACGCCAGTTGGCCGCAAACACCTGGGCAGCCAGCCCCGCCTTCAGCATGGCCGATTGCGCCGCCGCCCCGGCGCTGTTCTACGCCAGCACCCTCGTACCCTTCCCCGGCGATCATCGCCACTTGAGTGCTTATTTCGACAGGCTGACCCAAAGGCCCTCGGTCAAGCGGGTGATCGACGAGGCAAGGCCGTATTTTTCCTTGTACCCGTTTGCCGAGGCCATCCCGGAGCGCTTTCGGTAATGATGATCGAAAGGCCAAAACGAAGAATCCACGTCAACCATCAGATCATGGGTCACGGGAATCAGTGAACAATGCTTGCGCTTGATCAGGCCGGAACGCCCAGGATGATGTGGGAAGCCTTGATCACTGCGGTGGCGCTGACGCCGGTTGCCAGCCCCAGTTCTGCCACGGCATCGCGGGTCACGATCGAATAGACCTTCGAACCGCCAGCCAGCTCGATGACCACTTCTGCGTTGACCGCGCCATCGGTAACGCTCAGTACCTTGCCTTCCAGGCAGTTACGCGCCGACAGGCGAATGTCGCTCGATTCGGTCATCAACATCACCCAAGGCGCCTTGATCAGCGCGACGGCTTCTTTGCCGGCGGCGATGCCCAGGTTCTTGATGCTTTCCATGGTGACGACGGCAACCAGTTGCTCACCACCCGCGAGGGTCAGAACCACTTCGGCGTTGACCGCACCGGCCTGGACCTGGCTGACTTTGCCTTTGAATACGTTGCGTGCACTGACTTTCATGTGAGGCGTCCTTTTCTTGACTTTAAAGTTAGGAAATGGCGGGCATCATCAGTGTAAGCGCTATGTAGAAACAACTACAGCGCTGCTCTGGATCAGTGACGGACGGCCAGATCAACTCAGAAATATTGTTCAAGGGCGCCAAAAAAAGCCCCCCGAGCCCAGGCTGGAGGCTGCCTGGCAAGGGAATATCCGGGATAGGGAAAACGAACGCAAAAACCAGCGAATCGACGAATAATAACCGTCGGTCGAGTGTTATCTGATTAGGCAGGAATAAAAAATGGCAGGGGCGGCTGGATTCGAACCAACGCATGGCAGGATCAAAACCTGCTGCCTTACCGCTTGGCGACGCCCCTGTATCTGTTGCGATGAGTGCCTGGCACTCGCTTTCTTGAGTGGCAACAAGACCTGTTGCCGGCTCTCGCGACTGGCTCCCTGAGGGCCGGTGCAAGAGTGGGCGCAAATTTACCAACATTTTCCTTGCCTGGGAAGCCCCAACAAAAAAAATTGTTCGTTAAAACAGATGCTTAGTGTTGAGCCGGATCTCGAGGAGTTATCGGCGCACATTCAGCCCGAACAGCTCTGCTACGCTTTTCTTTACTCGAATTGAATCGGGAATCGTTTACGCAACACCCTTCCCTTGCCATTTGAGGGCGCCAAAAGTGAAAGGCAAATTAATGGGGGTCGCTGCAGCCCTTCTGGTACTCGGGACCGCGATTTATGGGTTGAACACCTGGGAACACATCCAGAACCAGCGACAGGATGCGGTCTGCAAGGCCGCCCGGGAGCATCTCAATCGCCTGGAAACCCAGACGCGAGCGTTGGCCTCCGGGTTGACGGTCGAAGCCTATGCCGAAGCCGAAAAAGCCGAGGCCGGCCAGTTGGTCATGGCACTCGATACCGCGAAGAATGAAGCCGAGGTCGATGCCGTCATCGACAAGCACGCCGCTGCCATCGAGGCGCAGATAACCGCCGAGAACGCTGAGGTCCGGTCCCGAGGCGAACAACCCTTCCTCGGTCAGGAAATGAAAAAGCAACGTATCCCCACCGACGTCAAACAGGAATTCAAACGAGCTGAAAAAGCCGTCGCCGACACTTGTGGATAGTGTCGACCGCCAGCTCCAGGTTTATCGCCAGCGTCCGGACTTCTGCAAAAGAGGTTTCAAGCTGGAACAGGTAAGCGCGCCGTTGCGGCGCACTCACCGGTCACTCAATGCGGCGCGCGCGGGATGGTCTTGAGCAGGTCTTGCGGGCTGATGTGGCCGACCACGCTGCCCGGTTGCGGCAGGTTGAGGATGTGGCCTTTCATCTTGCCGATGATGTGCATCTCGCAAGGCTTGCAGTCGAACTTCAACGTCAGCACTTCATCGCCGTGGATCAATTGCATCGGCGCAACCTTGGTGCGCACGCCGGTCACGCCCTTGGCCTGTTTCGGGCACAGGTTGAAGGAGAAACGCAGGCAGTGCTTGGTGATCATCACCGGCACCTCGCCGGTTTCCTCGTGGGCCTCGTAGGCCGCGTCGATCAGCTTGACGCCATGGCGGTGATAGAAGTCCCGGGCCTTCTGGTTGTAGACGTTGGCCAGGAACGACAGGTGCGACTCCGGGTACACCGGCGGCGGCGTGGTCTCGGCTTTACGGCTGCCGCGCGGGTGGGCGGCGATCCGCGCGTCGGTCAAGGCGTCGATCACTTCACGGCGCAAGGCCTTGAGCTGCGAGTTCGGAATGAAGTACGCCTGCGGCGCATCCAGCTTGATGTCGATAGCGTGGTACTGGGTGGTACCCAGTTGGCCCAGCAGATCCTGCAATTGCTCCAGCGCCTGCTCCGGCTTGTTGGCCGCGCCGAACGGGCCGGCCAGGGTGACGCTGGCGCTGATGCCTTCTTCGCTGGTAGCGGTCAGTTCCAGCTGGTCTTCACGCAGGCGAGCGACCCAGCTCAGGGCAATGCGACGCTCGGCGGAGGTCTTTTGCAGCGCCTGTTGCCAGTTGTGATCGAGATTGCGGTTCAGCGGATGGTTGGGGCGCAGCTTGTACATCCCCTCCGGCATCTCGTTGGGCTCGACGCGATAGCGATAACGCTTCTCGCCGTCTTCCTCGAATTCGCCTTTGGGTTCGGCGATGTTGGCGCGAAAACCCACCACTTCACGCTTGACCAGCACGTTGAGGCCGTCGCCGTTGGACAGCGGCTCGTGCGTCACGACCTGCATGTCACGCTTGGCGACTTTCTCGACCACACCCACCGGCAGACCGGTGAAGGTCGGCGAGTCAAAGGCGCCGATATCGATCTTGCGGTCAGTGACGAAGTAATCGGTGCTGCCACGGTGGAAGGTTTTTTCCGGGTCGGGCAGGAAGAAGTGCGCGGTGCGGCCGCTGGAGGCACGGGCCAGGTCCGGACGGTCTTCGAGGACGTCGTCGAGACGCTGGCGGTAGTAGGCGGTGATGTTTTTCACATAGCCCATGTCCTTGTAGCGACCCTCGATCTTGAACGAACGCACGCCGGCCTCGACCAGGGCGCGGATGTTGGCGCTCTGGTTGTTGTCCTTCATCGACAGCAGGTGCTTTTCGTAGGCGATCACGCCACCCTTTTCATCCTTGAGGGTGTACGGCAGACGGCAAGCCTGGGAGCAGTCGCCGCGGTTGGCGCTGCGCCCGGTTTGCGCGTGGGAAATATTGCACTGACCGGAAAATGCCACGCACAGCGCGCCATGGATAAAGAACTCGATGGCCGCGTCGGTTTCGTCGGCGATCGCGCGGATCTCCTGGAGATTCAGCTCACGGGCCAGCACCAGTTGCGAGAAACCGGCCTGATCGAGGAACTTCGCCCGTTCCAGGGTGCGGATGTCGGTCTGGGTACTGGCGTGCAGTTCGATCGGCGGAATGTCCAGTTCCATCACCCCCAGGTCCTGGACGATCAGCGCATCGACGCCGGCGTCGTACAACTGGTGGATCAGCTTGCGGGCCGGCTCCAGTTCGTTGTCGTGCAGGATGGTATTGATGGTGGTGAACACCCGGGCATGGTAGCGACGGGCGAACTCCACCAATTGGGCGATATCGCTCACTTCGTTGCAGGCGTTGTGGCGGGCGCCGAAGCTCGGGCCACCGATGTAGATGGCATCGGCGCCATGCAGGATGGCCTCGCGGGCGATGGCCACATCGCGGGCAGGGCTGAGCAATTCCAGGTGATGTTTGGGCAAAGACATAATTTTTTTAGTCAGGCTTGTCACGGTCGAGGCGTGCATTGTAGCGGCGAAACGCCTGACCGGCACCCGAATGCTGCTCGATGGTGTTTCGGGTAAGCCTGACCTGCCTCAACCCTGTGGGAGCGGGCTTGCCCGCGAAAGCGCTGGGTCAGTCAACATTTGTGCAAGCTGACACTCCGCTTTCGCGGGCAAGCCCGCTCCCACATTTGATCGGCGTCGAGCACAAATCCAGCCCATGACTAACATCCCCTGTGGGAGCGGGCTTGCCCGCGAAAGCGCTCGGTCAGTCAACATTTGTGCAAGCTGACACTCCGCCTTCGCGGGCAAGCCAGCTCCCACATTTGATCGACGTTGACCACAAATCCCGCCCATGACCAACATCCCCTGTGGGAGCGGGCTTGCCCGCGAAAGCGCTGGGTCAGTCAACATTTGTGCAAGCTGACACTCCGCCTTCGCGGGCAAGCCCGCTCCCACAGGGTTTTGTGTGTGTGTTGCCGAGATCAGGCCTTGGCCGCCATCGCGGTCACTTCCACGCGCATGCCTTCCACCGCCAACGAGGCAACCCCGACAGCGGCGCGCACCGGCCATGGCTTGGCGAAGTAGCGCTTGTAGACCTCGTTGAACGCGGCGCGGTCGGCCATGTCGGTGAGGTAGATGGTCAGGTGCATCACGCGGTCCATGGAACTGCCGGCACGCTCCAGCGCGAATTTCAGCGCTTGCAGAGTGCATTCGCTTTGCAGGGTGATGTCGCCCAGTTCCAGGCTGCCGTCGGTGCGGGTGGGGATCTGGGTGGAGACCAGCACGCCGCCGAAACCGACGACGTCGGAGGAAATCGAATCGGCATCGAGGTCGGGGGTAAAGGTCAGGTCGTGGTTTGCCATGAGGACTCTCTTGCTTGAAGTGATGAGGCTGGCGCCTTTTGCGCGGCCAGTTTACAGGCCCATTGGCGGCGCGTCGCTAATCCACAGCGGACGACTGCTCGATACCGGTAGCCTGGCGGTACTGGCGCGGGGTGAAACCGGTCAATGCCTTGAACTGCCGAGTGAACGCACTGTGGTCGGTGTAGCCGCATTGCAGGGCGACCTCGGTGATCGGCAGATCGGTATGCAGTAGCCGATGCGCGTGCTCCAGGCGAACCTTCTGGATCATCTGCCGTGGCGTCAGGTGAAACACGCGCTTGCAGTAGCGCTCCAGTTGCGCCACGGAAATGCCGGCGATGCGCGTCAACTCGCCCAGGGTGACGCGCCGGTTGAAATGCGCGCGAATGTGCTCGTCCACCGCCGCCAGGCGCTGGTACGCCGGGTGCGTGTCGCTGGCCGATTGCAGGTCGACCGAGATACCCGCCAGACCGATGATTTCATTGCGGCGGTTATACAAGGGTCGCTTATGGGTCAGGCACCAGCCCGGTTCGCGGCTGCCGTACAGATGCAACTCCAGCTGGTCTTCCAGCACCAGACCTTGCTCCAGCACCCGCCGGTCCTGCTCGGTGTAACCGGGCCCCAGTTGCTCGGGAAACACCTCGGCGCTGGTTTTCCCCAGCAGCGGTTTGAGCTGCTTCAAACCACAGCGCTGCACCAGCGTGCGATTGGCCATGACATAGCGCGCCTGCACATCCTTGATGAAGATCGCCGCATTCGGAATGACATCGAGCATGGGCAACAAAAGCGCAACGCCGGCCAGCAGTTGCTCGATGGATTCGGGGCGGTTCGAGTCGTCGCCCTGGCACAACAGCGCAAACGCATCCTGAGTCATCCACCGGCCCCTCGCAAAAATCAGACATTTCCCATTGTGCTGATTTCGTCATCGACACCCAAGCAAAACATCAATCGCGAGCAAGCCGCCAAGTTCACTCTATGGCCACCGCCCTCCTCGGCAAAACCGACCGGGGCGTCTTGAAGTGCACACCTGCCTATCCAATAACTCACAAGAAGGCGATGCCATGTCAGGCCAAGGCAAGTTCAAAAAACAACTTTCGTTGATAGACCTTACGTTTATCGGACTGGGAGCCATCTTCGGCTCCGGCTGGCTGTTCGCAGCCAGTCACGTGTCCGCCATCGCGGGGCCGGCGGGGATCTTTTCCTGGCTGCTGGGCGGTTTTGCGGTGCTGCTGCTGGGCATCGTCTACTGTGAACTCGGCGCCGCATTGCCCCGAGCCGGCGGTGTGATTCGCTACCCGGTTTATTCCCACGGCCCACTGCTGGGCTACCTGATGGGCTTCATCACACTGATCGCGTTTTCCAGCCTGGTGGCCATCGAGGTGGTCGCCGCGCGCCAGTACGCCGCGGCGTGGTTTCCCGCATTGACCCAGGCCGGTTCCAGCAATCCAACAGCCATTGGCTGGCTGGTGCAGTTCGGTCTGCTGTGCCTGTTCTTCATGCTCAATTACTACAGCGTGAAAACGTTCGCCAAGGCCAACAACCTGATCAGCCTGTTCAAGTTCATCGTGCCGTTGCTGGTGATCGGCGTGCTGTTCACCTTCTTCAAACCGCAGAACTTCCAGTCCCAGGGCTTCATGCCGTTCGGGCTTTCAGGTGTCGAGATGGCGGTGTCCGCCGGCGGCATCATCTTCGCCTACCTGGGGCTGACGCCGATCATCTCGGTGGCCAGCGAAGTGAAGAATCCGCAACGCACCATCCCGATTGCACTGATCCTCTCCGTACTGCTCTCCACCGCCATCTATGTGCTGTTGCAAGTGGCGTTCCTCGGCGGCGTGCCCACCGAAATGCTCGCCAACGGTTGGGCCGGCGTCGCCAAGGAACTGGCCCTGCCCTACCGCGACATTGCCCTGGCATTGGGTGTGGGTTGGCTGGCGTATCTGGTGGTGGCCGACGCGGTGATCTCCCCCAGCGGTTGCGGCAACATCTACATGAACGCCACCCCGCGGGTGATCTACGGCTGGGCGCAGACCGGCACCTTCTTCAAGGTCTTCACCCGCATTGACGAAAAGTCCGGCATCCCGCGTCCGGCGCTGTGGCTGACATTCGCCCTGTCGGTGTTCTGGACCTTGCCCTTCCCTTCGTGGGAAGCCCTGATCAACGTGGTCTCCGCCGCGCTGGTGTTGAGCTACGCCGTGGCCCCGGTGTCGGTGGCTGCCCTGCGCCGCAATGCGCCGGACATGCCGCGCCCGTTCAAGGTCAAGCGCATGGGCGTGCTCGGTCCCGTGTCGTTCATCATCGCCGCGCTGATCGTTTACTGGTCCGGCTGGAGCACGGTGTCCTGGCTGCTCGGCCTGCAGATCCTGATGTTCGTGGTGTACCTGCTGTGCGGACGTTTCGTGCCGACCCAGCACCTGAGCCTGGCCCAACAGGTGCGCTCTTCTGCATGGCTGATCGGCTTCTATGCCGTGACCATCGTGCTGTCCTGGCTAGGCAGTTTCGGCGGCATGGGCGTGCTCACCCATCCGTTCGACACCCTGGTCGTGGCGGCCTGTGCGATGGGCATCTACTACTGGGGCGCGGCCACCGGTGTGCCGGCGCATCTGGTTCGCCTGGAAGCCGAGGACGGCGATGAAGAAGCCGATCCCGTCTACAGCGGCACGACCACCGGCCAGCGTCCGATCGGTGTGTCCGCCCAGACCTCTCGCTGAAATTCAGGCCGGCAAAGCCTGCGTGTTCCTCTAATGGAAAGGTATATGAAAAAAGTACATGTCATTGATTCCCACACCGGCGGCGAGCCGACTCGCCTGGTGATGTCGGGTTTGCCCCAGCTGGCTGGCCGGACCATGGCCGAGAAGCGCGACACCTTTCGCGAGCAGCATGACCAATGGCGTCGCGCCTGCCTGCTGGAGCCCCGTGGCAACGATGTGCTGGTGGGTGCGTTGTACTGCGAACCGGTGTCGCCGGATGCCACCTGCGGCGTGATCTTCTTCAACAACGCCGGCTACCTCGGCATGTGCGGTCACGGCACCATCGGCCTGGTCAACTCGCTGCACTACCTGGGGCACATCCAGCCCGGCGAGCACAAGATCGATACGCCGGTCGGCCCGGTCAGCGCCACGTTGCATGAGGACGGTAACGTCACCCTGCGCAACGTGCCCGCCTACCGCTACCGCCAACAGGTGCCGGTCGAAGTGCCGGGGCATGGCCGCGTGTACGGCGACATCGCCTGGGGCGGCAACTGGTTTTTCCTGGTGTCCGATCACGGTCAGGCGTTGCAGATGGACAACGTCGAGTTCCTCACCGAGTACACCTGGGCCATGCTCAAGGCCCTTGAAGCCCAAGGCATCCACGGCGAAGACGGCGCCCTGATCGACCACATCGAACTGTTTGCCGACGACGACCACGCCGACAGCCGCAACTTCGTCATGTGCCCCGGCAAGGCCTACGACCGCTCGCCTTGCGGCACCGGCACCAGCGCAAAACTGGCGTGCCTGGCGGCCGACGGAAAACTGGCCGTCGGTGAGCGCTGGGTCCAGGCCAGCATCACCGCCAGCCAATTCGTCGGCAGCTACGAATGGGAAGGCGCACGCATCATCCCTTTCATCACCGGCCGCGCCCATATGACCGCCGACAGCACCTTGCTGATCGACGAACAGGACCCCTTTGCGTGGGGCATTTGAGCCCCTCGCCTCTTCTCTCAACCGAACTGAACAAACGCTTCAAGGAGTGACAACAATGAGCGACAACATTTTCACTGGCTGCATCCCTGCACTGATGACCCCATGCACCGCCGAGCGCAAGCCGGACTTCGACGCGCTGGTGGCCAAGGGTCGCGAGCTGATCGACATTGGCATGAGCGCGGTGGTGTATTGCGGTTCCATGGGTGACTGGCCGCTGCTGACCGAAGCCGAGCGTCAGGAAGGCGTGGCGCGCCTGGTGGCCGCCGGCGTTCCGACCATCGTCGGCACCGGTGCCGTCAACAGTCGCGAAGCGGTGTCCCATGCGGCACACGCGGCCAAAGTCGGCGCCCATGGTTTGATGGTCATCCCTCGCGTGCTGTCTCGCGGCGCTTCGGCCACCGCGCAAAAAGCCCACTTCGCCGCGATCCTCCAGGCCGCTCCAGGCTTGCCTGCGGTGATCTACAACAGCCCTTACTACGGCTTCGCCACCCGCGCCGACCTGTTCTTCGAACTGCGCCGCGAGTATCCGAACCTGATCGGCTTCAAGGAGTTCGGCGGTGCCGCCGACCTGCGCTACGCCGCCGAGCACATCACCTCCAAGGACGATGACGTGACCCTGATGGTCGGTGTCGACACCCAGGTGGTGCATGGCTTCGTCAACTGCAACGCCACCGGCGCCATCACCGGCATCGGCAACGCGCTGCCGCGCGAAGTGTTACGCCTGGTGGCCTTGAGCAAACAAGCGGCCAAGGGCGATGCCAAGGCACGTCGCCAGGCACGGGAGCTGGAATCCGCGCTGGCGGTGCTGTCGTCCTTCGATGAGGGCTGCGACCTGGTGCTCTATTACAAGCACCTGATGGTGCTCAACGGCGACAAGGAATACAGCCTGCACTTCAACGAGACCGATGCGCTCAGCGATGCCCAGCGTCGTTACGCAGAGAACCAGTACGCGCTGTTCCGCCAGTGGTACGAGCAGTGGTCGGGCGAGCAGAACTTCGCCTGACATCCAGCCTGTACAGCGGCGTGCCAATGCGCGCCGCCTTTATTTTCGCCCACGGCGGTACGGCGCTTTTTCGCAAACGCCTCCCCTCTTTTTTTCAGGAAAGACCATGACTCTGACAGGCAACATGTTGATCGGCCAACAGGCCATCATCGGTAACCGCGAAGCGATCCACGGCATCGATCCCGCCACGGACCTGCCCCTTGAACCAACCTATCACGGTGGCAGCGGCGAACACGTCGAACAGGCCTGCGCCCTGGCCTGGAGTGCCCTGGACAGCTACCGCGCGACGTCCCTGGAGGCCCGCGCCGAATTCCTCGAAACCATCGCCAGCGAAATCGAAGCCCTGGGCGATACGTTGATCGACCGCGCCGTGGCCGAGACCGGCCTGCCACGCCCGCGCATCCAGGGTGAACGGGGCCGCACTTGCCAGCAATTGCGCACCTTTGCCCGCACCGTGCGGGCCGGTGAGTGGCTGGATGTACGGGTCGACTCCGCGCTGCCGGAGCGTCAGCCCCTGCCCCGCCCGGACCTGCGTCAGCGTCAGGTGCCGCTCGGCCCGGTGGCGGTGTTCGGCGCCAGCAACTTTCCCCTGGCCTTCTCCGTCGCCGGCGGTGACACCGCGTCGGCGCTGGCCGCTGGTTGCCCGGTGATCGTCAAGGCCCATGGCGCGCACCCCGGCACCGGCGAACTGGTGGGCCGCGCCGTGGCCCGTGCGGTCAAACTGTGCGGGCTGCATGAAGGCGTGTTCTCGCTGTTGTACGGCTCCGGCCGCGAAGTGGGCATCGCTCTGGTCAGCGATCCGCGCATCAAGGCCGTGGGTTTCACCGGCTCGCGCAGCGGTGGCATCGCCTTGTGCAACGCGGCCCAGGCGCGTCCCGAGCCGATCCCGGTGTATGCGGAAATGAGTTCGATCAACCCGGTGTTGCTGTTCCCGGCGGCCCTGCAATCGCGAGCCGAAACACTGGCGCAAGGCTTCGTCGCCTCCCTCACCCAGGGCGCCGGCCAGTTCTGCACCAACCCTGGCCTGGTGATTGCCCGCCAAGGCCCGGACCTTGAGCGCTTCATCAAGACAGCTGCGCAACTGCTACAGAACAGCCCGGCGCAGACCATGCTCACCCCCGGCATCTTCAACGCTTATGAGTCCGGCGTCGGTTCGCTGGCCGAACACGCGCAAACCGTGGCAAGGGGCCTGCGGGGCGAAACGCCGAACCAGTGCCAGGCCCACCTGTTCGTCACCCAGGCCAGCGACTTTCTCGCCGACCCGGCCTTGCAGGCGGAAATGTTCGGCGCCGCATCGCTGATCGTGCAATGCGCCAGCGACGCGCAAATCCGCCAGGTCATCGAACACCTGGAAGGCCAGTTGACCGCCACCCTGCACCTGGACGATGCCGACGTGGAGAGCGCCAGGGCCTTGCTGCCGACCCTGGAGCGCAAGGCCGGGCGTCTGTTGGTCAATGGCTGGCCGACCGGGGTCGAGGTATGCGATGCCATGGTCCATGGCGGCCCGTTCCCGGCGACGTCCGATGCCCGCAGCACCTCGGTCGGCACCGCCGCCATCCTGCGGTTCCTGCGCCCGGTCTGCTATCAGGACTTCCCGGACGCCCTGTTGCCGGCCGCGCTCAAGCACGGCAACCCGTTGCAGTTGCGCCGTCTGCTCGACGGCCAGAGAGAAGCCTAGGCCATGTCGATCCATTCCCCTTTGAACCATTCGCAAACAACGGCGGACGTTGCCGTGATCGGCGCCGGGATCATCGGCGTCGCTTGCGCCCTGCGCCTGGCGCGCCAGGGCCGGCGGGTGGTGGTCATCGATCAACAGGAGCCCGGCCGTGGCGCCTCGTTCGGCAATGCCGGGCACCTGGCCACCGAGCAGGTGTTCCCCATCGCCGATCTGTCGATCCTCAAACGCCTGCCCGCCATGCTCTTGGACCCGATGGGCCCGCTGCGCCTGGACTGGAAATACATGCCCCGGGCCCTGCCCTGGTTCACACGCCTGCTGCTGAACCTGCGCCCGGCGCCGTTCCAGCGCACCGTGGCCGGCATCCGCGCGCTCAATGAAGGCAGCCTGGGTGCCTGGCAGCGCTTGCTGGAGACCATCGACCGCCCCGGGTTGCTCAAGGCAGACGGCTCGCTGCTGGTATTCGAGCGCCCCGACTCGCAGCAGGCCATCGAAGCGCTACAGGCGCGCATGCGCCAGCAACAAGTGCCGGTGGATTTCTGGCAGGCCAAGGCGGTAAGCGATGCGGCGCCGCAACTCAGCGAGCAGATCCGGGGTGGCTTGTTTTTCCCGCGCACCGGGCATTTTCTCGATCCCTTCCAGGTAGTCGGCGAACTGGTGCACGCGGCCAAAAACAGCGGCGTGCAGTTCCTCAAGCAGCGGGTCGAGGGCGGGCAATTGAATGAACACGGTGTGTCGTTGATCACTGATCAGGGCCGCGTCAGCAGTCGACAAGTGCTGATAGCCTGTGGCGCGCATTCCGCCAGGCTCACCGCCGCGCTGACCGGCAAGAAGGTGCCGCTGGACACCGAGCGCGGCTATCACCTGATGCTGCCCCACGAACACGGGCGCCTGCCGTTCGCCGTCACGTCGCTGGAGCGCAAGTTCATCATGACGCCAATGGCCGACGGGCTGCGCCTCGCCGGCACCGTCGAATTCGCCGGCCTCGAATGCCCACCGACCATGGAACGCGCCTGGCAGTTGCATCGACTGAGCAAAGGCCTGTTCAAGCGTGAACTGAGTGCTGAAGCCGCGACGCCATGGATGGGTTTCCGACCCTCCTTGCCCGACTCCCTGCCGATCATCGACCGGGTGTGCGACGGCAAGGTCCTGCTCGCCTTCGGCCATCAGCACCTGGGGTTGACCCAGGCGGCGGTCACGGCGGAGATGATCGCGCAGATGGCCTCGCCCTTGACCGACGCCCAGCCTCACGGCCTGCCGGCGACTGCGCCGTATCGGCTGGATCGTTTCTGAGGCCCCAATCAAGCCGAGCCCTCGTCATTGCAAGGGCGAAAACTTCGCCGGCAGGTAGATCGTCGAGCGCATGTCACGCAATTGCGGGCCGGAGTTTTCCGGCGGCCAGACGCCGTCGGCGACCGCCTGGGTGCGCACCTGCAAGCGCTGCTCAAGGCTGGCCCACGGCCAGATGTGCAGATAGCGCGGCAGCGCGCCGTCGGTGGCGTAAAACGCCGCGTACACCGGCGAATACTGCTCGGCGGTTCGTGCCTCGATGGCTTTGCTCCAGCCGTCGAGGGTGGGCTGCAACCCGCTGCTGACCAGGTCGTAGACACGCAGTTCGTAGAATGGACCGTGCGTCCCCGCGCTCAAGGGTTCGAGGAAGGGAAACAGCGTGTAGTTTTCGATGCGCAGATCGGTGATCCACTCGTTGATGCCAAACGCCCCGCCTCCCAGCAGGAAACGCTCGCGCTCCGCCTGCCTTGAGTGTTCGTCGGCATAGCCGCGCAGCACGGCAATCTGGTTCAACTGACCGATCTCCGAGGCCCAGCAACCCATCAGCGTGCCGCCGACATTCGGGTCGTCCAGCGCCGCCTCGATCTGCGCCAATGCTTGCGCAACCGTGCGCACCCGCACAGTGAAAGTGATCAGTTCAAAAAAACCCATAGCGACTCCGCCGACTTGATTGCCAAAAGCCCACAGCCTAAGGCAGCCCCTGCCGACAGGGTATTGAGACGAACCCCATCGATTACGGCATTTCCCCCAGTGTTCCAGGTGATTTCTTTACGCCGGGCAACCATCGATTATTTACACAACGTGTTCAATGCCTTCACTTAATGGCGCTTGATGCAGGAATGGCGACGAATATGCTGTGGGTACGTTTCCGTGATCTCGCATGACAACAAGAGCCCACACCATGCACAGCCCCAGAACGCTCTACCAGAAACATATCGACAGTCACACCGTCTGCGCCCTCGACGATCAGGGCCATGTGCTGCTGTACATCGACCGCCAGGTCGCCAACGAATACACCAGCCCGCAAGCCTTCAGCGGCATGCGCGACGCAGGTCGCAAAGCCTGGCGGCCGAGCGCGACGCTGGCGGTGGTCGACCACGTCAATCCCACGGCGCCGACACGCGTTGCCACCATGCCGGACGCCGGCGGTGCCCGTCAGGTGTCCTATTTCGAAGAAAACTGCCGCGACTTCGGCATCGAACTGTTCGATGTACTGGACAAGCGCCAGGGCATAGAGCACGTCGTGGCCCCCGAGCAGGGCTTTATCCTGCCCGGCATGGTCGTTGCCGCCGGCGACAGCCACACCACCACCTACGGTGCCCTGGGTGCCTTCGGTTTCGGCATCGGCACCTCGGAAATCGAACACCTGCTGGCCTCGCAGACCCTGGTCTACAAGTGCCTGAAGACGATGCGCGTGACGGTCAATGGCCTGCTCGGGCCTGGCGTGACGTCCAAGGACATCATCATGGCCCTGATCGAGCAAATCGGCGCTTCAGGCGCCACCGGCTATGCCATCGAATTCGCCGGCCCGGCGATCAGCGACCTCAGCGTCGAAGCACGCATGACCATTTGCAACATGGCCGTCGAGGCTGGCGCCCGAGGTGCGTTCATGGCCCCGGATGACAAGGTCTTCGCCTACCTGCAACACAAGCCCCGCGCACCCCAGGGCCAGCTGTGGGAACAGGCCATCGCAAAATGGCGCGGCCTGCACAGCGACGATGGTGCGGTGTTCGATCGCGAAGTCACCCTGGATGTCGCGACGCTCGAACCCATGGTCACCTGGGGCACCAGCCCCGATCAGGCTGCACCGGTGGGCGGGCATGTGCCGGACCCGGCCGCGCAGCCGGACCTGATCCTGCGTCAGGGCATGCAACGCGCCTTGAACTACATGGGCCTGGAACCGGGCATGCCGCTCAGCGACGTGGTGATCAGCCATGCTTTCATCGGCTCCTGCACCAATGCGCGCATCGAAGACCTGCGCGATGTCGCCCGCGTCGTGCGCGGCAAACGGGTGGCAGCCCACGTGCGGGCCATGATTGTTCCCGGCTCGACGATGGTGCGTGACCAGGCCGAAGACGAAGGGCTGGCGCAGATATTCCTCGACGCCGGTTTTGAATGGCGCCAGTCGGGTTGCTCGATGTGCCTGGCCATGAATGACGATGTGCTCGCCCCCGGTGATCGCTGTGCATCGAGCACCAACCGCAACTTCGAAGGCCGGCAAGGCGCCGGCGCGCGCACCCATTTGATGAGCCCGGCCATGGTCGCCGCCGCAGCGATTACCGGACACTTGACCGACGTGCGCACCTTCGCGCTGGAGGCTTGAACCATGCAACCTTTCGCTATCGTCAGCGGCAGCGCCGCCCCGCTCCTGGCCGCCAACATCGACACCGACGTGATCATGCCCAAGCAGTTTCTCAAAGGGATCGATCGCAAGGGTCTGGACAAGGGTCTGTTCTTTGACTTGAGGTTCCTTGAGTCCGGCGAACCCGATCCGCGGTTCATCCTCAATCAACCGGCCTGGAGCGAGGCTGCGTTTCTGGTGGTGGGTGCCAATTTCGGCTGTGGTTCGAGTCGCGAACATGCGGTCTGGGGCCTGAAACAAGTGGGCATCCGGGCACTGATCGGCACCAGCTTCGCCGGCATTTTCTACGACAATTGCCAGCGCAATGGGGTGTTGGCGATTCAGCTGACCGAGGATCAACTCAAGCAGATTGCCGCGTTGACCAGCAACCCGGCAACGGCTCGAATCAGCGTCAACCTGCCGGAGCAAACCATCGAACTGGCTGACGGCAACGTGATCCCGTTCGAGATCGATGAACTGCGCAAGCAATCATTACTGCTGGGGCTGGATGCCATTGGCACCACGTTGCAACGGGCCGAACAGATTCGCCAGTTCGAAGCCCGGCACCTGGCGGAAAATCCCTGGCTGGTCTGATAAGGATCCTGTAGGAGCGAGCCTGCTCGCGATGGTCGTTAACGATAACGCGTGTTTACTGGCTAAACGCGGCGCTTTTGAATCCATCGCGAGCCAGCTCGCTCCTACAGAGGATGATGACGCCGGTGGTTCACTCAACCGACAGATGACGGAAATATTCCTCCAGAAACTCAACGCAAACCCGCAGCTTGGCCGACTGGCTCAGCCGCGTCGGGTATACCGCCCACACGTTGGCGCTCTGGGTGTAATCGTGCAGCACCTGCACCAGTCGCCCCTGCTCCAGCATCGGCTTCACATCCCACATCGAGCGTAACAGGATCCCGCCGCCACTCAAGGCCCACTGCAACACGATCTCACCGTTGTTGGAGGATAACGGCCCGCTGACACGCACCGATTCTTCCTGCCCGTCCTTCGTCAGGTTCCACACGCCGAACGCGTTGTTGCGCTCCTTGAGCACCAGGCAATCGTGGTCCTTGAGGTCAGCCAGCGACTGCGGCACACCGCGCCGTTCCAGGTACTCGGGCGTCGCACACAGCACCCGCCGGTTGCTCACCAGTTTGCGCCCCAGGTGCTGGCCCGGCAGGTCATCCCCCACGCGAATCTCCAGATCGAAGCCCTCGCCAACGATATCGACCACGCGGTCGAATACGTCCAGGCGCAGCTCGAGTTTCGGATAGGTCTGCGACAGCTCGCAAATAGCCGGCGCCACATGGTTGCGGCCAAAACCGAAGCTGCTGCAGATGTGCAACGAGCCCATGGGTTGTTGCCGCGCCTCGGATATTTCGCCGACGAAATCATCGAAGTCACCCAGCAACTTCTCCGCCCACACCCGCACCCGCTCGCCGTCGTCGGTCAGCGCGATGCGTCTTGTCGTGCGGTGCAGCAGGCGGGTCGAGAGCGTGGTTTCCAGCACGGAAATGCGTTTGCTGATGTAGGCCGGCGAATACCCCAGCTCCTCGGCGGCGCTGGCGAAGCCGTTTTTGCGCACGACGGTGAGGAACACCTTGAGGTCTTCAGGCAAGGGAAATTGATCACGATTCGTGTTCATACGCCTCATACTTTTGCTGTTTATCGCGTTATTCGCGAAGGATAGCATCGATCTACCGAGTGGCAATCCATCCCCGGCCAACCGTGGTTTCTGAATCCTCGATAAAAACAACATGAGGAAAGCGCGACATGAACAAGCCCTACGAGCAAACCCTTAACGCCCCCGACGGCGGTTTCGTGCAACGCCTGCGCAGCCTCTGCGCCTACGAAATCGGCGTCATCCCGCTGCCGATCTTTCTCGGCATCGCGGTCATCGTTTATCTCTCGGCCCATCTGGGCTTCCTGCCCAAGAACATGATCGGCGGGCTCGCCGTGATCATGACCATGGGCGTGTTCTTCGGCCAACTGGGGTCGCGTCTGCCGATCCTCAAGGAAATCGGCGGCGGCGCCATCCTGTGCCTGATGCTGCCCTCGATCCTGGTGTTCTACGGCTTCTTCGGGCCGGCGACGATCGACGCGACCAAAATGCTCATGAAGGAAGCCAACTTCCTGTACTTCGTGATCGCCAGCCTGGTGGTCGGCAGCATTCTGGGGATGAGTCGTTTCATCCTGGTCCAGGGCATGCTGCGGATGTTCATTCCCCTGCTCGTCGGCACCCTGGCCGCCGTTGCCAGCGGATTGCTGGTCGGCAAACTGGTGGGCTACAGCTTTCACCACACGTTCTTTTTCATCATCGTGCCGATCATTGGCGGCGGGATCGGCGAAGGGATTCTGCCCCTGTCGCTGGCCTACTCGGCGATCCTCGGCGGCACCCCGGATATCTACGTAGCGCAACTGGCGCCCGCCGCCGTGGTCGGCAACATCGCGGCGATCATCTGTGCCGGTTTTCTCGCGCGCCTGGCACTCAAACGCCCGAACATCAATGGTGAAGGTTCGCTGATCCGCGCCAAGGACGAGAACGATAAATTCAAGGTCAAGGAAGACACCGGCTCCCTTGTCGACTTCCGCGTCATGGGTGCCGGGGTGCTGGTGATCTGCGCGTTCTTCGTCCTCGGCGGCCTGCTGGAAAAAGTCGTGGGCATTCCCGGCCCGGTAATGATGATCCTCGTGGCGGTGCTGTTTAAGTACCTTCGGGTGCTGCCGGAGAAACTCGAGAAAGGCGCCAACACCTTTTACAAGCTGGTGTCATCGGCCTTCATCTGGCCGGTCATGATCGGCCTGGGCATGCTCTACGTGCCGCTGGACAGCGTAGTGAAAGTGTTCTCGGTCGGCTATGTGCTGGTGTGCGTCTCGGTGGTGGTGTCGATGACCGTGGCCGGCTTTTTCATTGGCAACCTGATGAAGATGTACCCCATTGAATCGGCCATCGTGACCTGCTGTCACAGCGGCCTGGGCGGAACCGGAGACGTGGCGATCCTCTCGGCTTCCAACCGCATGTCGCTGATGCCGTTCGCGCAGATTTCCACGCGCATTGGCGGGGCTTCGACGGTGATTCTGGCGACGATACTGTTGCGGCTTTTTGTTTGACGCTGTGCCGGTGACCGAAGGGAGTTCTCTTGAGCAAGAGAACTCCCTTTTCATCACCTGAAAAAATCACTCGGCGTCTTGCCGAACTGCTTCTTGAACATGGTGGTGAACGCGCTCGGGCTGTCGTACCCCAGCTCCCCGGCGATGTCGATGATCTTCTCCCCGACGGCGATGCGCTCCAGCGCCAGCAGCAGTCGCGCTTGCTGGCGCCATTGGCCGAAGGTCATGCCGGTTTCCTTGCGGAAGCGGCGCTGGATGGTTTTGGCGTCGAGGCTCAACCGCGCGCTCCAGTCCGACAAGGTCGAGCCATCGCCTGGGTCTTGCTGCAATGCGCTACAGATCTGGCTGATCCGTTGATCGGTGGGCTGCGGCAGGTTCAAAGGCAAGGTCGGCAGGATCGTCAGTTCGTCCAGGATCAGCCGCAGCACCCGGGCTTCCCGGGAGTCCGGATCGCAATTGAAATCGAAATCCACCGAGACCTTGATCAGCTCACTGAGCAATGCGGACACACTCACCGCCCGGGTTTCGCCGGGCAGATCCGGGCTTGCGCCGGGGTGCACAAACACGCTGCGCATCTTGATCGGCCCCACGCAGCGAATCGAGTGCACTTCCCCACTCGGCATCCAGATGCCACGGCTCGGCGGCACTGTCCATTGGCTGGTGGCGGCGTGCACCACCATCACGCCTTCGATGGCATAGATCAGTTGATGCTTTTCATGGGAATGCGGCGCGATAAACCAGTTTTCCGGGTAGTCGGTCGCACTGCTGCGAACGCTCCAGCCGCCCTGGTCGATCTCCGCAAGAAATGTCTGCAATGGCTTGATCATGACGCCCTTTTTGCGATGGTCCGTGCCCGAGCTGCGCGAGACGGGCGACTTTGTGGGCCATAGGATAACGCCGAACCCTGAAATCGGCTGCGCCTTGCATTCGCGGCTCGCGTTTTTTATCCGGAAACCCGCCTATGTCGACCACTACCCTCAGCTCGCCCTCACCCACCGTCTCGGTCGCCAGCCAGGCCAGCCCCCTGGTCATGCGCGTCATCGGCGCCTGTGCCCTGGCGCACCTGATCAACGACCTGATCCAGGCCGTGCTGCCGTCGATCTATCCGATGCTCAAGGCCAGCTATGGCCTGAGCTTCACCCAGGTCGGGCTGATCACCCTGACCTTCCAGCTCACCGCCTCATTGCTGCAACCGTGGATCGGCTTCTACACTGACCGTCATCCCAAACCGTGGCTGCTGCCGGCCGGCATGGTCTGCACCCTGATCGGTATCCTGATGCTGTCGATGGTCGGCAGTTTCCCGGCGATTCTCGTGGCCTCGGCGCTGGTGGGGGTTGGCTCGTCGACCTTTCACCCGGAGACCTCGCGGGTGGCGCGCCTGGCCTCGGGCGGTCGCTACGGCCTGGCGCAGTCGACCTTTCAGGTCGGTGGCAACGCCGGCAGCGCCTTCGGCCCCTTGCTGGCCGCCGCGATCATCATTCCCTATGGCCAGGGCAACGTCGCCTGGTTCGGCCTGTTCGCGGTGTTCGCCATCCTCGTGCAATACGGCCTGAGCCGCTGGTATCGCAATCACCTGAACCTGTTCAAGCTCAAGCAAGGCAGCAAGGCCACCCACGGACTGTCCAAGCGGCGGGTGACCTTCGCCCTGGTGGTGCTGGCGCTGTTGGTGTTTTCCAAATACTTCTACATGGCCAGCTTCACCAGTTACTTCACCTTCTACCTGATCGAAAAATTCGACCTGTCGGTGGCCAGTTCGCAGCTGTACCTGTTCCTGTTTCTTGGCGCTGTCGCGGCGGGTACCTTCTTTGGCGGCCCGATCGGTGACCGGATCGGCCGCAAGCGGGTGATCTGGTTCTCGATCCTCGGCGCAGCGCCGTTCACCCTTGCCCTGCCCTACGTCGACCTGTTCTGGACGGGCGTGTTGAGTATGATCATCGGCTTCATCCTCGCCTCGGCATTCTCGGCCATCGTGGTCTTCGCCCAGGAACTGGTGCCCGGCAACGTCGGCATGATCGCCGGGGTGTTCTTCGGCCTGATGTTCGGGTTCGGCGGGATCGGTGCTGCGTTGCTCGGGCATCTGGCGGATATCCATGGCATCGAGTACGTCTACACGCTGTGTTCGTTCCTGCCGCTGCTGGGAATTCTGACGATCCTGTTGCCTTCGACCCGGAGCGCTCGCTGAAGGATTCAGCCGATCACTTTTGCTACCAACCTTGTAGCACTCGGTAACACCTGTCCCTGTTGCGGTGCGTCTTTTCCACGACGCGCCGCCACCCACCCCGCTCCACATGGGCAAACCCGCCATGGCGTACTTTGTGCATCCAAAGGCCATCCTCTTCTGCCTGTAGTCGCCATGCGCCCCAAGGAACTGAAACTCTGGACCACCGGAGTCGCCCACCTGCTCGACCTGCCTGCCGGGCATGGGCGGCTGTCGGGGTTGAGCCACTGGCTGCGGCAAATCTGCCCGGTCGATCATTTCGTGTTGTTTGTCTACGAAGGCAATCACCGGCCACTGGCGTTGTTCGATACGTTCTCGGCGGACAAGCGCGCGGTGTATGTCGACGACTATCAGTGCGGGCCTTACCTGCTCGATCCGTTCTACCTGGCCTGTACACGCGGGCAGGCGCCGGGGCTGTGGCGTCTGCGCCAGTTCGCCCCCGACCACTTCTACCTTGGCGAATACTTCCTGACCTATTACCAGCAAACCGGACTGGCCGAGGAAGTGGCGTTTTTCGTCGACCTCGGAGGTGGCGCCATGGCGGTTTTGTCGCTGATGCGCTCCAGTGCCAGTTGCGCCTTCAGCCGGGACGAAATGCAGTTGGTCGAGTGTGCGCAAGCGGTGGTCGAGCAGATTATCAATGAAGCCTGGCGCTTGCGTCAGGCCCAGCAACCGCGCCCGGCGCAGGACCTGGACTTCAAGATCCGCGAAGCCTTCGACCACTTCGGCGCGCACATCCTCACCGGACGCGAACAGGAAATCGTTCAACTGTTACTGCGCGGCCACTCCAGCGCCTCGGTGGCCGAACAACTGAACATCAGCCCCGGCACGGTGAAGATTCACCGCAAGAACATCTACGCCAAACTGGGGATTGGCAGCCAGTCGGAGTTGCTGGGGTTGTTCATTCGGGAGCTGACGGAGGATCCGTTGCAGGCGCCCGGCCTCAGGTTGCACGCCTGATACCTGTCGGCTAGCACAACACCCTGTGGGAGCGGGCTTGCTCGCGAAAGCAATATTTCAGCCGACACATAAGTTGCCTGACACACCGCTTTCGCGAGCAAGCCCGCTCCCACAGGTCTTTGTGTTGCCTGGATAGGTGTGGTTATTCAGGTGGATCGAGCCGATCCAGCGCCCGGTTCACCGCCAGTTCACCCAGCATGATCACCTGCGCAATACCCAACAGCGCATTGCGACTCGTCCCCTCCAGATGATCCACCAGATCGTTGGCCATGACATTGGCCGATGCCAGCGACTCGCAGGCATGCACCAGCAAGGTTTCGGTATTGAGTTCGGGATTGACGATGAACATGGTGCTGGGCTTGCGCGGCGTCGCCATGATCTGGGGGCCGGGGTTGAGGTCGTAATCGAGACTTTCGCACGGGGATGCCGGATCGGTGTCCGGCGGGTTGGGTGTGACCTTGAACATAGTGAAACTCCTTGTACCGTAAAAAGGAGCCATCACTCTCACGCTACCAAACGTAGGGTGGTGGCCATACGCAGGTTGGTAGACCGGGTACAAGGAAACCGGCGCGCCCGAAGACGCCCTGTGCATGACCACCATGTAGCAGCAGAGCAGAAAAACGCTGCTGATAGTGACGCGTTGCACCTTGTAAAACCGGGCTACCAAACCCGATCACTGCTTTTTTTCAGCGACCGGCCAACGATAAAACCCAGCCCCAAGGCGCACAAGCCGGCGGATTCTGGCGTACCTGTAGGCAACGACGCAAGGTGTTGTAGCTTGCGGGAAGTAACGCTGACAGCGACTAAACACGAACATCTCAGCCGTGAATTTACGCGATCCACTGCGTTGAAATTCTTAGGGAAGCGGAGGAAATATCCGACGTACTTTTAAGGTTGGCGGTCGGAAGCGTGAGTATTAACTTGGCCGCTCTCAATATTCAGGGTGAAACGATTACATGCGCGAGACAAGGGTCGACAAAGTCAATTGCCCGGATGGCGACATTTGGCGTTATGATCACGTCAAATGTCGCATGGAGGTAATCGGTATGCCCGCCGTCAGATCCACAGAAAATAAAGTCGTTGGGACGGAGACAAAGCGTCTCGCCCGCAAGCCGACTGAGGTGCTGCTACATGGCCGTAGTGGCGATACGCGCATGTTGATCATCCGATACACCCAGGAAGGCTTTGATCTGAGCGACGTCAGGGACATGATTTCCATATCCGGCCTGTACATGGAACACGACCTTGTTCAGCGCATTACCGGGAAATCCCTCAGAACTGTGCAGCGCTTGGCAAAGGAGACCCAGCCAGTTCGGCTGAACCAGCAACAAAGCACCGTCGCCTTTCAGTTTGCACAGGTACTCGAGCACGCCATCAATGTGTTTGGCGATCAGCAGTTGGCTGAGGACTGGCTGAGAAAACCCTGCAAGTACCTGGAGGGTCATATTCCGCTGGAACTGATCGACAACTCGCTGGGTTTCCAGGTGGTAGAGGACTATCTGACCCGAATTGAACATGGGGTTTATCAATGAATCCTTTGCCTTGGGATGGGAAGTGGCACGCCTGGCGTCTGGACCGTGCAGTTTTCAAGGACTCATGGGATAGCGGCATTGGTGCGCAACAATCCGGCGGCCGATGGAACCCTCCTGGCCGTCGGGTTATTTACGCTTCGGCTGACCCAGCTACTGCGATTTTAGAAGTCGCCACCCACGCAGGCTTCGATACGCTCGACAGGGTGCCTTATGTGCTGACGTGTTTCGAAGTGCTGGATTCGAATGTCATCAAGGTTGTTCAGCCCGAAGATGTGCCGAACCCGAACTGGCTCATTCCGTCTGAACTTTCACCCAATCAACAGCATTTTGCTGATGAGCTACTGGCCGAACACCCATTCGTGCTTATCCCGTCTGCGGTTACCCGCCACTCCTGGAACCTGCTGGTAAGTTGTGATTTGGCAGCGGATCAATTCAAGCTTGTTTCGCAGGAGCGTTTTGGACTGGATACCCGCTTACTGAAATGAATGAGAGTGTCGACCTTGCCCATCAGAACCTCAAATGTAGCCAGTCGCGTGTGATCTCTACACTTCACACCCACTGAACACCTGCTCCACTTCCCTCCTATCCCCCAAGGGATATATACACCGCAAAACCCCCATTGCTAGTTTGGCCCCCGACGCACTGATTCATCACTGCAAGGGAGCCCGCCTCGTGAACAACAGCGTGAACAACACCCCGCCAAGCGATATCGAATTCTGCAATGTGGTCAAACGCTATGGCGAGGTGCAGGCCGTCAGCGGTCTGGATTTCGCGGTGCGGCGTGGCTCGTTTCATTCCTTTCTCGGCGGCTCGGGCTGTGGCAAGACCACCACCCTGCGCATGATCGCCGGTTTCGAACAGCCCACCAGCGGCGAGGTCCGTCTGGCCGGCAAGAGCGTGGCCGGGGTGCCGGCGTTCGAGCGGCCGGTGAACATGGTGTTCCAGCATTACGCGTTGTTCCCGCACCTGACCGTGGCGCAGAACATTGCCTACGGCCTGCGCTATCGCAATCCGCGCCCGGACAAGAAACAGCAACTGCGCGTGGCCGATGAAGCGCTGGAGATGGTCCGTCTGAGCGGCTTTGGCCAGCGCAAGCCGAGCGAGCTTTCCGGCGGCCAGCAACAGCGTGTCGCCCTCGCCCGCGCTCTGGTCAACAAGCCGACGGTGTTGCTGCTCGACGAGCCGCTGGCCGCGCTGGACCGCAAGCTGCGCAAGGAGATGCAGTCGGAGTTGCTGCGTTTGCAGCGCGAGGTCGGCATCACCTTCGTGCTGGTCACCCATGATCAGGAAGAAGCCCTGTCGATGAGCGACAGCATCAGCGTGATGCACAACGGTTCGATCATCCAGACCGCCACCCCGGAGCAACTCTACGAAGCCCCGGCCAGTCGCTACGTGGCTGACTTTATCGGCGAGTCCAACCTGTTCGACGGCACCGTGCGCCAGCTCAACGGCAACTCGGTGGTGCTGCGTACCGAGCAGGGCCTGGAGCTGACCAGCCCACTGACGCCCACCGGCAAAGGCCTGAGCGCCAATGCAGCCGGTTGCATCGCCGTGCGCCCGGAGTTGATCAGCATCGCCAGCGCCAACGCCGAGATGGCCCGGGAAGTGAAGCTGCAAGGCTGTGTCGAGGACCGCATCTACCTGGGTAACTCAACCGAATACCGCGTGCGCACCCAGGCCTTCGGCGTGGTTTGCGTGCGGGTGCCGCGCCAGCAGGACCACGGTGCCAATGCATTCGAACACGGCGCGCCAGTGCGCGTCGGCTGGGATCACGCCAATGGGTTGGCCATGGCGTTGTAAATCATCGATTCGTTTCATCAACCGGATGTGGAGCGTGCTATGGACCAGAAGACTTTTATAAAAACCCTGCGCAGCTGGCAGAACGGCTCGATCAGCCGCCGCGAGTTCCTTGGCCGCACCGGCCTCGGCATTGCCGCCGCCGTGGTCGCGACCAACATGCCCGGCCTGTTGACCTCCAGCGCCGAGGCTGCCGAGCAAACCAGGCTCGGTGATCGCCTGTCGCTGGCGACCTGGCCGAACTACCACAGCCAGGACAACCTCGACGCGTTCAGCAAGACCACCGGCGCCCGGGTGTCGATGAGTGTTTTCGGCTCCAACGAAGAAATGCTCGCCAAATTGCAGGCCGGCGGCAGCGGCTGGGACGTATTGGTGCCAACCAACTACACCATCAGCACCTACGTCGGGCTGGGTCTGATCGAACCGCTGGACCTGTCGCGCATTCCCAACTTCGACGCCTCGGCGTTCCAGCAGAAGTTCATGGCCCAGGGCACGGTGGACGGCAAGGTCTACGCAGTGCCGAAAAACTGGGGCACCACCGGCATGCTCTACGACACCGGCAAACTGAAAAACGGCCCGACCAGCTGGAAGGAATTCTGGGTCGCCGCCCAGGGCCCGGCCAGTGGCCGCACGATGGTCCACGACTACCAGTTGACCGCCATCGGCAATGCCCTGAAAAGCTTCGGCTACAGCTTCAACTCCCTGGACCCGAAAGAACTGGCCGACGCGGAAAAGCTGCTGATCGAGGTCAAGCCGCACCTGTTCGCGATCAACTCCGACATCCAGCCGTCGATGCGCAGCGGCGATGCCTGGCTGGCGATGTCCTGGACCGGCGACGCTTCGCAACTGCACCGCGACAACGCGCAAATGCAGTTCGAACTGGGCAAGGAAGGGGGTGAGCTGTGGAGCGACTTCTTCGCGATTCCCAAAAGCTCGGAGCACAAGGATGCCGCCTACGCCTTCATCAACTATTTGCTCGACCCGCAGCACAACAAGCTCGAAGTGCTGAGCCACGGCTACCCGAGCGGCGACAAGCGTGTCGACGCACTGCTGCCGGTGGCGATGCTCGACGATCCGATCATGTACCCGGCCGCCGAGGCCCTGAGCCCGCTGGAGTTCGGTGCCGCCGCGACGCTCACCAGCCCGGCGCGCGCCGAACTGATGGCGCGTTTCAAGTCCGCCTGATCGCTTGAACATGGCCAATGAGGAGTCACCCATGAATGCCGCCGCCCACCCGCAAACGGTGCAGCCGGGCCATGCCCTGTCGGCCGAGGTTCGCCAACGGCGCAGCCTCGGCCGGCGCATCACCCTGCTGATGCTCTTGCCTTCGACCCTGTGGTTCTTGCTGCTGTTGTTGATGCCGCTGGTGATCATCCTGGTCTTCAGCTTCGGCGAGCGCAGCGCCGTGGGCGGTTACGCCGGTGGCTTCACCCTGGCCAACTACCTGAACCTCGGTTCTCGCGGCGCAGCGTTCAGCAACACGCTGATGCTCGCGCCGCTGGGCACTTTGGTGTGCCTGGTGGCGGCCTATCCGCTGGCGTACTTCCTCGCGGTCAAGGTCACCAGAAACCGCTCATTGCTGCTGACCCTGGTGATCGTGCCGTTCTGGACCAGTTTCCTGATCCGCACCTACGCGTGGATTTTCATCCTCAGCGGCAAAGGCATTCCGGCACTGCTGGCCAGCCTGGGGCTTGAGGATGTGCGGCTGATCAACACGCCGTGGGCGGTGCTGATCGGCATCGTCTACGGCTACCTGCCGCTGATGGTGTTCCCGATCTACGTCAGCCTGGAAAAACTCGACAAGCGCCTGCTCGAAGCCTCGGCGGACCTGGGCGCCAGTGCCTTCGAAAGCTTTCGCCGGATCACCCTGCCGCTGTCCGCGCCGGGGATCATCACCGGGGTGATGCTGGTGTTCATCCTGCTGATGGGCGAGTTCCTGATCCCGGCCATTCTCGGCGGCGGCAAGGTGTTCTTTGTCGGCAACGCGCTGGTCGACCTGTTCCTGCAATCGCGCAACTGGCCGTTCGGCAGTGCACTGGCCATGACGTTGGTGGCGATGATGCTGCTGATCATCGGCGTGTACTTGAAACTGGTGGCGCGCTATGGCGGCCGCCCTGCCGACGGAGGCCTGTGACATGTGGCTGCGCAGCTATTCGACCTCACTGTACCTGTTCCTCTATGCGCCGATTGCCTTGATCGTGCTGTTCAGCTTCAACGCCGGGCGCAGTGGTCTGGCCTTCCAGTGCTGCTCGGTGCAATGGTTCGGCACCGCGTTCGGCAACCCGTTCATCATGGAAGCCCTGGGCAACAGCGCACTGATTGCCGCAAGTTCCGCGGTGATTGCCACGCTGTTCGGCACCCTGGCGGTGTTCGGCCTGCAACGTACCGGGCCCAAGGTGCGCCTGCTGTTCGATGCGCTGACCTATTGCGCGATCATCGTGCCGGGCATCGTCATCGGTATCTCGACGCTGATTGCCTTCATCAGCCTGTTCGACCTGATCAACCCGCTGCTGGCGAGCTGGCTGCCGACTGTGCCGAAGCTGAACATGGGCTTCTTTACCGTGATCGCCGCGCACTCGCTGTTCACCATGGCCCTGGTGATGGTGATCGTGCGCAGTCGCGTCGATTCGCTGGACAAGGCCTTGCTGGAAGCGTCGGCGGACCTGTACGCACCACCGATGGACACTTTCTGGCGGGTGACCCTGCCGCAGATCAGCCCGGCGATCATGGCCGGGTTCCTGCTGGCGTTCACCTTCAGCTTCGACGATTTCATCATCGCGTTCTTCGTCGCCGGCTCCGAAACGACGTTGCCGATCTACATTTTTTCCTCCATCCGCCGCGGCGTGACGCCAGAGATCAACGCAATTTCCACGGTGATCATCTGCGTGTCACTGGCCCTGCTGTTCACTTCCCGCCATCTGCAGAACCGCCGCACCGGCGTCCAGGAGTCGCACCATGCGTGATCAGCTCTACATCAACGGCGAATGGGTCAGCCCGGATCTGGGCGGCTATCTGGACGTGATCGACCCGGCCACCGAACAGGTCTTCCACCGTGTCGCGGCCGGCACCGAAGAAGACGTCGACCATGCCGTGCGTGCGGCCCGTCGCGCCTTCGACAATGGCTGGAGCCAGACCAGCGGCGCCGAGCGCGGGCAATGGCTGGAGGCGCTGGCCGATGAACTGGAAAGTGGCCGGCAGGCGCTGGCGGAACTGGAAGTTCGCGACAACGGCAAACCCTTGCCCGAAGCGCAGTGGGACATTGGCGATGCGATTGGTTGCTTTCGTTACTACGCCGGTCTGGCCCGCGATCTCGATCAGCAACAGGACCAGCCGCTGGCATTGCCGGATGAGCGTTTCCGCTGCCGCATCCGCCACGAGCCGATTGGCGTGGCCGGGCAGATCATTCCCTGGAACTACCCGCTGCTGATGGCCGCGTGGAAGGTGGCGCCAGCCTTGGCCGCCGGAGCCACGGTGGTGTTGAAACCGTCCGAGCTGACGCCGCTGACCGCCCTGGAACTGGTCGCCGCCGCCGATCGTATCGGCCTGCCAGCCGGGGTGTTGAACCTGGTCACCGGCCTCGGCGCCGACGCCGGCAGCCCGCTCACCGAGCATCCGGGCGTAGACAAACTGGCCTTCACCGGCAGTGTGCCCACCGGGGCGAAAATCATGTCGGCGGCGGCGCGGGACATCAAGAACATCAGCCTGGAACTGGGGGGTAAGTCGGCCTTCATCGTGTTCGATGACGCCGATGTCGACGCCGCCGTTGAGTGGATTCTGTTCGGGATCTTCTGGAACCAGGGTCAGGTGTGCAGCGCCACGTCACGCCTGCTGGTGCAGGAAAGCATCGCCCCGCGCCTGATCGAACGGCTGGTGGAGGAAACCCGCAAGATCAGCATCGGCCCGGGCATGCAGCCCGGGGTTCTGCTGGGGCCGCTGGTGAGCCAGGGCCAGTACGACAAGGTGCTCGGTTTCATCGACCAGGGCTTGGCCAGTGGCGCCCGTTTGCTCACCGGCGGACGGCGACCGGCGCATCTGGCTGAAGGGTATTTCATTGAGCCGACAATCTTCGACGAACCGGGGCACAGCAGCATTCTGTGGCGCGAAGAAGTGTTCGGCCCGGTGCTGTGCATCAAGCGCTTCAAGACCGAAGAGCAAGCGGTGCAAATGGCCAACGCCAGCCGCTTCGGCCTGGCCGCCGCCGTGATGAGCGCCGACTTGCAGCGCACCGCCCGGGTCGCCAACCAACTGCGCGCCGGGATCGTCTGGGTCAACTGCTCGCAACCGACCTTCGTCGAAGCACCTTGGGGCGGCATGAAACACAGCGGTATCGGCCGGGAACTGGGGCAATGGGGGTTGCACAATTATCTTGAGGTCAAGCAGGTGACCGAGTACGTCAGCGACCAGCCGTGGGGGTGGTACCTGAAATAAACAGTCAACTTCCCACAATTATTCTCTGCACCACACAATGACTGCGCTCACCGCCGCCCCCTGTGGGAGCGGGCTTGTGGCCAGCCGTGGGATTGGCGATCACTGAAGATCAAAACTGTGGGAGCGGGCTTGCCCGCGAAGAGTCCGGTACATCCAACATTGATACCGCCTGACACGCCGCCTTCGCGAGCAAGCCCGCTCCTACAGTTCCACTGGCCAGCAGGCTTGTGACAACGGGTTATCTACGCGTAACTTGAATGACCTGCCCTGCAAGACACGCCGGAGTTGATCAATGCGCATTGCTTTGCTGTCCGACATGCACCTGTCCGTCAATACGATCCCGTTTCCCGAAGTGGATGCCGATATTGTCGTGCTCGCCGGGGATATCGCCCGGCCGGCCAAGGCCATCGAGTGGGCCAGGGCCTGCCCGGTTCCGCTGCTGTACGTGGCGGGCAATCACGAGTTCTATGGCAGTGACCTGGTCTCCACCTACGAACAGTTGAACAGCCTGGCGCAAGGCACGCAGATCCACATTCTGGAACGTTCGGAGTACGTCCACGACGGCGTGCGTTTTCTCGGTTGCACCTTGTGGTCTGACTATCGTCTGCTCGACAGCCCTGAGGATCGAGCGCTGGGCATCGACTTGGCGACTCAACTGATCCGCGACTTCAGCCACATCAAAATCGCCCCCGACTTTCCAGACCTGTTCACGCCGGCCATTTCCCAGCTGGTGTTTCTGCAGACGGTCGCCTGGCTGCAAGACTGCTTCGCCCGCGACAGCAGCACACCCACGGTGGTGGTCTCCCATTTCGCCCCGACACGATCGAGCATCGGCCCGAGCTTTGCCGGTTCGCCGGTCAACTCAAGCTTTGTCTCGGACCTCGAAGCGCGGATCAAAGACTGGCAGCCGGCACTGTGGCTGCATGGGCACACCCATGGCAGCTTCGATTATCGGGTGGGCAACACCCGCGTGGTCTGCAACCCTCGGGGCTATGCCAAGAACGGCATCAATGAAAATCCCGATTTCGATGATGCCTTCGTGATTGATCTGGATTTCTGAGGTAACTCCCGGGTCAGCAGCACCGCGTATTGCACTTGCCCCGGCCGAAACGCGCTTCCTGGCGTTCGCGGAAAAACGCCTCATAACTCATCACTGGCTCGCCCGGACGGTTGCGGGCCATTTGTGCCACGTAGTTGTCGTACTCGGGAACGCCGACCATCAATCGGGCGCTCTGGCTGAACAATCTGGCGACCTGCTGCAGTTTGCGGAACATGGCGGATCTCTCTGTGGGCGTGGAAACTGGCCCATGAAACCGCGCTCATGTATCTGCAATGTGTCCAGATCAGGCGCCTTTGTATTTTCAAGTATCCAGGCTCGCGCCCGATGGACCGCCGGCAACCCGCTACACTTTCCTCGCTCCGCCGCTGCACCGAAGCGGCCAAGACCCCTGACTTCTGATCTGGAGGTATCCCATGAGCGACAGCAGCGAACTCACCACCTTTACCGGCTGGGCCGCCACGACAGCGGGCGCGCCACTGGAACGCTACAGCTACGATCCCGGGCCGTTGGGCAACGATGAGGTGGAAGTCGCCGTGGAATATTGCGGCGTCTGCCACTCCGACCAGTCGCTGATTGACGACGACTGGGGTATCAGCCGCTACCCGTTCATTCCCGGCCATGAGGTGGTCGGCCGTATCGTGCGGATGGGCGCCCAGGTGCGCGGCCTGGAACTGGGGCAACGGGTGGGTATCGGCTGGTACAAGGGCAGTTGCATGCATTGCACGTCCTGTATCGAAGGCTCGCATAACCTGTGCAGCACGGTGCAACCGACCATCATCGGCAGCAACGGCGGCTTTGCCGACCGCATCCGCTCACACTGGGCCTGGGCCCTGCCGATCCCGGCCGGACTCGACCCGGCGATGGCCGGGCCGTTGTTCTGTGCCGGCTCGACCGTGTTCAACCCGCTGGTGGAATTCGGCATCAAGCCCACTGACCGGGCCGGCGTGGTGGGCATCGGCGGCCTTGGTCACCTGGCGCTGCGCTTTCTCAACGCCTGGGGCTGCGAAGTCACGGCGTTCACCTCATCGCTGAGCAAGCAGGACGAAGCCAGGCGCCTGGGCGCACACAAGGTGGTCGCCTCGACCGATTCCGATGCGCTCAACGCCATTGCCGGCACTCTGGATTTTCTCCTGGTCACCGCCAACGCCAACCTCGACTGGACCGCCATGCTCGCCACCCTGCGCGGCAAGGGGCGCCTGCACTTTGTCGGCGTCGTGCCCGACGCCATTCCGGTCCACGTGTTCAACCTGATTCCCCAGCAAAAAACCATGTCCGCCTCACCGGTCGGTTCCCCCGCCAACACCGCAGCCATGCTGGAATTCTGCGCCCGCCACCAGATCCTGCCGCAGGTCGAGATGTTTCCCATGAGCCGGATCAACGACGCCATCGATCACTTGCGCAGCGGCAAGGCGCGCTACCGCGTGGTGCTGGACGCCAGCCAGTGACAAGCGACGAGCGGAGAAAAAGAACGCGGTCCCCTGTGGGAGCTGGCTTGCCAGCGATGGTCGTCAACGAAAACGCGTGTGAACTGGATAAACGCGGCGCGCTTGAGCCCATCGCCAGCAAGCTGGCTCCTACAGGTTCCCGGGATTGCGTGAAGGACCTTTTTAACCCTCAGGGATTGGCTGCCTGCGCCGGCACCATTGGCATATACGGGTCGTTCCAGCTGAACCGATAGGCTTTGCCGGCTTCTGGCGGCAGGCATTTGCCGTTGTCGGCATCCGCACCCACGATCGACCAGTTCGCCCGGGAGTTCTCGCCCAGTTCACGGGCCGCTTCGGCTTTGAAACACTGGTTCAAAACATCATCCGGCACCAAGGCGTAGGCCTTGGAGTGGTCGCGCAGATACAGCGCGGCCTTCTCGATGGACGAGTTATCCATGCCGAAATGCACGATCGGCTGGCGGGCGAACAACCAATGCCCCTCCTCCCAGTTGACCAGCACCAGATCGGCGCCCTGGGTCATGGTCGCGGCCTGGGTCATGAGCACCTGATCAACGTTGGTGCCGTCCTTGAGCGGTTCGATGAAACCCCGGGCGAACCACAACGCGAACCAGGTCGCCGCCAGTGCCGGGAACACCCGACGCAAACGCGGGTGCCGTTTGAACCAGCGCTTGAGCAGCCACGGGATCAACGGCGCGGCGACCAGCACCAGCCCCGGCAGCGCCGGGTAAATGTACAACTTGCGCTTGCCCGTGCTGATGCAAAAAAACAGCACCACCAGCACGACCCAACCCAGCAGTACCAGGACCCGGCCATCGCGCTTTTGCAACTGCCGGCGCCAGGCCGGCACCAGCCATGGCAGTACCAGCACCAACGGCAGCCAGTACTGCGGAATCACGTTGGTAAAGAAGTACCAGAACGGCTCGCGGTGATGCCACGCGGCGGCATAGCGGCCGGCGGTCTGGTGCAGGAGAATTTCCCGCGCATAGGCCACTTCGTCGGCGCTGCCATTGAAGATGATGGACAAGGCCAGGGGCAGCAGCCAGATCGCAATCGCCGCGAGCATCAGTGCAACCCCGAGCAACCACTTGCGCGCCTCGCCGGGCATCGCCACCACGCCGGGCCAGCCTTTGCGTACTGCATAGGCATAAGGAATCAGCAACAACGCCGGCAGAAAACCCACGCCTTTGGTGATCACGCCAATGCCCATGGCCGCACAGCCAGCGTAGAACCAGCGCCACGCAGGCCCCAGCAGCAGGTGTCGCGCCAGGCCGTACAGGCCCAGGGAGGTGAACAGAATCAACAAACTGTCGATCTGACCGGTGCGCAAAATGCTGTAGGTCTGGTACGTCGCCAGGTACAAGAGCGCGGCGTTGCGCCCGGTACGCTGGGTCCACAGTCGACGGCCCAGGTCATAGACCATCGCCGTGACCGTCACCGCCGAAAACAGTCCCGGGATATAAAGGGCGATGTTGGGCTTGCCGGTCAGCCAGGTGAAGAACGCCACCGCCCACATGAAAATCGGCGGCTTGTCGCCGTAGATCTCGGCGGCCCGGTGCGGGATCAGCCAGGAACCGTTCTGCAGCATCTCCAGCGCGACGCCGAGAAAACGCTCTTCGTCCACATTCTGCGCCTGACGCAAGCCCATTCCCGCGCCGATCAGCAACAGGGCAAGCAGCATCAGGCCCAGGCACTCGACCCTGGGCGACAACGATCTACGCATTGCTTATTCCTTTACGCTTCTGCTTTTGGCGATCAATTGCAGGTTGCGAAAATAGACGAGGGAGCCAAAGGCCTGCCCGACGATGAACACCGGGTCCTGGCGGTAAATGGCATAGGCGAGCAACAAGGTGCTGCCGACGATGCTCAGGTACCAGAAGTTGGTCGGGATCACGCTGCGTTTCTTGTACTCGCTGTACAGCCACTGCAAGACAAACCGCCCGGTAAAGGCAACCTGCCCGGCAAAACCGACCAGCAGCCAGAGGGTTTCACGGGTCAGAATCATCCTTCGAGCTCCTGGGCCTGGGTATTCAGGCGCGTGCGTTTGATCAGCCACCAGACGCCGATCAGGTCAAGAATGCCGACCAGCGCGCGGTCGAGGTTGCCGTATTTCGAGACCCCGGCCGTGCGCGGCCGGTGGTTGACCGGGTGCACGATCATGCGCCCGTTATGACGCTGGATCAGCGCCGGAATATAGCGATGCATGTGGTCGAAGTACGGCAGGCGCAAGAACGCCGCGCGCTCGATCAGCTTCAGGCCGCACCCGGTGTCCGGGGTCGCGTCCTTGAGCAGGCGCCGGCGCAGGTTGTTGGCGAACCGCGAGGCGTAGCGTTTGCTCGCGGTGTCGCGGCGATTGACCCGGTGCCCGGCCACCAGCTGCACATCGACCTTTCCCGGTTCGCCGCGCACCAGCGCGAGCATGCCGGGGATGTCCGCCGGGTCGTTCTGGCCATCGCCATCGAGGGTCGCCAGCCAAAGCCCGCGAGCCTCGCGGGCGGCGTGGTACAGCGAGGTGCTCTGCCCCAGCGACCGCTCGTGATGCAGGATGCGCAAGGTGTTCAGGCCGTTTTGGCGAATCTGCCGCAGTTCCTGCAGGGTCGAATCGGTGCTGCCGTCGTCGACCACGATGATTTCGTAAGCCTCATCGGCCAGTGCCACGCGGATTTCCTCAAGCAGTGGCTTGAGGTTGTTCGCTTCGTTCTTGGCGGGAATCAGTACGGATACAAAAATGTCTTGGCTCATGGGGTCTCTCTCGCCTTTTTTGATTTTTTCGAGATCAGAGGCGAACGCTTCAAATCCGGTAGAACTGCCGATACCACTTCACAAATGCTCTTACGCCGGTTTCCAGCGTCACCTGCGGGCTGAAGCCCACCCACTCGGCCAGTGCCGAGACATCGGCCCAGGTCTTGACCACATCGCCGGCCTGCATCGGCAGGTAGTTGCGCCGGGCCTGCAGGTCCAGGGCGGACTCCAGACACTCGACGAAATCCAGCAACGCGACCGGCATGCCCCGCCCGATGTTGAACAGCCTGTTGACCCCGGCGGCGGAGCCCTCCGGCACCGGTGGCCTTGGGCGCAGTCGGGCGATACCTTCGACAATGTCGTCGACATAAGTGAAGTCGCGGGACATCTGGCCCTGGTTGTAAATGTCGATGGGCAGGCCTTTGAGAATGGCGTCGGTGAACTTGAACAGCGCCATGTCCGGGCGGCCCCACGGGCCGTAGACGGTAAAGAAGCGCAGGCCACTGGCTTTCAGGCCATACAGGTGGCAGTAACTTTCGGCCAGCAGCTCATTGGCGCGCTTGCTGGCGGCGTACAGCGAGACAGGATGTTCGACAGGGTCCTCGACACTGAACGGCATCTTGCTGTTGCTGCCGTAGACCGAGCTGCTCGAGGCGTAGATCAGGTGCTCGGGGCGATGGTGCCGACAGGCTTCGAGCACATTGAGGAAGCCCACCAGGTTCGATTGCCCATAGACATCCGGGTTGTCCAGCGAGTAGCGCACCCCGGCCTGGGCTGCCAGGTGCACCACCTCGGTGAAACGGTGCTCTTGAAACAGGCTCATCAGGGCCGGTTTATCGACTATGTCCATTTTCCGGAAACGAAAACCCGGTAACGTCTCCAGCACCTTGAGGCGTGCGTGCTTGAGTTCCACGTCGTAGTAGTCGTTGAGGTTGTCAATACCGACGACCTCCTGACCCTCGCGGCACAAGCGCTGGACCGTATGAAAACCGATGAAACCGGCCGCACCGGTGACCAGGACGGTCATTGCGCGTACGCCGGTGAATGCGCCGTGATCGGCGCGAGATTACTGATCCAGACCCTCATCAGCTTCATGTGTCGTTCCTGCTTAGGGCGTCATTCGCCCGCGGTTGCGTTATGAAGCTTATAAAACAGATACATTTCAGTTTCGATAACCCCTCGCCCGACCTCAGCAAAAATAAAATATTTGGCCGAAATAACCGCTGCTATCTGGCCGATCCGTCATGGGGTTTGTAAAACCGGAACAAACCGATATCCACGGTCCTGATGTATTCCCGGGCCCAATCCGGCTTGACCGTACGATCATGAAAATACAGGGCACCCTGGGTGCGATCCGGCAGTTCCTTGTTCAGGGCCTTGCGTGCGATTTCCTTGGCCATCGTGTAAGGCACCTCTTCCTGGACCGAATCGGATTTGCCGTCGCACCACCAGGAAAACTGGCAACTCTTGGTCTCCGAACCCTGCTTGACCACTTTGCACACCGTGTCCGGAAAGCCCTCGTGGCCCAGGCGATTCATGACCACGTTGGCCACCGCCTCCATGTCGGCGGCGTCCTTGCCCCTGGCTTCCCAGTAAATGGATCGGGCCAGGCAGGTGATCGCATCGTCCAGCGGCGCGGCGCCGGCCGGGTCGACGGCCTGGACTTCGGACGGGGTAATGGCTTCTGCCTTGGGCGCCGGTGCGGGGTTGTCGCTCTCGGCGGCTTTTTGTTCCAGCACCTCGGCCTTGTTCTCGGCCGCTTGCTGCTTTTGCGCTTGATCCGCAGCGGACACCGGGCCGGCAAGCAACATCAGGGCGAAGCAGGTGGCGATCCAGTCGAGGCGCATGGTCGGTGTCACTCGGTGAGTGGTTCGATTCAGTCTAGTAGTGAAATGATTTCGCCCACCCCCACTACACTCTGGATAAATCCGTTGTCTTAGCTGGGCCAACTTCGCGCATCATGGGCGCAATCTGCTCAAGGGGGATTTTCATGGGTTTCATTTCATCCGCAATGCGCTTGGCCGGTGTGGCACTGGGCCTGGTATTCACCGCCAACGCCGTGGCGGCCGACGAAGCGCAACTGATCGAATCGATCAACGTCTACCGCAGCCAGCTGCAGCGCTGCGCCGGCCAGGTGTCATCGGAGCTGCCGCCACTGTCGGCCGACCCGCGCCTGGTGCTCACCGCCCCGAGCATCGGTGATCTGCAGCAGGCCATGGCTACGGCCGGTTATCCCATGAAGAATGTGCAAGCCATCAGCCTGTCCGGACCTCGTGATGCGGCATCGGCGATGAAGGCGATCCAGGAGAGCTTTTGCCAGATCGTCCTCGACCCGCAATTCGTCGATGTCGGCGTCAGCCGCCAGGACCGGCAATGGCGCATCGTGGTCGCTCGGCCATTGTTGAGCGCACGCCTGGGCGACGCCCAGACCGAAGGCCAGAAGCTGCTCACCGAACTCAACGCCGCACGCACCCGGCCACGCCAGTGCGGCGCGCAGTCCTTCGCCGCCGCGCCACCGCTGGCCTGGAACGCCACGCTGGCCAGCGCCGCCGAAGGCAACTCCCGCTCCATGGCCAACAACAACTACTTCGATCACAAGGACCGTGATGGCCGCACCCCGGGCGACCGCGCGGAACTGGCCGGCTACGACTTCCAGCAGATCGGCGAAAACATCGCCGCCGGGCAGGACAGCGTACGCAAGGTGGTCGAAGGCTGGCTGACCAGCCCCGGCCATTGCGCCAACCTGATGAACCCGCAATTTCGTGAATTGGGCGCGGCGTATGCGACCGATCCGAAGAGCGATGCGGGGATTTACTGGACGGCGATGTTTGGGGCGCAGTGAGAACTGAACCTGGCACGAACAATGTGGCGAGGGAGCTTGCTCGAAGCGGCCCAAAAAGAGGGCCTGTTGCGCTAATGCCGATCAGTCAGGCGAACCCAGACGCTACGCCTTCCTTGTAGCAGCTGCCGAAGGCTGCGTGCGGCTGCGCAGCAGTCGTAAATCCGGCTTGCACGATCTCTCTGAGGTACCGCGAACTCTGATTTTACGACTGCTGCGCAGCCGAACGCAGGCTACGCCAGCTGCTACAGATTGCGTTGTGGCTGAACTGATCGGCATTAGCCTGCTGCGCAGTACAGCGGGACGGTGCGGCGATCCGACAAGCTCCCTCGCCACAGGTGATTCATCACTCCTGGTATTTCCATGTTTTTGCAAGGTGCGTCAGTGCGAACTCATCCCGGCCGCCTGCATCAACATCCGCAACGCCCCCGCCACCACCCCCAACGCAACCACACTGCCCAGCCAGATCAACACCAGCCACCCAAGGCGCTTGTACCAAGGCGCCGGTGCTGGTTCACGGGAATCAATGGTAGCCATCGCCAATCCTCACTTTGCCGCGGAACACGTAGTAGCTCCAGACCGTGTACATCAGGATGATCGGCAGGATGAACAGCGCGCCGATCAGGATGAACAACTGGCTGGTCGGCGGTGACGCCGCGGCCCACAGGCTGATCGACGGCGGCACGATGTTCGGCCAGAGGCTGAACGCCAGGCCGATGTAGCCCAGGAACACCAGCATCAGGGTGAAGGCGAACGGCCAATGGGTGTGGCGTTGGCGCAGGGTCTTGAGCAAGCCGAACATCGCCAGCAAGGCCAGCACCGCGAGGCCACCGAACACCGCCAGGTGCGCATGGGCAAACCAGCGGGTGGCGATGTCCGGATGCAGGATCGGTGTCCACACACAGATCACACCGATCACCGCCAACAGCAGCCAGGCCAGGGGCCGGGTGAACAGGCGCATCCGCGATTCCAGCATGCCTTCGGTCTTGACCAGCAACCAGGTGCTGCCGAGCAGCGCATAAGCGACGATCAGACCGACACCGCAGAACAGCGGAAAGGGTGCCAGCCAGTCCAGTGAACCACCGGCGAACTGGCGGTCGACCACCGGGATGCCGGCAATGTAAGTGCCGATCACCACGCCCTGGGAGAAGGTCGCCAGCAGCGAACCGCCGATGAACGCCATGTCCCAGATGTGACGTTTTTCAGGGCTGGCCTTGAAGCGAAACTCGAAGGCCACGCCGCGAAAAATCAAGCCGCACAACATCAGGATCAGCGGCAGGTACAACGCTTCCAGAATCACCGAATAGGCCAGAGGGAACGCGCCGTACAGCGCCGCGCCGCCCAGCACCAGCCAGGTCTCGTTACCGTCCCAGACCGGTGCCACGGTGTTCATCATCACATCGCGTTCCTTCGCATCCGGGATCAGCGGAAACAGAATGCCCAACCCCAGGTCGAAGCCGTCCATGATCACGTACATCATCACGCCGAAGGCGATGATCACGCCCCAGATCAGCGATAAATCGATACCTTGAATACCCATGACTCAACTCCCTTCCTTCAATTGACGCGGGCGTCGGTTTCGAGGATTTCAGCGTCGGCGGACAGCGGCCGGCGCGGTGTGATGACCTGATCGGAATGCCCGTCGACGGGATGTCCGTGATGCGGCTGCGGGCCTTTGCCGACCAGTTTCATCATGTAGCCGATGCCCACCGTGAACACCGAGAAATAGATCACCACGAACAGCGCCAGCGAAATGCTCAACTGCGCGACACTGTGGTTCGTTGCGGCATCGACGGTGCGCAGAAGCCCATACACCACCCACGGCTGGCGCCCGACTTCGGTGGTGATCCACCCGGCGAGCATGGCGATCAGGCCACTTGGCCCCATCCACAACATCAGGCGCAGGAACCAGCGATTGCGGTAGATGGCACCGCTGCGACGCAGGGCCAGGCCGAGCACGCCGGCCAGCACCATCAACATGCCGAGCCCGGCCATGACGCGGAAACTCCAGAAGACCACCGTCGAATTCGGCCGTTCCTCCTTCGGGAAGCTCTTGAGCGCCGGGATCTGCTTGTCGAGGCTGTGGGTCAGGATCAGGCTGCCCAGGTACGGAATCTCGATGGCGTATCGGGTTTTCTCGGCCTGCATGTCGGGGATGCCGAACAGCACCAGCGGCGTGGCTTCGTTGCCATTGTTTTCCCAGTGCCCTTCGATGGCTGCGATCTTCGCCGGTTGATGTTCCAGGGTGTTCAAGCCATGGGCGTCGCCGACCACTGCCTGGATCGGCGCGACGATCAAGGCCATCCACAACGCCATCGACAGCATCTTGCGCACTTGTTTGGTGTCGTTGCCGCGCAGCAAGTGCCACGCCGCCGACGAGCCGACGAAGAACGCCGTGGCGACGAACGCGGCGATCGCCATGTGCGCCAGGCGGAACGGGAACGACGGGTTGAACACGATGGCCAGCCAGTCCAGCGGCATCACCCGACCGTCGACGATCTCGAAGCCCTGGGGCGTTTGCATCCAGCTGTTGGACGCAAGAATCCAGAAGGTCGAAATCAGCGTGCCGATGGCGACCATGACCGTCGAGAAGAAGTGCAACCCACGCCCTACCCGGTTCCAGCCGAACAGCATGACCCCGAGGAAACCGGCTTCGAGGAAGAACGCGGTGAGCACTTCATAGGTCAGCAAGGGCCCGGTGATGCTGCCGGCGAAATCGGAGAAGCGGCTCCAGTTGGTGCCGAACTCGTAGGCCATGACCAGCCCCGAGACCACGCCCATGCAGAAGTTGACGGCGAAGATCTTCGACCAGAAATGGTAGAGATCGCGGTAGGTGTCGTTGCGGGTCTTGAGCCAAAGCCCTTCGAGCACCGCCAGGAAACTGGCCAGCCCGATGGTGATGGCGGGAAAGATGATGTGGAACGAAACCGTGAACGCGAATTGCGTGCGCGCCAGGTCCAGTGCCTCCAGGTTAAACATGTCGAAATCCTCATTGCGGATTTAAAACTGTGGGAGCGAGCTTGCTCGCGATGAGGCCGGCACCTTCAACATCAATGGCGTCTGGCACCCTGCAATCGCGAGCAAGCTCGCTCCCACAAAGTCTTGAGTGATCGGCACTACGCAGCGGACGTCGAAATCAGGTTGCTGGCCCTGGCCTGCTCCAGCCGGATGGCGACGAACTTGGAAGTCGGGGTGAAGGTGCGGTCACCGTAACTTTCCAGCGGCACCAGTGGGTTGGTCTCCGGGTAGTACGCCGCGGCCTGACCAGCCGGAATGTCGTAGGCGATCAGGGTGAAACCGCTGACCCGACGCTCGCGTTCGTCGTCCCACAGCGCCACCAGGTCGACCTTCTGCCCCGGTTCGAACCCCAGCCGGCGAATGTCCTGCTCGTTGGCGAACACCACGTCGCGCATGCCGTAGACCCCGCGATAACGGTCATCCAGGCCGTACAGCGTGGTGTTGTACTGATCGTGGGAGCGCATGGTCTGCAGAATCAGGTGCGGCTTGACCGCCAGGTTGCGCACGCCCTCGCTGATCAGGTGCTCCGGCAGCACGCTCGGGGTGAACTGGGCTTTGCCGCTGGCGGTTTTCCAGATGCGCCTGGCCGCGTCGTTGGGCATGTGGAAGCCGCCCGGATGCAGCAAGCGCCGGTTGAAGTCTTCGAAACCCGGAATGGTGTCGGCAATCATGTTGCGGATGCGGCCGTAGTCGCCGATGGCCCAGTTCCAGTCGATCGGGTGCTTGCCCAGGGTCGCGGCGGCGATGCCGGCGATGATCGCAGGCTCCGAGCGCAGGTGTTTCGACTTCGGCTTCAGTTGACCGTGGGAGATGTGGATCATGCTGAAGGTGTCTTCCACGGTGACGCCTTGCGGCCCTTCGGCCTGGATGTCGATGTCGGTGCGGCCCAGGCACGGCAGGATCAGCGCTTCACGACCGGTGACCAGATGGCTGCGATTGAGCTTGGTGGCGATGTGCACGGTGAGGTCGCATTTGCGCAATGCAGCGTGGGTCCGCGGGGTGTCGGGGGTGGCCTGGGCGAAGTTGCCGCCCAGGGCGATAAACACTTTCGAACGCCCCTGCTCCATCGCGCCGATCGCCATCACGGTGTTGTGACCATGCTCGCGCGGCGGCTTGAAGGAGAAGCGTTTTTCCAGGGCATCGAGCAAATCAGTGGGTGCCAGCTCGTTGATGCCCATGGTGCGGTCGCCCTGCACGTTACTGTGACCGCGAACCGGCGACAGCCCCGCTCCGGGCCGGCCGACGTTGCCGCGCAGCAACATCAGGTTGATGACTTCCTGCAGCATCGGCACCGAGTGCGTGTGCTGGGTCAGGCCCATCGCCCAGCACATGATCACCCGCTTGGACCGGGCGTACATGCGGGCGGCGAGTTCGATGTCAGCTAAAGACATGCCCGACTGCTGTTCGATGTGCTCCCAGCTGGTGGCGTCGACTTCGGCCAGGTAGGCATCCATTCCCGAGGTGTGTTCGGCGATGAACTCATGGTCGAACACCGGCTCACCACCGCTGGCCTGCGCTTCGCGCTCCCACTGCAGCAGGAACTTGACCATGCCGCGCATGACCGCCATGTCGCCGCCCAGTGCCGGGCGGAAGTACGCGGTGTTGGTCGGCTCGGAGCCGTTCATGAGCATTTCGATCGGGTGCTGTGGATGCTGGAAGCGCTCCAGTCCGCGCTCCTTGAGCGGGTTGATGCAGATCACCTGCGCACCGCGCTTGACCGCTTCACGCAGCGGTTCGAGCATCCGCGGGTGGTTGGTGCCGGGGTTCTGGCCGATGACGAAGATCGCATCGGCATGCTCCAGGTCGTCAAACACCACGGTGCCTTTGCCCACGCCGAGGCTTTCGATCATGCTCACCGCGCTGGCTTCGTGGCACATGTTCGAACAGTCCGGGAAGTTGTTGGTGCCGTAGGCCCGGACGAACAGTTGATAGAGAAAGGCGGCCTCGTTGCTGGCCCGGCCCGAGGTGTAGAACTCGGCCTGATCCGGCGACTCCAGCGCATTGAGGTGCCGGGCGATCGTCGCGAACGCTTCGTCCCAGGTGGTTTCCACGTAACGGTCGGTGGCCGCGTCATAGCGCATCGGGTGGGTCAGGCGGCCCTGATACTCCAGCCAATAATCGCTCTGCCCGGCCAGTGCCGAGACGCTGTATTTGTTGAAGAACGCAGGGTCGACCAAACGCCCCGTGGCTTCCCAGTTAACCGCCTTGGCGCCGTTCTCGCAGAACTTGACCATGCCGCTTTCCGGCGACTCGCCCCAGGCACAACCGGGGCAGTCGAACCCGCCGTTCTGGTTGGTCTTGAGCATGGCGCGAATGTTCTTCAGCGCGTTTTCACTGCCCAGCCAGTTCCTGGTAACAGCGATCAGCGCGCCCCAACCAGCGGCGGCACCTTTATAGGGTTTGTAGCGGTCGACTTGAGACATGGTACTTCTCCGTGACCTGATTCAGGTCATTGATCGTTTGACGGAGAAAAGCATATGAACAGCGATTAATTATTGTCTAATCGCTATTTACGACCACATTATCGAAACGCTCTATCACTGTATTTTATCCTTGTTTATCAATGCCTTGAACTCACTTAAAGCCCGTCAAATCACAAAATAAAGTTCATCATCGACCCGCTCGATCACCCGGTTGTTAATAGTGATTGGACGCCCGTTAACGTTGCTCCTAGCCTGCGATCAACAGATCCGTTAACAGCGCAATACTTGTAGGAGCGAGCCCTGCTCGCGATGGACTCAAGAACACCGCGTTTAGTCAGTAAGCACGCGTCATCGTTAACGATCATCGCGAGCAGGGCTCGCTCCTACAAAGTCCATCCAACACCAAGCGAGGGTGTCATGTCAGAACGAGTCCTGATCGATGGGTTTGCAAGGCGCGTGGACTATCTGCGGATGTCGGTCACCGACCGCTGCGATTTCCGTTGCGTGTATTGCATGGCCGAGGACATGCAGTTTCTGCCCCGGCAACGGGTGCTGACCCTGGAAGAGATTTATCAACTGGCACAAAGCTTCGTCGCACTGGGCACCCGCAAGATCCGCCTGACCGGAGGCGAGCCGCTGATTCGTCCCGGCGTGGTGCAACTGTGCGAGAAGATCGCCGCCCTGCCCGGCCTGCGTGAACTGTGCATGACCACCAACGGTTCACAGCTGGCCAAACTGGCCGGGCCGTTGTTCGACGCCGGGGTCAAGCGCCTCAACATCAGCCTCGACTGCCTGGACCCGCAACGTTTTCGCGAACTGACCCGCACCGGTGACCTGGCGCAGGTGATCAGGGGCATCGACGCCGCCAACCAGGCGGGATTTCGCAACACCAAGCTCAACTGCGTGGTGATGAAGGGCCGCAACGACCATGAGATAAATGATCTGGTGAGCTTCGCCATCGACCGCAACCTCGACATCTCCTTCATCGAGGAGATGCCGTTGGGCACGATCGACGAGCACAGCCGCGCCGAATCGTTTTTCGCCAGCAGCCAGGTCCGCGAACGCATCGCCGAACGCTACACTTTGATTGATTGCGCCGAGTCGACCCAGGGCCCGTCGCGCTACTGGCGCCTGGCCGAGGCGCCGCAGATTCGCCTGGGGTTCATCTCACCCCACAGCCACAATTTTTGCGGCACCTGCAATCGGGTGCGGCTGACCGTGGAAGGTCGCCTGCTGCTGTGCCTGGGCAATGAGCACTCGGTGGATCTCAAGGCTGTTTTGCGCAGCCACCCCGGACAGCCCGAGCGCCTGGAACAAGCCATTATCGAGGCGATGAAGCTCAAGCCTTATCGGCACAACTTCGAAGTGAACGACGATGTTCAGGTTGTTCGCTTCATGAACATGACGGGTGGCTGAAACCCATGATCGTGAGACCCAAACCCAACCTGATCGGCGTGCTGACGTCCCTCAAGGGTTCGATTGCCAAGCGCATCGCCTGGCGCAGCCTGATGGTGACGCTGCTCGCCTCGGCCATCGTGCTCATCGAAACCCTGCATCCCAGCTACTTTTCCAAGGTCAGTGCCACGCCCTTCACGCTGTTGGGTTTGTCGCTATCGATCTTCATGAGCTTTCGCAACAACGCCTGCTACGACCGCTGGTATGAAGCACGCAAGGCCTGGGGCGATGTGATCGTGGAAGTCCGCTCGATGATTCGTGAAACCCTGGTGATCAAGGACACGGCTGAACGCCACACGATCCTCAGCAACCTGTGCGGTTTCGCCCATGCCCTCAACGCGCGCCTGCGCCAGGAAAACGAACTGGCCGCCAGTGGCGACTGGCTGCACCCGGTGCCCAAGGGCAACACCACGGACATCAGCGGGCAGATCCTGATGCAGGTCGGTCAACAGTGCTCGACACTCAACGAGTCCGGGGCGATCAACGACTGGCGCTACACACTCATGGCCAACCATCTGACCAGCCTGACCCATGCCCAGGCCGTCTGTGAACGGATCAAGAACACCCCGCTGCCGTTCCCCTACACCTTGCTACTGCACCGCACCATCTACCTGTTCTGCATCCTCCTGCCGTTTGCCATGGCCGAACCCCTGGGCTGGCTGACACCGATTTTCACCGCGATTGTCAGCTACACCTTTTTCGGCCTGGACGCGATTGCCGACGAACTGGAAGACCCCTTCGGCCGCGATGAAAACGACCTGCCCACTGATGCCATCGTACGCAACATCGAGCGTGATGTGCTGGCTGCGCTGGGTGTGAAGCAATTGCCGCCACAGCTGGAGCCGGTGGATTTTGTGTTGAACTGACACTAAAGAAACATACAGAACCTGTGGGAGCGAGCTTGCTCGCGATAGCGGTGGGTCAGGCAACATCTCTATTGAATGTGCCGACCTCTTCGCGGGCAAGCCCGCTCCCACAGGAATTGTGGCCGGCCGTGGGATTGGCGTTCACTGAAGATCAAAGTTGTGGGAGCGGGCTTGCTCGCGAAGGCGTCAGGTCAGTCGACATCTCTGTTGAATGTGCCGGCCTCTTCGCGGGCAAGCCCGCTCCCACAGGGTATTTTGGGTGGCCGCAAGAATGGCGTTCACTGACGATCAAAACTGTGGGAGCGAGCTTGCTCGCGATAGCGGTGGGTCAGGCAACATCTCTATTGAATGTGCCGACCTCTTCGCGGGCAAAGCCCGCTCCCACAGTTTATTCGCTGTATTCAGAACAGTTCGCTGAAGGGTATGAACCGCGCTGTGTCGCCCACTTCCAGGGTGCAGCCCTGCGCCGCCGCGACCGCCAGTTCGAACGGGCCGAGACGCTTGCCGGCACGCAGCAGCACATCGCCGGCGCGGTTCTCCTGACCTTGCGGGCGAATGTTGCTGCCGGCGCTCAGGGGCTGCTTGAAGCGAATGCGTCCGTCATCCAGTACCTCGGTGTTCTCCTGCATCTCCACGCAGTTGGCCCCCGGCGGAACCGGAGCGCCGGTGAAGATGCGTGCGCAGGTTCCCGGTGCCAGGGTTTCGGGGGCGTGACCGGCAAACACCTGCTGCGACACGGTCAGCGGATCCCCATCCCAACCCTCGATATTCAGGGCATACCCGTCCATGGCGCTGTTCGGCCACGGCGGCAAATCGAGAGTCGCCACCAGGTCAATGGCCAGTACCCGTTGCCTGGCGGCACTGAGCGGCACCGCTTCACTGTCTTCAATCCACCGCGCCTCGGCCATTGTCAGCAAACGGTCGATGGCCTCCTCCACCGACATCAAGGGTGATCGACTCATCCCCGCGTCCCGCAGGCTTGCACAGGCTTGAGGTGCGGTACGAAATTGCACGGTCGGTGGCGCGCGTCGAGCTGCTCGGCAAGGATGCCTTCCCACGCGGTGCGGCAGGCGCCCGTGGAACCCGGCAGGCAGCAGACCAGCGTGCCATTGGCCAGCCCGGCCAGCGCCCGGCTCTGCACCATCGAGGTACCGATGTCCAGGATCGAAATCGCCCGGAACAGCTCACCGAAACCATCGATCTGTTTATCCAGCAAACAGGCCACGGCCTCGGGTGTGCTGTCGCGGCCGGTGAACCCGGTGCCGCCCGTGATCAGCACCACCTGGATGCCGTCGTCGGCAATCCAGTTCGCCACCTGCGCGCGGATCTTGTACAGGTCGTCCTTGAGCAGGTTGCGCTCGCTGAGGGTGTGGCCGGCTTCCAGCAAGCGACTGACGAGTAATTGGCCGGAGGTGTCATTGGCATATTCACGGGTATCGCTAACGGTCAGCACGGCAATATTCAAAGGGATAAACAATGCATCCGGTTTGACGCTCATGGAGTTCTCCGGCAGATAAAGGTTAAATGACTTCCGGAGACTAATTCGATAAATCAAGCCGCGTCTAATCACTCTAATCAACCAGACTATCGAGCCAATCTATCAATATAAAAAGACCAGAAACAACATTAACGATAGAGCCCGTCGATAACCCCTTAGATAGCAGTGATTGGACGCACGCCGAAGACAATGAGATCGTCTCGGCTCACGATTCCTGCCTCGCCTTGTGTCTTGCACACCTGAGTCAATACTTAACCCTTCACTCCCCCGCCAGCAGGTGCCGTCATGGACATCAAACAACTCAAGTTCCTGATCGCCCTGGAGCAGACCCGCCACTTCGGCCAGGCGGCCGCGCGCTGCCACATCACCCAGCCCACGCTGTCAATGCGCCTGCGCAACCTGGAGGATGAACTGGACCTGGTGCTGGTCACCCGGGGCCAGCGCTTCGAGGGTTTTACCGAGGCCGGCGAACGCGTGCTGGCGTGGGCCAGGACCCTGCTGGCCGCCCACGACGGGCTCTTCGCCGAGGCTGCCGCGTGTCGGGGCCAACTCGTCGGCAACTTGCGCCTGGGGCTCGTGCCCCTCAGCAGCTTCAACCCGGTCACCTACATCCAGGGCCTGTCCCGCAGTTTTCCGGAGCTCAAGTACAGCCTGTCGTCCCTGAGTTCCGACCAGATCATCGAGGGTCTGGGCAACAATCAGCTGGACCTGGGCGTGTGCTACCTCGATCACGTCAACCCGAGCTATTTCGAGTTTTTCGAGATCGGCGAAACCCGCGTCGGACTGCTGTACGACAACCGCCACTTCCATTTCGACGGCACGCAAATGAGCTGGGAAGACGCCGCCGAACTGCCGCTGGGGATGCTCAGTAATGGCATGCACTACCGCAAGTCCATCGACCTGAGCTTTCGCAGCCGCGGGCTGGATCCGCAGCCGATCCTCGAAAGCGATTCGACCTACCAGTTGCTGCAGGCGATTCACGAAGGTTTCTGCTGCGCGATCATGCCGCTGGACAGTGGCCTGGAAGAGCCCATCGAACACCTGTCGTTCATCGAATTGCCCGATGCCAGCGTGCTCGCGCCCCTGGGCCTGGTGATGCGCAAGACCGAACCGCGCTCGGCCATTGCCGAGAAGTGTTTCGCCGAAGCACGAACGTTATTCAGCCGGGCCCACTGATCAAGTTGCGGTTTTATATAAAACCGCACCGAACATGTTTGCCCAGCATGATAGACATCACCAATCGGCACATCGGAACAAGCGATTGGACGCTTATAAAAGTTACCCGTAGCCTGAACTTAATTCAGCGCTTCGAGGTTCTTTTCATGTTGTACCAAGTTGAACAAGCCGATAGTCGAAGCGACACTAACGCCCCCGCACAAAAACCGCTGAATGTGAACTTTCGCGAGTACGACAATGCCGCGTCAGTCTGTCAGGCGACGCCCACCGCCCTGACCGCCGTCAGCGTGGCGGCGTTGACCCTCTACGACATGTGCAAGGCGGTGGACCGCGGCATGGTCATCGACGACATCCGTCTGCTGAGTAAACAAGGTGGCCGTTCCGGTCATTTCAAGCTCGAGGACGCACAATGATCCTGATCAATTACTTCGCCCGTTACCGCGAGCAGCTCAACCTGGGCGGCGAAAAACTGCCCCTGACCGACAACCTCAAGACCATCGAGGACGTGCGCCGCCTGCTGATGGCTCGCGGTGAACTGTGGAGCCATGTGCTCGGTGAAAACAACCTGATGTGTGCGCTGAACCAGGAGCTGTGCCATCCGGACCGGGTGATCGAGGACTATGACGAGATCGCCTTTTTTCCACCGGTCACCGGGGGTTGAGCCATGGCGGTTCGGGTCCAGCGTGAAGTGTTCGACGTCGGCCGCTTAATCGACAGCCTGTGCGTTCATCATGGACTACCTGAAAACCGACGCGCCGTTCTGGAAACGCGAAGACGTGGCGTGTGGCGCTCGCTGGGTGGATGCCCGTGACAGTGACCGCTCAGCCGTCGAGCGCTGGGCAGATACGCAGCATCAGGCTGCTATGCAACGCGCGCCGGCGTAGCTACAGTCATTGGCTCAACGCTTTTCTACACAAGGAATTTCCGCTTGAGCCCCACGCCCTCCCCGATCACCCAACAGGACGTGCCACAGCCCCGGTCCATCAGCCTGCGCGAAGCCTTCCTGTTCTGGCTCAAACTTGGCTTTATCAGTTTCGGCGGGCCGGCCGGGCAGATTTCAATCATGCATCAGGAGCTGGTCGAACGCCGGCGCTGGATCTCCGAGCGGCGCTTTCTGCATGCCCTCAACTATTGCATGTTGCTGCCCGGGCCCGAGGCACAGCAGTTGGCGACCTACATCGGCTGGCTGATGCACCGGACCTGGGGCGGTGTGATCGCAGGTGTGCTGTTTGTATTGCCGTCGCTGTTCATCCTGATCGCGCTGTCCTGGGTGTACATCGCCTTCGGCGAAGTGCCCGTGGTCGCCGGATTGTTCTACGGGATCAAGCCGGCGGTCACGGCAATCGTGGTGCAGGCGGCTCACCGGATCGGCTCGCGGGCGCTGAAGAACGGCTGGTTATGGGGTATCGCCGCCGCGTCCTTTGTGGCCATCTTCGTGCTCAACGTGCCGTTCCCGCTGATCGTGCTCGGTGCGGCGGTCATCGGCTTTTTCGGCGGACGCCTGGCACCGGAAAAATTCAGGACCGGTGGCCACGGCGCGGCGAAAAAGTCTTTCGGCCCGGCCGTGATCGACGATGACACCCCAACCCCCGAACACGCTCGTTTCAGCAGCTGGAAACTGGCGCGCCTGGCCGTGATCGGTGCGCTCTTGTGGACACTGCCCATGGCCATGCTCACCGCACTGTTCGGCTGGGAAGGCACGCTGACCCAGATGGCCTGGTTCTTCACCAAGGCCGCGCTGCTGACCTTTGGCGGCGCCTACGCGGTGCTGCCGTATGTCTACCAGGGCGCGGTCGGTCACTACGCATGGCTGACGCCGACGCAGATGATCGACGGCCTGGCGCTCGGTGAAACCACGCCGGGTCCGTTGATCATGGTCGTCGCCTTCGTCGGGTTCATCGGCGCCTACGTGCTTCAGGTCTTCGGGCCGGATCAGGCGTTTGTCGCCGGTGCCGTGGCCGCCACTCTGGTGACCTGGTTCACCTTCCTGCCCTCGTTCCTGTTCATCCTTGCTGGCGGACCGCTGGTGGAATCGACACACAACGAACTCAAGTTCACCGCGCCGCTGACAGCCATTACGGCCGCCGTGGTGGGCGTGATTCTCAATCTGGCCTGTTTCTTTGGCTACCACGTACTGTGGCCCAAAGGCTTCGAAGGAGCACTGGACTGGCCTTCGCTGCTGATCGCCATGGTGGCGGGCGTTGCCTTGCTTCGGTTCAAGCGCGGGGTGATCGAGGTGTTGATCGGTTGCGGGTTGATCGGCCTTGTCGTGCACCTGATGTTCTGAATCAAACATTTACACGCGCTCCAATCCTCCCTAGTATCCAGCCATCCCCCCGGATGGCTTGTGCTACTTGCCACCGACGATTTGCGCCGCCGGAAACCTGCGCCATGCGTACTTTGCCGTCACTGCTGAAAATTTCGATCCAGGCCACCTCGCTGCTGGCCGCGGACGGCATTGCATGAAGCGCATCGTCAACCTGCCCATGGCCCTGCGCCGCTCCAAACTGCGTCACTCCGCACGTCCGCCGGATAGCGCCCTGCTCGCCTGATCGGCGAGCCCCTCCTTTCGCTATCCCGGTCCGCGTGAACCCTGCTCAGCCATACACAGAACCTGTGGGAGCGGGCTTGCTCGCGAAAGCGGTGTGTCAGTCACCACATGTGCTGGATGTGCGGGCCTCTTCGCGAGCAAGCCCGCTCCCACAAGAACTGCGCTCGCCTGACCGGCATTGGTATCTCCCCATTCTGCCTGGACACCGACATGACTCAACGTTGCAATTCCTACTACACCGCCACCCTCAACCAGGACACCGATTACCCGACGCTGCAAGGCCGGCACAAGGTTGACGTGGTGATCATCGGCGGCGGATTCACCGGCGTGGCCACCGCCGTCGAGCTAGCGGAAAAAGGCCTGAAGGTGGCAATCGTCGAAAGCCACAAGATCGGCTGGGGCGCCACCGGGCGCAACGGCGGCCAGGTCACCGGCAGCCTGTCGGGCGACGAGGCCATGCGCAAACAGATGCGCCGCAGCATTGGTGATGAAGTCGACGATTTCATCTGGAACCTGCGCTGGCGCGGGCACCAGATCATTCGGCAGCGCGTGGAAAAGTACGGCATCGCCTGCGACCTCAAGCACGGCCACCTGCACGCGGCGTACAAACCCGCGCACATGCTCGGCTTACGCAAGGATTACGACGAGGCAGTGCACCGTGGCATGGGCGACGAGGTCAGCCTGCTCGACCGCAGCCAGGTGCGCGACCTGCTGCAAAGCGACCTCTACCACGGCGCGATCAAGAACACCCGCAACATGCACCTGCATCCGTTGAACCTGTGCATCGGCGAAGCCCGCGCTGCCGAAAGCCTCGGTGCGTTAATCTTCGAGAACAGCGAAGTGCTGGAGATCATCCATGGAGATACGCCTGGTGTACGCACCGCCCACGGGCAGATCGACGCCAACCAGGTACTGCTGGCCGGCGACGTCTACCACAAGCTGGAACCGGGCAAGCTCAAGGGCAAGATTTTCCCGGCCATGGGCGGCATCGTCACCACCGCGCCCCTGGGCGATCTGGCCAGGCAGATCAACCCCGAAGACCTGGCGGTCTACGACTGCCGCTTCGTGCTCGACTACTACCGCCTCACCGCCGACGGTCGCCTGTTGTTCGGTGGCGGCGCCAACTACAGCGGCAAGGATTCCCGGGACATCGCCGCCGAGCTGCGCCCATGCATCGAGCAGACCTTCCCGGCGCTCAAAGGCGTGGCCATCGATTACCAGTGGAGTTGCGCGATGGGCATCGTGATCAACCGCATCCCGCAACTGGGCAAGCTGTCGGACAACGTCTGGTACTGCCAGGGCTACTCCGGCCATGGCATCGCCACCACCCACATCATGGGTGAAATCATGGGCCGGGCGATCACAGGACAAATGGAGCAGTTCGACACCTTTGCCGCCTGCCAGCACATCCGCGTGCCCATGGGCGACCTGTTGGGCAACCCGATGCTTGCCGCCGGGATGTGGTACTACCAGATGCTTGAGAGATTGCGCTGAGCCATTGGCTGCACATCCAGCATTGATGTTGTTTGTACCGGCCTCTTCGCGGGCAAGCCCGCTCCCACAAGGGTTACTTGTCGGCCTCGAAATTTGTGGTCGACATAAATCCCTGTGGGAGCGGGCTTGCCCGCGAAGAGGCCGGAACAGTCAATACATCTACCAACAAAAAATGCTCAAGCCTGCACCACCTCAATCCCCAGCGCCTGGTAATCCTCCACATTGCCAGACGCCAAATGCCGTTCGGTGATCAGCGTGTGCACACGGTTGCACGGCGCGACGACAAAAGGCTCCACCGCCCCAAGTTTGTCCGCCGTGGTAACGGCGATCACATGGGAAGCACAATCGAGCATCGCCTGCTTCACCGGCACTTCATCAAAGTGCAGTGAGCTCAAGCCCACCTGCGGGTGAATCGCGCAGACCCCGGTAAACAACACATCGGCCTTGATCCCCGCCAGCAGCCGCAGGGTTTCGTGGCCGCTGGCCGACATCGTCGCCGGGTTGAGCTGGCCGCCGGCCAGGATCACCTTGATGCCTTTGTATTCGGACAAGGTAATGGCGGTCATCGGCGATGCGGTGATCGCGGTGATGGCGATATCCGCCGGCAGCGAACGCGCGATCTGCAAGGTGGTGGTGCCGGAATCGAACACCACGATCTGGCCGTCCCGCACCCGTTGCGCGGCCAGTTGCGCCAGATGGGTTTTCACTTCATCGGTTTCGCTGATCCGGGTGAAATAGTCCTTGCCGGTGTCTTTGGGCCGCGGCAACGCCCCGCCGTGCACCCGCTGCACCAGGCCGACGCTGGCCAGTTCCGCCAGATCCCGGCGGATGGTGTCTTCGGACACCGCGAAATGCTGGCTCAACTCCGAGGCCATGACCTTGCCGTCACGTTCGAGGATCAACAGGATTTTTTGCCGGCGCACTGACGGAAGTTCGACAGAGGAATGGTTGTCGTGCATGTTTTTGCCCGTTTATGCATGTAATTGCGTGTTACACGAGAGTATCCGCAACCCGGAGTAAAAACAACGAACCGGCCAGGTATCATTTTTTTCGATCTTTCAAATCATTACGCCGAATTTTTTATTTTCCCGTGACCTGTTCAAGATGGCGCCGTCACTCATGTTTCGGATGGAAACCTCATGAATATCAATTTTGCTTTTGCCTGCATGATCGTGGTCTCGTTCACCATTGCGCTGGTACACGCCTGACCGACAGGTCGCGGGGCGTCAAGATGTGCAAGGTCGCATTGCCGCCGAGGGCGCGCTGCCTTACCCGCCGGGCGTCTTGTGCGTGGTGCCGGGGGAAATCTGGGGCGGCGCAGTGCTCAAGTACTTCCTGGCCCTGGAAGAAGGCATCAACCGTTTGCCCGGCTTCACGCCGGAGTTGCAGGGGGTGTACCTCAAGCAGGAAGGCGGTCGCACCCGGGCGTATGGGTACGTGATCAAGGCCTGATGGCATGCGGCAGGGGCTGGCGTGGGCCGGCTCCTGCCCAATGCATCGTTCTAGAATTTTTCCGCGATGAACTTGAACGGATAGTTCGGATCCCGATAGTTGCCGGGACTTTGGCGCTTGGGCAGTTTCACTTTCGCCCGCGGTACTTCCTCATATGGAATGCTGTTGAGCACATCGCTGATGATGTTCAGTCGCGCCCGTCGCTTGTCATTCGAGTTGGCGACCCGCCACGGGGCGAACTCGGTGTCGGTGGCCTCGAACATGTCGTCCCGGGCACGGGAGTAGTCGTACCAGCGGTTATAGGACTTGAGGTCCATCGGTGACAGCTTCCAGATCTTGCGCCCGTCGGTGATGCGCGCCTTGAGGCGTCGGGTCTGCTCCTCCGGGCTCACTTCAAGCCAGTATTTGATCAGGATGATTCCCGATTCGACCAGTGCGTGCTCGACCCGCGGCGCCACAGTGAGAAAGGTGCGCACCTGCTCGTCGGTGCAAAACCCCATGACCCGCTCGACGCCGGCGCGGTTGTACCAACTGCGATCGAAGATCACCACTTCACCGGCCGCCGGCATGTGTGGCAGATAGCGTTGCACGTACATCTGGCTTTTTTCCCGCTCGGTCGGTGCCGGTAACGCTATCACCCGGAATACCCGCGGGCTGACCCGTTCGGTCAGTGCCTTGATGGTCCCGCCCTTGCCGGCGCCATCACGGCCCTCAAAGACGATGCAGACCTTGGCGCCCGAGTGCTGTACCCACTCCTGCAGCTTGACCAGCTCGACATGCAGCCGCGCCAGTTCCTCGAGATATACCTTGTTCTTGAGCTTGCCGCTTTCAACCGGTTTGCTTTTGGTTGCGGCCTTCTTCTTCGCCATGCCCGTTACCTCCTTCAATGCGTCACATAGCGCCCGGAGTGCACCCGGCCGCGTTCATTCAGTGTCGACTGCGCTGATAGTGTTCAACCGCCAGTTCCAGGTTCAGGAACATGCGCGCCTCGCCCAGCGCATGGCCCAGGGGGGCCTTGATGACCATTTCCCATACGCTCGGGCTCATGCCCACCAGCCACAGTGATATGCCTTTTTCCTGCAGTTGCTGTTCCGCCCCGGTGAGCATTTTCAGCGCGGTGTATTCCAGGTCGAACACGCTGCGCAGGTCCAGGACCACGACCTTGGGGTTCGCCACGTCAATCAGTGGCCGGATCTTGTCGGCGATGCGCTCGGCATTGGCGAAGAACACCCGCCCTTCGGGCCTGAGCAACAGCAGCCCGTCAAAATGTTCGTCATCGATGTGCTCGGCGGACTGCGGTCGGTACACATTGGTGCCGGGCTTGCGTCCCAGGACATGCACGGGCGGGTCCGAAACCTGATAGGCCAGGGCCAGCAACGAAACGATGATCGCCACGACGATCCCTTGCAGCGTGCCCAGCAGTATCACGCCGACCATGGCCACCACAGCCCAGGCAAATTCGGTACGGCGAACCGACAGGATCTCGCGAAATTCCGCCGGCTCGATCAGGCCCACCGAATACACGATCACCACGGCGGCGAGCGTGGCGTTGGGCATCAGGCCAATGAGCGGCGCCAGCAGCAGGCACGTGCCCAGTGCCAGTGCGGCGGTGACCAGTGCGGCCAATTGCGAACGGGCGCCGGCCAGGCGGTTCACCGCCGTCTGGGTGGTCCCGCCGCCGGCGACCATGGCTCCGAGAAACGCGCCACCGATGTTGGCAACGCCCGTGGCCAGCAGCTCCCGGTTCGGTTGTGGCGCGGGCTCGTCACTGCGAGCGAACGCGCGTCCCGCCGCGATGGTTTCGGTGAAACTCATCAGCGCGATCCCCATCGCCGAGGACCACAGGGTCTCGGCCATCGACCAGACCGGCAGGGTCGGCGCGGGCAACCCGATCGGCACCACACCGACGGCGGACACACCAAAGCGCTCCAGGCCAAACAGGCTCATACCGATGATGCCAAGCGCCACCGCAATCAAGGGTGCGGGCAGCCGTGGCGTAAAACGCTTCATGCCCACCAGCAGCAGGACCATGAACACACCGACCGCCACGGTCGGCAGCGAGGCATGGCCAACGCTCTGGACCGTGGCCACCAGGTTGTGCAGGAAGCCGCCTTTGTCGATGTGCGTGCCCAACAGCTTGGGCAACTGGTCGAGCACGATGACCACGCCGATGCCGGCCTTGAAACCCACCAGCACCGGTTCGGAAATGAAATTGGCGACGAAACCCAGGCGCAGCAAGCCCGCGACGATCAGGATCGCACCCACCATCAGGGCCAGCGTTGCGGAACCGGCGAGCAAGGTCGCCGTATCGCCATCGGGGCTGATCTGGCCCAGTGCCGAGCCGGCGAGAATGGCCAGGGTGGTCGTGGTGCTGACGCTGAGCGGGCGCGACGTGCCGAGCACGGCATAGATCACCATCGGCACCAGCGCCGTGTACAGCCCGACTTGCACCGGCAGGCCGGCAATGGTGGCGTACGCCAGCGCCTTGGGAATGACCACGGCCGCTGCCGTCAACCCGGCGACCACATCGCCCCGCAGCCAGTCTGGCCGGTAGCTGCCAAGCCATTCCGGGATCAACAGGCTACGCAAGGTTCCCCGCTGTGGAGTGCCTGGAATCCGCTCTTGCGGATGGCTGCCTTGTTGATTCATCAGTCACTCCAATTGCAAATCGTCCATGCGGATGATGAGTGGGCTCAACTGACCGCACAATCCTTTAACTGCACGCGTAACCACTGCAAACCTTCATCGGCATCGAAGCGCGCGTGCCAGCAGGCAATCCGCGCAGGCTCGACTACAAATGTAGCCGGTTTGCACGACTACGCCGCCACATGGCTGGAGAAGGAGACAGACGCCCCACCATCTGCGCTCAAAAATGGAAAGCCTTATATGGACGACGTCATGAAGGCGGTAAATGAGCTATACCCGCTAATTCCCCCCATTGCAGTTCTTCAACTCAGGAGTTTGGCAATGAAGCTCAAGACCTCTCTGGCAGCAATCATGGTGGCGGCAAGCCTTTTCGGCTGCACCACTTCATCGACCCACGGCGTGAACATCAACCTGGTCGCTACCCGGCAAAACGCCGGTCAGATCGGCACCGTTACCTTGACCGACTGGGACAAGAAAACCGGACTCAGTTTCTTCATCAGCGGCGCTCCAATGGGGGTTACCCTGCCCCTGCGTCTTTACTCGTTCATCAATAACGGCAGCTGCGAGCAACCCGGGTCAGTCGCCTACGCGATGAACGACACCGTCAACACCGAACGCCAACCCATACGCGGCTGGTCTTTTACCAGGACCGCGCCCGTGCAGTTGCAGACCTTGCTTGACGGCAAGTATTCGGTGGTCGTGCGAACGGCTGCGACCGATGGCAACGTCGATATCTTTTGCGGGGATATCAAGGCGACAGAGCCGGTGAAATAGCCGCGGCCCTTGCAGGCCAGCCCACGCCCGAGTACCGCTCGCGCCACCGGTTGTCCGGTGCGAGTGGTGGCGTCGGGTGAACGGAAACGGGGCCGGCGACAACAACCGGTAACAAACCTGTCATTACTCACTGATAACGTCCAAGCGCTTTCCCGAACCGCATCCGCTCGATCTCCGATCGCCCAGTTCCCTGTACCAGGGCTTTGCCCCTCCACTCAAGGTGACACTTCAGGTGTACGCAAGCACGACGCGCAAGCAAATCATCATCAGGTCCAACGACATGAGCTGCGACGACTTTGGCGCGTTGTTCTCGAACCTGTTCGGCAACCTCTATTGCGACTCACCGCCGCCGCCGAAAAACATCATCATCGGCGGGGTCTACGGCCGGCACGAAGGTGTCAGTTTTCGTCGCATGCACTATCGCGGTGACTTCACGGTGGCTTTTCCCGCCCCTCTTGATGAAATCACCTTCGTCATTCCCACCGCCGGCAAGATCATTTTCAACCACGTCACCGAGTCGGTCGGTTTCGCGCAAACAGGCCTGGCGATCGACAAGGCCGAGGTCCGCTCGGCGCGCTTTGTCGACAACCACGCACAGCACGGGATTTCGATCAGCCGCCGGCTGATCACCGAGCGCCTGTCGACGCTGCTGGGCAAACCTATCCTGCAAAAGGTGCATTTCGAGCCGGTGGTGGACCTGAATGTGTCGGCCTTGCAGGGCATCCGGGCGTTGATCGAACTGGCCACCGGCACCGAGTTCGACCTGCTGATCAACACCGGTTCGCTGATGCCTTCGCGCCTTCGCGAAATGCTGGTCGATGCGGTTCTGGAAGCCTGGCCACACAACTTCACCGAAGCCCTCCGGCGCCCTTCCCCACTGATAGCGCCACGGCATGTGAAGCTGGCCGTCGAGTACATTCAGGAGCACCCCGACCACCTGGCCAGCGGCACCGAGCTGGCGCAATTGACCAACGTCAGCCTGCGCGCATTGCAGGAAGGTTTTCAGCGTTTCATGGGCACTTCGATCGTTGCCTATCAGCGCCAGGTCCGCCTGGAGCGCGCCTTTGCCGCGCTGTCCCAAGGGGTGTCGCCTTCGGTGACAGACGTGGCCTTGCAACACGGTTTCAGCAATGTCGGGCGGTTTTGCCAGTACTTCCAGAGTGCCTACGGCATCAGCCCCGCAGACGTGAGAAAGGGCTTGCGAACGCGGCCGATGGCGACCCATTGAGAGAGCGGCGGTGCGACGATTCGACTTGCTCGCGAAGGTGGTTTATCCGCCACCTTCTTTGTCGACTGTCAGTCCGCCTTCGCGGGCAAGCCCGCTCCCACAGGTTGCGTGTCGTGCCTGGATCAGGTGGCAAGCACAAAACCACTGTGGGAGCGGGCTTGCTCGCGAAAGCGGTTTATCTGCCACCTTCTTTGTCGACTGTCAGTCCGCCTTCGCGGGCAAGCCCGCTCCCACAGATTGCCTTGACTGATCGTCAGAACAGATAACTGGCCTTCAGCCCGCCATTGAAGCCGTGGCTGTCGCCGCCACCGCTGGCGCCGATTTCTGCCCCTACGCTCCACGGCCCAAGGTTGGCCATGACGTTGACGCCACCGGTGAACTGGTCACGGTTGTCGAAGGCGGCTTGCTGCTCGATGTCCAGGCCCAGCAATTGCCCTTCACTGTCGACCTCAGGGTCGCCCAACACATGTTCGTAGCCCACTTGCACCCCCGGCACCACTTGCCAGGCGCCCAGGCTGACAGGTGCAAAGGATGCATTGAGGTTGGCCACCGCGCTCTTGCGGGTTTCGTGGATACCGTCGACGTCCAGGGCCAGTTCGCTGCCTTTTTCCTGGAAGCCCGACAGGTTGACGTGGCTGATCCGCACGCCAAGGCTCGGCTCGAGGGTCACGCCGTTCACCGGCACACGGTAACCCAGGGCCAGGGTCGCGCCGGTGAGGTTGCCATGGCTATCGCCCTTGGCCGTGCCCAGACCGCCGCCCAGTTCGCGCTTGCTCTGGTAATCGAGGTAGCCGGCGTTGGCATCGGCATCCACAAACAGGCCGCGCTCCAGACCGTTCGGTGCGAAACGTGCGCCGACGCTGAAGAAGGTCAGGTCGGTATCGGCCTCGCCACCTGCGCCACCGACATTGCCGCTGCTGTAGCCGAAGCCGGCATGGGTGCTGAGCTGTTCGGAAAAGCGCTGGGTCAGGCCAATCATCATGCCCTGGGTATGCTCGTTGCTGCTGGAGGCCCGGGACGAACCGTCCGTGCCCAGATACCCCGCCAGCGCGGTGCTCCACAGGCGATATTGCCCGGCCTTGAGGTCGATGCCGCTGGTGAACGGCGCTGCGGCCTGTTCGATCATCGCGCCCTGGCGCAGCAGGTAGCTGGCGGCATCGGCGTGCACCTGACCGCCGACGGTGGAATCCACGCCCCCGAGACTGCGGGTATCGATGGCCGACTGCAGGTAGTAGTTGTAGGCGCTGTAGGTGCCCGACAGGTTGCTGTTCTGCAGTTGTTGCAACAACTGCGCGCCGGCCGCGGCATTGCCGGCCAGGTCCGCCGCGCCCGGCAGGCTGTTGTAGAACACCATCTTGCCGCGCAGCACGTAGATGGTTTCCTGGGACAGGCCGAGGCCTTCCTTGAGGTACTTGTCCATCGTGCCGTATTGCGCGGTCACCTCGTCCAGGCCGGCTTGCAGGTAACTGGCCTGCACACCGATCAGCGGCCCGTATATGGTCGCCAGGCTCGGTGGCAACGCCGCCAGGGTCGCCTTGATGCGCGCGGCGGTGTAGTCGTTGGTCGCCAGGTAGTTGCTCATGATGGTGGCATCGTCGACCCCGGCGATGCTTTGCAGCACCGCAGCGGTCCAGCCCGTGCGGTCCTTGCCGGCGGTGCAATGGAACAGCGCGGCACCGTCGACCGCCGCCAGATCATTGAACAGTTGGTTGAACTCGCTGCGCATCCCTGGGTTGCGCACGAAATCCCGGTTGGTGTCCTGCATCATGGCGGTGGCTTCGGCGGCGCTGTGGAACGCGACGTTGGTGACGTTCGCCCCCGACGTGGAGCCGCCGATGATGTCGATGTTGGTGTAGGTCGCGCCAGTGAGCATCTTGTCGGGCGTGGCGGCGATCTCGCTGGGCGTGCGCAGGTCGTAGACTGCCTTGATGCCCAGGCCATTGAGGGTAGCCAGATCCGCCGCCGACGGGGTCAGCGCGTTGGAGCGGTAAAACACCCCGCCACGCATGGTGCCGTCGCTGGCGGTGGTGTATGCCGTGGTGAGACCGGCGACATCGCGGAAATTGTCGATGCTTTTCAGGCGTGGCGTGTTGAGGGGGACAGTCTCGGCCGCCTGGGCGGCAGCGATGGACAGGCTCAAAACAGACAGCGAACACACAAGTCGTTGGAACACAGTGCAGCCTCATTGAAATCGCGTTGGGCTGACTAATATCTACATTGGAATGGCGCTGAACATGACAAATCGCCTGCAAACGCAAATCACTGCGTGATGTGTCCAGGTGGCTCGTTTTCTGTCCGTGTAATGCCTGTTGTGCGGGCAACCTGGGGGCAGGTTGTGAGTGATGTGCTGGCGGGGAACGAGATATGCGATTGTCTGCGATCAATTTCCAGGCATAAAAAACCCGCCTGTTCCAGCGGGTTTATTGCTTTTCAGAAACTGATCTGTCGCCGCGAACTCAATGGGATTTTTTCGAGGTCGACAGCCCGGCTTTACTCAAGCCTTTGGTGTTGTGATCACCCGGCGTCGAGGCCGAAATGGCCCTGGCCTTGGCGATGCCGCGAGTATCCTTGGAATGGGCGATGCCTGAGGTCGTGGTGCCATGGCCGTTGTCATCGTTGCGCGCACTACCGTAGTGGTTCCCGCTCAGGCCATGGTCGCGCACGGATTTGCCGGCATGGTCGCTGTCCAGCCCGTTACCGCGGCCGTTACTGCCGGAGTGGCCTGTACCGGCGTGTCCGCCACCCATGCCGCCGCCGTGGCCTCCACCGTTTCCGCCGCCATTACCACCGCCGTTACCACCGCCGCCACCGCCGCCGTTTCCGCCACCACCGCCACCGCCGTCCTTCGCGTATGCGGACCCCATGATCGACAGGCCATCAGGGAGTAACGGGGCGGCCGCAAGCATCATGGCGCATGACATTACAGCAACGAGACTCTTGTTTTTAAAAAGCATGATTGCTTCCGTAGGTGGTTGATATCGCGTTCGGTATGACGCGATATCCCTCCAACAGTTCAACTACCAAGACAGACGGCTGGAGCACCTTTAATCAGCAGGAAGACTACCTTCCACACGTCAATCAAAGGCACCGTCGAGAATTTCATAGACAAGCCCGGTGGCCAGCGCAACCAGGATCAGGTCCGTGCCGACCTGCTGCCATTCGTAGCCGTCATAGTGGGGCAGCCTGCCGACCAGTCGGCCATCGAGTTTCTTGGCGATGCCGGGTGGAAGCGGCTTGCCCCGGGCAAGGTTCTTTTGAATACCCGGTGGCAAATCGGGCCCGGGGCTCCAGTAGCCCGTATTCACGCCAATGATCTCGAGCACGCTGCCCCGGTTGATGCTCGGGCCATTGCTCCAGTCCCCGCCGCCGGAACTCTTGTTCTTGTTGCCATGACTACCCTGGTTGCCATGGTTGGCCTTCCCGTTGCCCTGGCCGTTACCAGGATCGGCCAGCGCCGTCACCGAGCCGCAGACCAGCGTCAAACAGGTAACAGCTGCAATCAATGATCGAGTCCTGAACATGATTCATTCCTTCGTGGTGGGGAATAGTCCCTGAAATTTAGACGTTATAGACGAAGTTGGTTCCGTCGAGTCACCAGGCGCCAAACCGTCTACGCTCATCCGATCGAAGCCTTGCAGGCGTTTGCCGGAGGATGGGGCTTGTCGATCGCACATCCCTGACATCCGAAAAACATGTAGGAATTTCCCCCCCCGTGGCGAGGGATCTTGCTCCCGCCGGGCTGCGAAGCGGCCCTCATCCATTGCAACTCATTTCCTCAGACACACCGCAGTGCCCGGTTTTACGGCGCCAGAGCCACCGAACGCCTCAACGCCGTCCTCCAGTACCTCAACCATTTTTCAAGCACAAAAAACCCGCATTTCTGCGGGTTTTCAATGGCCACCGTTCAGTTGGTTACAGCGGCCATCAGCAGACTGACGCACAGAAACCGTTTTTGAAAAACGCCTAAAAAATTCATCTCCCCCGCCGATTCATTTAGACTCGACCGTTGGCTCATGGGGCCAGGCCAAGCCCTATAACGGATATCCAAGACAGCTTTTCATGAAAAAAATAATCAGTTATTTGCGAAATAGTTACTGGAAAAGATGGATTCGCAAACACAAATGCAAAGTGGCGGGCGGTCTATTGTCACTGCACAAAAGAACGACACTGACCATAGAAGAAGGCGTGACGCTTGGGAATGTGGTCATAGAGTCGAAAAAGCTGGAAATCGGTGCCCATACCTATATCCGCAGTGACTGCTTCCTTTCGGCGGTCTCCTCCATTGGCAGGTTTTGCTCAATAAGTAGCAGCTGTTTTATCGGCCAGCAAAAGAGCTCGCATCCGTTGGACTGGCTCAGTTCACATCCCTTTCAATATACCGACACGGCGCTGGTTTATGACCCGGTGGTTGCGGACATCACGATCGGGCATGACGTCTGGATCGGCCATAGCGCGATGATCCTGGAAGGCGTGACCATTGGCACTGGCGCTGTCATCGCAACTCGCGCCCTGGTTGCCCATGACGTGCCACCGTACGCCATTGTTGCCGGCACCCCGGCAAAAGTCGTCAAGTATCGGCACACACCCGAGTTGATCGAGGCGCTGATCGACAGCAAGTGGTGGGACGTCGATGTCGAGGTACTCAAGACATTACCGCTCAATGATCCGCAAGCTGCCTTGGCTCTGTTGGCCACCCGGCAGAAAGATAACCGCGCCGACTACCAACAGATCGAGATAACCCGCAAAGGGTGCAGTGTTTCGTCATGAGCTGCGGGAATGACCCACGCTGCACTTCAAGATCCCTGGCAGTAACCAGATTCGAACAATAAAAAACCCGCATCAGATGCGGGTTTTGACGGCTGGTTCCTGATGAACCCTGCTCGCAAAGCGGTTATCAGAAGTTCGCCGGTGTGTTGGCGCTGATGATTTCCGCCTCATCGGCCCCGATATTGCGAAACCGGTGCGGCAAGGTCGTCGGGAAGTAATAGCCATCCCCGGCATTGAGCACGCTCACCTGGCCATCCACGGTCAACTCCACGGTACCCCGGGTCACCAACCCACACTCCTCGCCTTCGGAATGCACGATCGGCTCTTCGCCCGAGCTTGCGCCCGGTGCGTATTGCTCGCGCAGCAAGCGCATCTGCCGGCTTGGCACGGACGCGCCGATCAGCAGCAGGCGCAGGCCATGGCGGCCGAGGTCGGGTTGTTCGTTGGCGCGAAAGACGTACTGGTGTTCGCGCGGTGGCTGATCGAAGGTGAAGAAGTCGGCCAGGGACATGGGGATGCCCTCCAGCAATTTCTTCAGGGAGCTGACGGAAGGGCTGACCCGATTCTGTTCGATCAGGGAAATGGTTGCATTGGTGACGCCGCTACGCCGGGCCAGCTCGCGCTGGGACAGTTTGTAGCTTTCGCGTACTAATTTGAGTCGTGAGCCCGTGTCCATGACAGCCTTATGTGCGTGCTACTTAAGGGTAATGGGGGTGGAGTGCAGGCGCGGATCACGCCGTTTTCCGGTCCCGGAAACGTGAAAGGCGGCTATTAAATCACGTTTGTTCGTAATGCTCAGCAGGTTCGATAAACGGCGTAAAAAATAGCCTGCGGATAATAATTCCCAGGCATTGCGCGAAACCTGTGGGAGCGGGCTTGCTCGCGAAAGCGGTGTGTCAGGCGACATCTATTTTGGCTGAAATGGCCTCTTCGCGGGCAAGCCCGCTCCCACAGGGAACTGCAGTGTTCATGGCCTTTTTGGCCGTCGTAAAAATCCGGCGGCACCCTTTGGGGAGATGCCGCCGGCGAGGTAAAGCCTAGATGCCGAAACGGTCACGCAGCGAGTAGTACACGGCGCCGAGGGCGGTCAACGGCGCCGAGAAGGTGCGCCCACCGATCATCGGCATGTGCGGCAGCGAGGCAAACGCGTCGAAGCGTTCGGCGTCGCCACGGATCATTTCCGAGATCAGTTTGCCGGCCAGGTGCGAGCAAGTGACGCCGTGGCCACTGTAGCCCTGCATGTAGTAGGCGTTTTTCTCGATACGGCCGAATTGCGGCATGCGCGACATGGTCAGCAGGAAGTTGCCGGTCCAGCGGTAGTCGATCTTCACGTCCTTCAATTGCGGGAAGGTCTTGAGGATCTTCGGGCGGATCAGTTGTTCGATGTCGTCCGGTTCGCGCGCACCGTAGACCACGCCGCCGCCGTACAGCAGGCGGTTGTCGGCGGTCAGGCGGTAGTAGTCGAGCAGGTAGTTGCAGTCTTCGACGCAGTAGTTGTTCTTGATCAGGCTACGGGCCTGCTTTTGCGACAACGGCTCGGTGACGACGATCTGCGAACCGCACGGCATGCTCTTGCTGGTCACGCGGTTGTCCAGGCCCTGCGGCAGGTACGCGTTACCGGCGATCAGCAGGTACTTGGCCTTCACCACGCCTTTTGCAGTGCGCACAGTGATCGGTTCGCCGTAGGTGATTTCCACCGCCGCCGATTGCTCGTAGATCTTGCCGCCCAGGCCGATGATCGCCGAAGCCTCACCGAGTGCCAGGTTCAGCGGGTGAATGTGACCGCCCTGCATGTCCAACAGGCCACCGACGTAGGCCTCGGAACCGACTTCGCGCTTGATATCGGCCGCGTCGAGCATTTTCAGGTTCTTGTTGCCGTAGCGTTCCCAGCTCTTCTTCTGCTCGGCCAGGCCCTTGAGTTGCTTCTTGTTCATCGCCGCGAAGATGCCGCCAGGGCGATAGTCGCACTGGATGTCGTAGTGCTGTATGCGCTGACGGATGATGTCGGCGCCTTCGAAAATCATGCTGCCGAGGATTTCGGCAGTCTTGTCGCCGTAGCGCTCTTCGATGACATCGACGTCGCGGCTGTAGGAGTTGACCAGTTGGCCGCCGTTGCGACCGCTGGCGCCGAAGCCGACCTTGGCCGCTTCGAGCACGGTCACGCTGTAGCCCGCTTCAGCGAGGAACAGGGCCGAGGACAGGCCGGTGTAGCCGGCGCCGATCACGCAGACGTCGCAGTCCACAGCCCCTTCCAGCACCGGGAAATCGCCGGTGAAGTTGCGGGTGGCGGCGTAGTAGCTATTCACATGTGTCTGTTTCATACGTTTCTCCGAGGGTCGCCGACAGCGTGTCGGCGGCCGTCGCTTCAAAGGTGTTAGAGCTTGATCCAGGTCGCCTTGAGTTCGGTGTACTTGTCGAACGCGTGCAGCGATTTGTCCCGACCGTTACCCGACTGCTTGAACCCGCCGAACGGCGCGGTCATGTCGCCGCCGTCGTACTGGTTGACCCAGACGCTGCCGGCACGCAGGCCACGGGCGAAGGTGTGGGCCTTGCTCAGGTTGCTGGTCCACACGCCGGCGGCCAGGCCGAAGATGCTGTCGTTGGCAATCGCCAGGGCTTCATCGAAGGTGTCGAAGGTGATGACCGACAGCACCGGGCCGAAGATTTCTTCCCGGGCGATGGTCATGGCGTTGGTCACGCCGTCGAAAATCGTCGGTTCCACGTACTGGCCACCGGTGTCTTCGAGGGTGCGGCTGCCGCCCGCGATCAGTTGGGCGCCCTGCTCTTTGCCGATGCCGATGTAGCGCAGCACGTTGTCCAGTTGACGCTGGTCGACGACCGCACCGACGGTGGTTGCAGGATCGAGGGCGTGGCCTGGTTTCCAGGCTTGCAGGGCTTGCACCAGCAGCGGGATGAACTGCTCGCGGATCGAACGCTCTACCAACAGACGCGAACCGGCGGTGCAGACTTCGCCCTGGTTGAAGGCGATGCCGCTGGCCGCCGCCTGTGCTGCCGCGCGCAGATCCGGCGCGTCGGCGAACACCACGTTCGGGCTCTTGCCACCGGCTTCGGCCCAGACGCGTTTCATGTTGCTCTGACCGGCGTAGATCATCAGTTGCTTGGCAATCGCCGTGGAGCCGGTGAAAGCCAGCACGTCGACGTCCATGTGCAACGCCAGCGCCTTGCCCACGGTGTGGCCGTAGCCCGGCAGGACGTTGAACACGCCTTTGGGAATCCCGGCATCCAGCGCCAGTTGCGCGATGCGGATCGCCGTCAGCGGGGATTTTTCCGAAGGCTTGAGGATGAACGAGTTGCCCATCGCCAGGGCCGGGGCGAATTTCCAGCTGGCCATGATCAGCGGGAAGTTCCACGGCACGATGGCCGCGACCACGCCGACCGCTTCGCGGGTCACCAGACCAAGCTGGTCCTGGGGCGTGGCGGCGACTTCGTCGTAGATCTTGTCGATGGCTTCGGCGGTCCAGCGGATCGCGTTGGCGGTCGCCGGAATGTCGATACTCATGGAGTCGCTGATCGGCTTGCCCATATCGAGGGTTTCGAGCAGGGCCAGCTCTTGCTGGTTGGCCAGGATCAGGTCGGCGAAACGGATCAGGATGCGCTTGCGCTCGGCCGGGGCCAGGTTGGCCCACACGCCGGATTCGAAGGTGCGGCGCGCGACGGCGACCGCTGCATTGGCATCGGCCTCGTCGGTGCTGGCGACGTTCGCCAGGAAACGACCATCCACGGGGCTTAAGCATTCGAACGTCGCGCCGCTGGCGGCTGCGCAGTATTGGCCGTCAATGAATGCGCGACCTTCGATTGTTAGGGACTGGAAGCGTTGCTCCCAGTCGCTGCGGGAAATTGTCATGGTTGTGACTCGACGCAGGGGAATGAGTAGTCGTCGGACTGAATTGAAATGCAATCTCATGTGGGAGCGGGCTTGCTCGCGAAGGCGCAGTGTCAGGCGACATCAGTGTTGACTGATCCACCGCTTTCGCGAGCAAGCCCGCTCCCACATTTGATTGTCTTGAACCGGCCAATCAAACGGTATGCAGGTACCAGTTGTACTCAAGGTCCGAGATGGAGTTCTCGAACTCGGCCAGCTCGCTTTCCTTGCACGCCACGAACACGTCGATGTACATCGGGTCGATGTAGCGCGCCATGACTTCGCTGTCGTCCAGCTCGCGCAGTGCATCGCGCAGGTTGTTCGGCAGGCTCTGCTCGTTCTGCTCGTAGCTGTTGCCTTCCACCGGGGCGCCCGGTTCGATCTGGTTGGTCAGGCCGTGGTGAATACCGGCCAACACCGATGCCATCAGCAGGTATGGGTTGGCGTCGGCACCGGCTACACGATGCTCGATGCGCACGGCGTCCTTTGATCCGGTCGGTACACGCACGGCCACGGTGCGGTTGTCGATGCCCCAGCTCGGCGAGTTCGGCACGTAGAACTGCGCGCCGAAGCGACGGTAGGAGTTGACGTTCGGGCAAAGGAACGCCATCTGCGCCGGCAGGGTCTCGAGCACACCGCCGATCGCGTGTCGCAGCGCGGCGTTCTGCTCGGGATCCTCGCTGGCAAAGATGTTGTTGCCGTCTTTGTCGAGAATCGAAATGTGCACGTGCAGACCGTTACCCGCCTGGCCCGGATACGGCTTGGCCATGAAGGTGGTGTCCATTTCGTGGTCGTAGGCGATGTTCTTCACCAGACGCTTGAGCAGGACGGCGTAGTCGCACGCCTTGATCGGGTCAGCCACGTGATGCAGGTTGACTTCGAATTGCGCCGGGGCGCTTTCCTTGACGATGGCGTCAGCCGGGATGCCCTGCTCTTTCGCGCCTTCGAGGATGTCTTGCAAGCAGTCGACGTATTCGTCGAGGTCATCGATCAGGTACACCTGGGTCGACATCGGACGCTTGCCGGATACCGGCGAACGTGGCGATTGCGGACGACCGTTCACGTTGTCCTGGTCGATCAGGTAGAACTCCAGCTCGAACGCGGCGCAGATGGTCAGGCCCATGTCGTCGAACTTGCGCACGATATTGGCCAGCACTTCACGCGGGTCGGCGAAGAAGGGTTCGCCTTCGATTTCGTGCATGGTCATCAGCAGTTGCGCGGTTGGGCGCTTCTGCCAAGGCTCGATGCTGAGGGTGCCGGGGATCGGGTAGCAGATCCGGTCGGCATCGCCGATGTCCAGACCCAGGCCGGTGCTTTCCACCGTGGAACCATTGATGTCCAGAGCAAACAGAGACGCCGGCAGGTTGATGCCTTTCTCGTAAACCTTATGAAGACTGGTGCGCTCGATGCGCTTGCCGCGCACCACACCGTTCATATCCGCAATCAGAAGGTCGACGTACAAAACCTCAGGATGTTTCTTAAGGAATGCGTTTGCTTCGTTGAGTTGAACGGCACGCAGAGGGACCGACATGATGCACCTATTTTTTACTGTTAATTATTATGTTCACCGCCCTTTCACGAGCCCAGTCAATCCGAAAGGCAAAGTGAAGTCAATAGCGAACACCTGGCCTTTCAACGTTTATTTTCGGGCCTCTCAGGGGGACGAGAGTGCCAGATACGCCCTCAAACACGCGTAAACCCTGAAGATCGGACGTGCGGCGTTTAGAATTTTTTACATGAGAGTTGTTAATTAAAATCAACAAGGCTAAGCTCCGGAAAAGCTCGTTCAAGTGTGAAACTTCGAGGTGATAAAAATGGCATTCAAGCCATTGATCGGCGTTACTGCGTGCGTCAAACAGATTGGCCTGCACCCCTACCACATCAGCGGTGACAAGTACTTGCGTGCTGTCAGCGTTGCGGCGCTGGGGCTGCCTGTCGTTATTCCTTCCTTAGGCGACCTGACCGAAATCGATGACCTGCTGCCGCAGCTCGACGGTCTGTTGCTGACCGGCTCGCCTTCGAACGTGGAACCCTTCCACTATCAAGGCCCCGACAGCGCCCCCGGCACGGATCATGATCCGGCGCGGGATGCCACCACCCTTCCCCTGATCCGCGCCGCTATTGCAGCGGGCGTTCCGGTGCTCGGCATCTGCCGTGGCTTCCAGGAAATGAACGTGGCGTTCGGTGGCAGCCTGCATCAGAAGGTCCATGAACTGCCTGGCTTGCTCGACCATCGTGAGGCCGACCATCCGGACCTGGCCGTGCAATACGCTCCCGCTCACGGGGTGAATGTGCAGCCTGGGGGTGTGTTCGAGGCGCTGAACCTGCCTGCGGTGTTCCAGGTCAACTCGATTCACAGCCAGGGCATCGACCGTCTCGCGCCCGGCCTGCGCGCCGAAGCCGTCGCGCCCGATGGCCTGATCGAGGCGATCTCCGTCGAGCACAGCCAGGCGTTTGCCCTCGGCGTGCAATGGCACCCCGAATGGCAGGTGCTGAACAACCCTCCTTATCTGAGTATTTTCCAGGCGTTCGGCGAAGCCTGCCGGCAACGGGCGGCACTGCGTCACTCGAACTGACGAACTGATACCCACATTCAACGATTGACTGCCCAACGCGAGCGGTCAGGCGCTTTTGCGTGCCCCTCTCGCGAAAACAACACACTGCAATAACAACAAGTACGACCAGGCAGCCAGGATGGCGGCGCCGAATAAACCCGGCCAGAGTGCAATGCCGGTCAGCCAGATGCAGTCCCCCTGTGGGAGCGGGCTTGCTCGCGAAGGCGGCGACACAGTCAACACAGATGTCGCCTGACACACCGCTTTCGCGAGCAAGCCCGCTACCACAGGGGCCTGCGTTGAACTGACTGACATCATCTGACCCGGGTTTGCAATCCACTATTAAGCCGGGCCGTGTTGGCCGGGCGACTGAAACCTGTTGGGAGTTTCACATGGCAAACGCCTCCAGCATCTACAGGAAGGCTCTTGAGGGTCACCAGGCACCGAAAAAGGTGTTGGTGAAAATCGATCGTGTCACCAAGAAGTTCGACGAAACCACCGCTGTGGACGATGTGTCCCTGGAAATCCACCAGGGTGAAATCTTCGCCCTGCTCGGTGGTTCCGGTTCCGGCAAATCGACCCTGCTGCGCATGCTCGCCGGTTTCGAGCGCCCGACCGAAGGCCGGATTCTGCTCGACGGCGTCGACATCACCGACATGCCGCCGTACGAACGACCGATCAACATGATGTTCCAGTCCTACGCGCTGTTCCCGCACATGACGGTGGCGCAGAACATCGCCTTCGGCCTCAAGCAGGACCGTTTGCCAGCCGCCGAAATCGACGCCCGGGTGCAGGAGATGCTGCGCCTGGTGCACATGACCCAATACGCCAAGCGCAAGCCGCACCAACTGTCCGGCGGCCAGCGTCAGCGCGTGGCCCTGGCCCGTTCCCTGGCCAAGCGTCCGAAGTTGCTGTTGCTCGACGAACCGATGGGCGCCCTGGATAAAAAGCTGCGTTCGCAGATGCAACTGGAGCTGGTGGAGATCATCGAGCGCGTGGGCGTGACCTGCGTGATGGTGACCCACGACCAGGAAGAGGCCATGACCATGGCCCAGCGCATCGCGATCATGCACCTGGGCTGGATCGCCCAGATCGGCAGCCCGGTGGACATCTATGAAGCACCGGTCAGCCGCATGGTCTGCGAATTCATCGGCAACGTGAACGCCTTCGACGGCACCGTGGTCGAGGACCTGGAAGGTCACGCGATCATCCACAGCCCGGACCTTGAGCAGAAGATCTACGTCGGTCACGGCGTCAGCACGTCAGTGCAGGACAAGTCGATCACCTACGCGATCCGCCCGGAAAAACTGCTGGTCAGCACCGTCAAGCCGGACAACCGCTACAACTGGTCCGCCGGCAAGGTGCATGACATCGCCTACCTCGGTGGCCACTCGGTGTTCTACGTCGAGCTGCCTGGGGGCAAGATCGTCCAGTCGTTCATGGCCAATGCCGAACGCCGTGGTGCGCGTCCGACCTGGGACGACCAGGTCTACGTGTGGTGGGAAGACGACAGCGGCGTGGTACTGCGCGCATGAAAACCTTCAATCAGCAATTCCTGAGGTGGGTCCCCAGCGGGCGCAAGTTCGTCATCGGGATTCCGTTCATCTGGCTGTTCCTGTTCTTCATGCTGCCGTTCTTCCTGGTGATGAAGATCAGCTTCTCGGAAGCGGCCCTGGCCATTCCGCCCTACTCGGAGATCTACACCTTCGCCGAGCAGAAATTCCAGCTGCTGCTCAATATCGGCAACTACACCCTGCTGGGCGAGGATGAGCTGTACCTGTCCGCCTACCTGGGTTCGTTGAAGGTGGCGTTTTTCAGCACCCTGATGTGCCTGGTGATCGGTTTCCCGATGGCCTACGCCATTACCAAGGCCAGCAAGGAAGCGCAGAACGTGCTGATGCTGCTGATCATGATGCCGACCTGGACCGCGATCCTGATCCGCGTTTACGCGTGGATGGGCATCCTCAGCAACAACGGTCTGCTCAACGCGTTCCTGATGTGGACCGGGCTGACCTCGCACCCGATCGAGATCCTCAACACCAACATCGCCGTCTACATCGGCGTGGTGTATGCGTATCTGCCGTTCATGGTGCTGCCGCTGTACGCCAACCTGGTCAAGCACGACCAGAGCCTGCTGGAAGCGGCGTCGGACCTGGGTTCGAGCACCTTCAACAGTTTCTGGAAAATCACCGTGCCGCTGGCCAAGAACGGCATCATCGCCGGCTGCATGCTGGTGTTCATTCCAGTGGTGGGTGAGTTCGTGATTCCGGAACTGCTGGGCGGCCCGGAAACCCTGATGATCGGCCGCGTATTGTGGCAAGAGTTCTTCAACAACCGCGACTGGCCGGTGGCGTCCGCCCTGGCGGTGGTGATGCTGTTGATCCTGATTGTGCCGATTCTGCTGTTCAACCGCAGCCAGGCCAAAGAGATGGAGGCACGGGGATGAAACGCTTCGGATTTTCAAAGTTCATGCTGATTTTCGGCCTGTCGTTTATCTACCTGCCGATGCTGATTCTGGTGATTTACTCGTTCAACGCCTCCAAGCTGGTGACAGTGTGGGGTGGCTGGTCGATCAAGTGGTACGCCGGTTTGCTCGACAACAGCCAGCTGATGGGTTCGGTGGTGCGCTCGCTGGAAATCGCCTGCTACACCGCCATCGCAGCAGTCGCACTAGGGACGCTGGCCGCGTTCGTCCTGACGCGCGTTACGCGCTTCAAGGGCCGCACCCTGTTCGGTGGCCTGGTCACCGCGCCGCTGGTGATGCCTGAAGTGATCACCGGTCTGTCGCTGTTGCTGCTGTTCGTGGCCATGGCGCAGTTGATCGGCTGGCCGATGGAGCGTGGCATCGTCACTATCTGGATCGCCCACACCACGTTTTGTGCCGCTTATGTGGCGGTGGTAGTCTCCGCCCGCCTTCGCGAGCTGGACCTGTCCATCGAAGAAGCGGCCATGGACCTGGGTGCAAAGCCGTTCAAGGTGTTTTTCCTGATCACCATTCCGATGATCGCGCCGTCACTGGCGGCCGGCGGCATGATGTCGTTCGCCCTGTCGCTCGATGACCTGGTGCTGGCGAGTTTCGTCTCGGGCCCGGGTTCCACGACCCTGCCGATGGAAGTGTTCTCGGCGGTGCGTCTTGGGGTCAAGCCCGAGATCAACGCCGTGGCCAGCCTGATCCTGTTGGCCGTGTCGATCGTGACTTTCATGGTCTGGTACTTCAGCCGCCGCGCCGAAGCCACCCGCAAGCGCGCGATCCAGGAAGCCATGGACCAGACCGCCAGCGAATCCTGGCAGCAACCGAAAAAGCAAATGGCAGAAGCGACGGCCTAAAGGCCTGCACACACGCTTTGTAGCAGCTGGCGAAGCCTGCGTTCGGCTGCGAAGCAGTCGTAAAACCCGCGAACTCAATCTTCCTGATAGAGCCGCAGTGTCTGAATTCACGACTGCTTCGCAGCCGAACGCAGGCTTCGCCAGCTGCTACAAGGGGTGTGCCAGGACTGCAATTGTTTTGTGTATTTGAATAAAAAAGAAATGGAGTTGTACCGATGAAAATGTTTGGCAGGACTCTGCTGACACTGTCCTTATTGGGCGCAATCGCCACCGGCGCCCAGGCCAATGACAAGGTTCTGCGCGTCTATAACTGGTCCGATTACATTGGCCCGGACACCGTCAAGAAGTTCGAGGACGAGACTGGCATCCAGGTGACCTACGATGTCTTCGACAGCAACGAGACCCTTGAGGCACGCCTGCTGGCGGGCAAATCCGGCTACGACATCGTGGTGCCGTCCAACAGTTTCCTGGCCAAGCAGATCAAGGCCGGCGTCTATCAGGAACTGGACAAGTCGAAGCTGTCGAACTGGAAAAACCTCAACCCGGTACTGCTGAAAAATGCCTCCGCGAGCGATCCCGAAAACGCCCATGCCATCCCGTACATGTGGGGCTCGATCGGCATCGGCTTCAACCCGGCCAAGGTCAAGGAAGTGCTCGGCGCCAACGCCCCGACCAACTCCTGGGACCTGCTGTTCAAACCGGAAAACGCCGAGAAGCTCAAAGCCTGCGGCATCAGCTTCCTCGACTCGCCGACCGAAATGATCCCGACCGCCCTGCACTACCTGGGCTACCCGGTGAACGATCAGAACAAACAGCACATCGCCGAAGCCGAGGCACTGTTCATGAAGATTCGCCCGAACGTGGCGTACTTCCATTCGTCGAAATACATCTCGGACCTGGCCAACGGCAACATCTGCGTGGCCGTCGGTTACTCCGGCGACGTGCTGCAGGCCAAGGCCCGCGCCCAGGAAGCCGGGGACAAGGTGAAGATCGACTACAGCATCCCGAAAGAAGGCGCCGCCAGTTTCTACGACATGCTCGCCATCCCCCGCGATGCCGCCAACGTCGAGAACGCGTACCTGTTCATGAACTTCCTGATGCGCCCCGACGTGATTGCCGACATCACCAACAATATCGGCTACAGCAACGCGAACGCCGCGGCCACGCCACTGGTCGATGAAGCGATCCGCAACGATCCGGGCTCCTACCCGCCGGAAGCGGTGATGGCCACGCTCTATGCCGTGCCGGACCAGCCGATTGCCGTCCAGCGAGTCATGACCCGTGGCTGGACCAAGGTGAAGTTGGGCCAATAATCCAGAATCCCACCGACCTAATGTGGGAGCGGGCTTGCTCGCGAAGGCGTCAGGTCAGTCAACATCTCTATTGAATGTGCCGGCCTCTTCGCGAGCAAGCCCGCTCCCACATTAGATCGGTGGGGGTTCAACACTTTCCGTTCACGCAGCGCCTTACCACCGCTGCCTCTCCTGCAAGTAGAACGGCCTCACCTGGCTCCCTCGGTTCAGGTGAATTTGGCGCCCTCGGGCGCCTTTTTTATTGGGGATCAATCAAAGGCCATTCGGCCAGTGCCCGATAACGGCCCTTGTGGGATTCGAACAGGGTGAAGCGCTCGGCACGCAGGAAGAATTCGGGGAGTGTCGCGGACTCCGGCACCGGCGCCCGATAGTCCCGCGCCAGGGTCAGGTGCGGACGGTATTCCCTTGGCGCTTGCTCCAGGCCGAACGGCAACATCGCCTGTTCCAGGTCATACACCAGGCGCAGCAATGCCGGGGGCGCCTGTTGCGGCGCGAGCACCAGCGCCCCTGCCCTGCGCCACACGTCCAGGAGATCCAGCACCACCGTCAGGCGCTCGCCCGACGTGCGGATGGACGCGGCAGCGGTGCAGATGTCGGCAATCTGCGCCATGCCCACCGCCCCCAAAAACTTCAGCGTCAGGTGAAAGTTTTCCGCCGGCACCGGCCGTCCGTTGCGCAGTTGCAGCGCACTGCGCCACTGCGCTATCTCCCGGCGCTGGGCCGGGGCGCAGTTCAGCGCAAAGAACAGACGCTTGAACGGCTCGCGGGATTCGTCGTTCATGCCGGGTACCTCCTGGGAAGACCGCCTGAGTGTACTCAACCCTCGCGTACCGGCCAGCGTATTTCTGGCGCTGTGGGGCATGCGCGTTATAGTTCTAGCATCCCGAGATACTGGAGGGGGCCATGCGACAGATCATCAGCAAAGAGCCATGGTGGGCCAGACCGCCCGAGCCCGGCCAGGATGAACTCCAGCTGGAATGGGGCTGGCTGGTGCACTACAGCGAAGGCGAGCCGCGCTTCGAGTTCATCCGCGAGCGGCCGACGGACGACGAGATCCGCCAGCGCAAGAGTTGCAGGATCACCCCGACGCCGGAGTGATCCCGCGTGCGGCTTCAGGCCTGGAGCAGTACTTCGAACCCGCCGTAGACCATGCGCTGGCCATCGAAGGGCATCGGATTGACGTCCGGCTTCATGCGCGGGTCCTGCATCATCCTGTCCATTCCGGCATTGCGGGTGGCCTTGTCCGGCCAGATGATCCAGCCAAAGGCAACGGTTTCGCCTTCCTTGAGCTTCACCGACATTGGAAACGAGGTGACCTTGCCTTCCGGCACGTCTTCGCCCCAGCATTCGACCACGCTCAAGGCACCGTTTTCCTTGAAGACCGAGGCGGCGATTTTGGCGTGCTTGAGGTATTGCTCACGGTTGGCGGTGGGTACGGCAGCGATAAAACCATCGACATAAGACATGAGTATTTCTCCTTGGGTCATGGGGTGTGCTGCAGGTTAGTCGGTTGCGCTGGCGTCCGATCGACAGTGCCGGCGCTCAAACCGACCGGCGGTTGTGCGCTGCCGCCCAGGCTGCCTTCGATCTGCGCCGCCATGTAAAGCGTGCAGGCCATGACGCCGCTGGTCGGGCTCTGCACCAGTTTGGTCCAGGCCTTGTCGAAGGTATTGCCCAGGCTACGGCGAATCAGCGCCTCGCTATCGGGCCGGTCAAAGGCCTGGATGAATGCGCGAATGCCAGCCACCCCTAGCGTGATCAAGCCACCGGCCAGTTTCCCGGTCGCTGCGGCCACGGCGCTGGCGGCCCCGCGCGGGGCCATCTCGGCTTCCATCCGCCGGCTGGCGCGCCTGGCCACCGGCGCCATCGCGGTTTCGGTCGAGCCCACCCCCTTGTCGCCACCGGCCTTATGGACTTTGTCGATCAGCGCGGCGAAGGCCGGCAAGGAGTTCAGCGGTTCGGTGCGCATGACCTGGTACAACGAGGCGTCCCTCGTCGGCGGAGGCCCGAGGGCGATGGCCGGGACTTTCTGGATGCGCCCGTTGAGTTGGGCCATCGGCACGCCGTGGCGGTTGGAGATTTTCTGCAGCTCTTCCTTGAGGATGTCGACATAGAACGCCGCTGCCAGGCCGAGAATCGCATCGGGATCGACTTCCACGGCCGCCGGGGCCAGGACCTTATCCTGATAGGCTTCGAGCAGGTACGCCGCCAGGCGTTTTTCCACGGCGTCCTGCTCACCCTTGGCGCTGATGGTGTACCAGCTGACCTTCATCGACAGCCATTCCTGGGTCCAGTAACTGCTGAACCACGGAATGAAATTCTGTTCGGTCAATTCATAGACCCGTGTGCGCCAGTAATCCATGGCACCGCGGGAGTAGATTCGGGTCTGCTCGGTGGCCGACTGCGACGCGGCGACGATCTCCCGGTCCACTTGTTGCCAGGTGCTGGCAGGAACGACGACCGGCACCACTTCCACTGGCGCACGCGGCGGCGTGGCGCACCCTGCCAGCACCACCAGCACGGCAATGATCAGTGAACGCAGGTTCAAGATGGCGGCTTCCTGAAGTGTGCACCGGGCGGGATGTCCAGCACTCGAAAACCATGATTCAAGTATAGGTTGCGGCGCCCTTGAGGCCGCCTTCGCGGGCAAGTCGGATCGCCGCACCGCCGCTCCCACAGGAAAGCGGTTTGTGGGAGCGGCGG
>NZ_JBWKWD010000029.1:0-78822 GCF_059422045.1 Pseudomonas sp. GW821-FHT02A08
CGCCGGGGGTCGCGGGTTCGAGTCCCGTCCGCTGCGCCATATTCGGTAACCTGGAACACTGAACGCCAGGTCACCACAGAAAGCCCGCCTAGTGCGGGCTTTTTGCTGTCCTGGATTTGGCCAGGCATCAATGAAAAAGCGACCTTGGGGTTAATGCCAGTCAGTTAAGCAATTTCAGCCGCGACACCCTTTGTAGCAGCTGCCGAGCCCGCGAGGCTGCGAAGCAGTCGTAAAGTCAGGCATTGCGGTACGTCAGGCAGGTCGCGTCAGCTGGACTCACGACTGCTTCGCAGCCGAACGCCGCCTCGCGGGCTCGGCAGCTGCTACAGATCGCATTACCGCTTAACTGACTGGCATTAACCGTGGGGTCGCTTTTTTCATTTCTGACGGTTTATTGCTCGGCGTTGCGGCTGTGCCGGTAGTCGCTGACAGCTTCATAGACAGTCTTGCGCAGGCGATTGATCCCGCCAATCGGACGGTGCGCCTCGATTCCGAACCAGGGATTGAACGACTGGTTGTCGCATTGCAGGTTCAGCGCCGGTGTGTCGAAATCCTGCGCCGGCACCTTGATCCGCGCCACCGTCTCGAAGGGCGCATCGCTCTCGCGCCACTCAATGCTGGTGTCTTCGATCGGCATGTACTTGTTGGCGTCCTGTCGCTGGATCTGCAAGGCGAAACACGCGGGTACCCGGTCGGTCGACAACTGTTGATTCAGCGCATTGCGCAGGAAGTTCGGCAACTTGCGATTTTGTTCCGGCAGGTTGTAGGCCGGGCAGTTATCCGGATCGGGCATGACCCGGAACTTCCCATTGGCTTCACCGAATTTGTAGGGTGAAACCGAAAAGTAAGTCGTCCGGGTCGGGCTCGACGGGGCAGGGGCCAGTGTCGCCAGGGCAATGAACAGGTGACGAATCTGCCACTTGCGCGGATCCCAGCCCGGAAAGAACGCCATCATTTTTTTACCGTCGGCCTGTGCGGCGACGTTCTGACGGTATTCGGCGACATTACTGACAAAGAAGTTCGGGTGGCTGAACATCACAAAGTCCTGTTCGCTTTGCCCCTGCCGGTCGCTCAACAGTTGCTTGCCAGGCACATCGAACAGTTTGATCGCCATGCCCCGGGCGTCGCGGATGCTATCGAACTGCGGGTAGGCATTGCCGTTGGACAGGCGCATCGTCGCTTGCCAGGTTTTGCCCGGTTCGCTGAACACGCCCTGGCGCAGTTCGCCTGGCAGTTCCGGCAGCACCTGAACCTCGGCCTTCACACAGCCGTGGGCCTTGGCATGGGCATCGCGCAGGTAGCGGGTGCTTTCGCGGTGCTGATCGACGATGCGCACGGCGGTCTGGATGATGTCCCGGGTCATCGCGGCTTCATCGTCCGCAATCGACTCTTGCGCCGAGACCGGTCCGCGCTGCTGCCAGGCAAACCAGGCGGTGGCCAATGCCCAGCCAAGCACGCCGAGAACCAGCAGCCACAGCAACAGCTTGCCGAGGAAGGCGCCCAGACGCAGCCAGAGTGTAATCAGCATGAGAGTGTCCTTTTGGCTGAGTCCGTGATCATGGCAATTGCGCTTCCAGCGGGCCGCCCAGCACTTTCAGATATTCCAGCAGTGCCCAACGCTCCTGCGGCTGCAACCAGCGGCCGATCACGCCATCGCCGAGTTTGCCGGCACGGAATTCATGGCCGCTGTTGTGGTTGCCGGTGATTCGCGTGTCGAACAGAAAACCGTTGGCAAAGGCTTCGGTGCGGTAACCCAGGTGTCCCGGGTCGTATTCGAACGTGCCTTTATAGAAGGTGGTTGCACGCTCATCCTGAGGCGACAGCAATTGATAAAGGTTCGGTACCGAACCGTTGTGCAGGAACGGCGCTGTCGCCCATACACCCGCCAATGGCCTGGCCTTGTACGAACGCAATTCGCGCACTCCGATTGGCAGGCCGAAACCGTCCATTTCAGGACGCTCGGCAGGGGTGACATTGGCGTCTTGATACGCGCGGTCCTGGACAAATGCGGTGACGTAGGCCAGTCCCTTGGCCACGGACATCTTGCTCAGGTCCATTGGTTCGTCGGGTTTTGGCTCGACATCGAGCTTTTCCAGTTCCGCCTGCTTCCATTGCAGCGCTGTCAGGTCGAAGCGGTGGTCGGCGATGTTGTTGGCCGCGCCGGAGTCGGTGCCGATGTAATTCACCGGGAGCATTTTCAGGTGCTGGACGTATCGCCCCTCGCCCTGGCTGGTGCGCGGTACATGGCAACCTGCGCAGTTTTCGGCGAACAAGGCGCGCCCCTTGGCTGCCAGGGGTTTGTCGACCGCGCCCAACAGTTCTTCCGGCCAGGCTGGAGGCGCGAGTCGTTGCAGGGTTTCTTCGATCAGGTGCAGATCGCGCACGCGGACACTGGAGGGATAGCGGGCATCGCCCGTCAGCGGCTGGCCGTTCTTGTCGAAGAAGTTCAGCGTGGCGCCGACGCCCAGCGCCTCGCCGATGTTGCGAGCCATCGGTTGTTTCGCCGAGCCGTTCCACTGCACCCATTCGAACGTCCAGATGTCCCACAACTGCGGATAATCGACCGGGGCATTGGCCACGCGGTAGTTGTCGGGAGATATCGCATCACCGAAGCTGGCGTTGGCAATGCGCCCGAAGGCGTCTGTGCGCCCGGGGCCTTCCTCGGTCGGATAGAGCCCGCGATGGGTGTCGTTCCAGGCCACTTTGAGGAACGTATCCAGTGAGGATTTGAAATCTTTGCGCAACTGTTGGTGGTGCGTCTCGTAGTCCTGGCCGAGCACGTTGTGTGCGAAGCGCTCGAATTTCCACGGGTTGTAGTAAGTGGAGGCGAGGCTGGCCACCAGAGCCTGTCCGAAACTGCCGCCTTTGAGTGTAGGAACACTGGACGGCAGCACATGTTGCGCCGAGCCGCCGTCGATACGCACGGCTTGACCCTTGAAGCGTAGTTCGCCGGTGTGGCAGGCCGCGCAGGTGATATCCAGAAACACATCTGTGCTTCCCGCATTCTGATGCCGGGTAAAGCCTGCGGGGAGGTTGCCGGGGTTGTTCGGTGTCGGTTTCTGGCCGGGGTCCACCAGAAAACCGAAGCGGGCGAGGTATTCGGGGGCGGCGAAGCGTTGTTGCGAGAAGGGCAGTTCGAGGGCGGTGAACCAGTCGTAGCGCAAGCCTTTGACTTGAGTGCCCTGGGGGGTGAAGTAATAGGTCTCGCGATCGGCTGCGCTCCATTGTTCCAGGTAATGCACCTGTTGCGCAGGCGACCAGACAGGCAGTTTCGGGTTGGCGACGTAGTACAGGACCACGGCCATGACCAGTCCGAGCAGTACTGCGACGAGAGCCAGCAAGCGAAAGAAGAGGCGCAAGATAAACATCCATGTCGAATTATCATGCTGTTATGCCCGAGTGTCGAAGGTGCGGCAAGAGGCCATTACGCCAGATGTTGTAGGTTCAGGAATCAGTCTGCGTCGGAGCAAGATGAAAGAAGCTTCATCAGCCGAATTGTGAAATGCGTTTAAACACCTGAACTTATCAAATGTTTCTGGCTCTCATGCCGGTAGCCATTGGTCGTGGCGGCCTGATAAGCTCGCGGCTTTACTCGATTGCCCTTTAGGCGCATGAACAAGGAAATAGCATGAAACAGCATCGGTTGGCGGCGGCGGTAGCCCTGGTTGGCCTGGTACTCGCGGGTTGTGATTCGCAGACCAGCGTAGAGCTGAAAACTCCGGCGCAAAAAGCTTCCTACGGCATTGGCCTGAACATGGGCAAGAGCCTGGCTCAGGAAGGCATGGATGACCTGGATTCCAAGGCTGTAGCCCAGGGCATCGAAGACGCCGTCGGCAAGAAAGAGCAGAAGCTCAAAGACGAAGAACTGGTCGAGGCGTTCGCCGCACTGCAAAAGCGTGCCGAAGAACGCATGGCCAAGATGAGCGAAGAGTCGGCTGCCGCCGGCAAGAAATTCCTCGAAGAAAACGGCAAGAAGCCTGGCGTGACCACCACCGCTTCGGGCTTGCAGTACGAAGTCGTGCAGAAAGCCGATGGCCCTCAGCCAAAGCCGACTGACGTAGTGACCGTTCACTACACCGGCAAGCTGACCAACGGCACCGTATTCGACAGTTCCGTCGAGCGCGGCAGCCCGATCGATCTGCCTGTCAGCGGTGTGATCCCGGGTTGGGTCGAAGGCCTGCAATTGATGCACGTTGGCGAGAAGTACAAGCTGTACATCCCTGCTGACCTGGCTTACGGCGCTCAAAGCCCGAGCCCGGCGATTCCAGCCAACTCGGTGCTGGTATTCGACCTGGAACTGCTGGCCATCAAGGACCCGGCAAAAGAAGACGCCGCTGCCAAATAACCAGCGCCCGCTTCGATAACAACGCCTCGCTCATGCGGGGCGTTGTTGCATCTGGCGTTCGGCAGGGGTAAACAAAACGAACAGGCGCTCTAGGCCGGAGTCTTAGGCAAGTAGCGTTGGCGGTAGACGCACAAGGCCGCCAAGTCAATGAAATTATGGGTTTTTTTTGATGAGTAAAAAACGCCCGATCTGAACGCAGGCCTTGTAAAACGGGGCTTACAGCGATGAAAAGCAGCTCTGTTCACAAGGTTATCCACAATTTGTGTGGATAACATTTCAACGGGAGGAATGATGAAAGCACCCTGGAGTTTCGCTCGTTTCCTGCCACTGGCCGGACGCCTGCTGGCACGCGGTCGATTGCCGACCCTGTTGTTCGCGGTCGCCAGTAAAGTCGCAAGCCAGGGCAACCGGTTGGGCAAGATCAAGGACGACTTGAAGCTGTTGCAGGCACTCTGTCTGGCCTACTGGCGTGGTGAGTATCGCGCCATCAGCCCCAAGGCGCTGATTTCGGTGGTCGCGGGCCTGATGTACTTCCTCAGCCCGGTGGATGCGATCCCGGATTTCATTCCATTATTTGGCATGTTCGATGACATCGCGGTACTGGCGTGGCTGATGAAAGTGCTCGACGACGAACTCAATGCCTTCCGCGTCTGGCGCAAACGGCAGGTGCCGGAGAAGCTCGCGGTGGTTGAGCGTCTGCCTGCTACCCCCGAGCAACTTCAACTTCAAGGCCCGAAAAAGCACTGAGTCGATTTTGACCCGTTCACAGATTGATGTCCCCCGCGACCTTGGCCGCTGTTAGGATTACACTTCTAGGGAAAAGTGCTGACTCGCTAAGTGTTGTTGTCCTACGGGGTAGTGATGGATATTCAGATAATTACACGCGAAGGCGAGCCCGAATATGCGGTTCTGCCATGGGCTCAGTATCAGGCGTTACTGAAAGCAGCGGGTATCAAGGAGCAAGCGTCGCCTCAAGCCACGAAGGCCCAGGCGGCAACACCAGACGCGATTCTTCCGGGTCTGGATCAACTACGCAGTTTGCGCGAGGGGAAGGGCATCGCCATCGAGGCGTTGGCCCGCACGGTAGGCATCAGCCCGTCTTACCTGGCCATGATCGAAAGCGGCGAGCGTCTGCCCGACGCTGCGATTCGCCGTAGTCTGGCCTGGGAATTGACGGTGCCAGGGTGGAGGGATGAATCGTGAGCGTACGCATCAGTCGTCAACATTGGGACGGATTGCTGGGCGAACTGGATCAGGCGCGGCGCCAGCGCCATCTGTTGACGTATCGGGCATTGCTGGAGCGTTTGCAGCTGCCGACCCCGGCCATGCAGACCCTGACGGCGGCCCTTGAGCATCTGGCGGCCCTGGACGCCAAGGCGGAGCAGCCTTTACGCAGTTCACTGGTGATCAGTCAGGGCGCCAGTCGCTTGCCGCGCACCGGATTCTTTGAATGTGTCGAGCGTCTCGGGCGTTTTTCCGGGCCGTCGGACGGCGTTGCCGCCGCGTCCTGGCATGCCTCGGAAGTGGTGCGGGTGTTCGAGTACGAATACCCGGAATCGGCCGAGGCCTGAGTGTTTTTACAACTCAAGGCGCGGGCCGGTTACTGGCTCGCGCGCCGACTGTTTCACTGGTCGTGGTTTGTTCGCCAGCCGCAGGGCTGGCGCTGGCTCGAGGGCCAGTTCGCACGCATGGCCAACCTGGGCAATGTCGGCGCCCAGAGCTTCTATGGGCACATCCTGGCGTTTCGCGGCGTCGGCCTGGGTGCTCGTGAGGAGGGCGTGCGTTTGTTGCGCCTGGCGGCCTTGGCGGGCGATGGCAAGGCGGCGTATCAAGTGGGGGTGATCTGTTTGGCCGGGACGGCGAGCAAGGCTCCGGATCCGCTTGAAGCCGCGCGGTTCTGGGAGATCGCGGCGAAGGCCGGGCATCCGTTGGCGCCGATCAAGTTGCAAGAGCTGGCGTCTCGCGAGTCTGACCTATAACCCTGGACTGGCGGGGGGATGGGTATTTGGGGAGTTGTCCTGCGCCTGTCTGCAAGGCGACCTGTCGACTGTGTACATATCCGTTTCTTCGGTAACGGCGACTTATGGTTTCGCCCTTACGGCGAGTCCCTTTTGTCAAACGACACAAAAGGAACCAAAAAGTCTCGCCCCTTACGTACGGCCCCTCGCTGAGGCTCGGGGTTCCTTCGCTCCGGTGTCCATCCGGGGGCATTGCCCTCCGGTCGGCTTCGCTTCGACCTACATGCAATGAGTTCGACTGCGTCGAACGGCGCTGCGCGCCCATCCCCGGATGAACACCTGCGCTCAGCCTGCCGAGGGGGCGGGTGGATCAAGATCAAGAGCTGCAGGCGAGCTAACGCTCGGCCTGATGAGTGGTGAGGAGCGTGGGGGTACGCGGATCTGCTTTTGCTCTGCTCTTCTGTGGGAGCGGCGGTGCGGCGATCCGACTTGCCCGCGAAAGCGTCCTGTCAATCACCGCTGCCCCATCAGGCAAGCACCTTCACGTTCCTGCACCACCCGGCTATCAATCACATGCACGCTATAGCCCTGCACATTCTTCGCATGGTGCTTGGCTTGTGACGCCATTTCCGCCAGCAGGCTCGCATCGAGTTGTCCACAGGCCTGTGGATGAAGATGCACCACGCCGATCGACAACGACAACAGCGCAAACTCCTGCCGCACGCCCTGGCGATTTGGTGCGATGAAGCAGCCGGCTTCCAGGTGTTCGCTGCGGTAGAAGCGCCGGCACTGGCTCTGGAAGTCGTCGAGCAACTGGTTCAAACGTTTGCGCCAGTCTTCCGGGCCGAGTACCAGCAGGAAATCATCGCCGCCGATGTGGCCGACGAAGTCGCGGGACGGGTCGACGCGGTCGTTCAGGCATTGCGCCAGGCACAGCAGGACTTCGTCGCCACGACCATAGCCGTAGATGTCGTTGAAGGGCTTGAAGCTATCAATGTCCACGTAGCAGATCACCGATTCCCGTCGTTGTTGCAGCAGCCGTGTCAGGCATTGCCGGATCGGTACGTTGCCCGGAAGCAAGGTCAGCGGGTTGGCGTAGCGGGCCTGCTGGATCTTCAGTTCCGTGATCAGCTTGAGCACGTCAATCACCCGCCCCAACCCCAGATAACCGCCGTTGAGGGTGATGATGAAGTCTTCTTCGATGCGCTGGCGGGCACGGCTGGTGATCAGTCGGCTGACCTGTTGCAGGGATTGGCTCAGTTCGACGGCGAGGAAGTCATCGTTCATCAGGCGGCTGATGGGCTTGCGGGCGAACAGGTCGGTGGCAAAGGGCTTGAGCAGGGCGTTGGAGAGCGAATGACGATGGACGATACCGCAGGGCTGGCCCTGTTCGTCCAGGACCGCCAGCGAGTTCAGGTTGGCCTGGCGGCGAAAGGCTTCGAGCACCATGGCGGTCGGGGTGTCCCGGTTCACCGCGGGGAGTTCGTTGAGCAGGGCGCTGAGGTCGCTGCCGTCTTCGCTCAGTACAACGGCGGTGTTGTCCTGTCGGGGCATCAATGCCCGGGCATCCCGTGGCGGGTGTTCCTGGGGGCGGCAAAGCAGATAGCCCTGCACCAGGTCCACGCCCATTTCGGTCAGCACCGTGAGTTCTTCGGCTAGCTCGATACCTTCGGCAATGACTTGTGCCCGCGAGGCCTTGGCGATTTGCAGGATCGAGCCGACGAACTCGCGCTTGAGCGCATCCTGATGAATGCCATCAATGAAATGCCGGTCGATTTTCACGTAATCGGGCCGCAGTTCGGACCACAAGCGTAAACTCGAATAGCCCGCCCCCAGATCATCCAGCGCAATCGAAAACCCCATCGCCCGATAGTGATGCAGGGCGGTTTGCAGCAACTGGAAATCGTCCGTCGGCGTCTGCTCCGTGAGCTCGATGACCACCTGGCTTGGCGGAATGCCGAAGTCTTGCAGCAATTGCAAGGTGCGCCCCGGTTGATGGGCCGCTTCGAGCAGGGACTCCGGGGACACGTTAAGGAACAACAGACCAGGCAGTTGTTGTTCATTGAAGCGTCGGCAAGCGCTTTCGCGGCAGGCAATTTCCAGCTCGCTCAGGCGTCCGGCCTGACGGGCGACGGCGAACAGGGCGACAGGAGAGTGCAGAGGGCTGTTGGAGGGGCCGCGACTGAGGGCTTCGTAACCGAGGATACGTCGTTCAGAGAGGCTGATGATCGGTTGGAACAGGCTGTGCAAACCGCTTTGACTCAGGATCGAGCTCAAGGCACTCAGCTGTTCGGTTGTGGTCATGGCGATCTCTGGCAATAAAAAAAGGACCGGGCGTGCCTTGGTAAAAAGAGCACGCCCGGTCCTTTATTTCACGACAGAATGATGACTGTATGATGACGCTACAGGGGCGTCAGCATTAAATTGCCATCACTTGTTTGTGCAAACTCAGTGCTTGGCCACTGCCGTGTTGAGTTTCAGGTAGTCCAGCAGAATCCGCCCGGTTTCGCTGAGGTAGGCGTCGTCTTCCGGTTTGGTCTTGTCATCATCGGCCGCAATGGCGTCCTCGTCTTCTTTCTTCAACTCTTTGAGCGGTTCTTCGCCCTTGGCCTTGCGACGGATGTTTTCCATGGCCAGCTGTTTGGCTTCGATGTCGGCGTGCTGGGCACGACGGTCGACTTCATTGAGGCTGACGGTTTTCTCGGCCATCAGTTTCTGCGCCAGGGCCAGCTTGTCGCGAATGAACACGAACTCCGCATCCTTGGCCGTACGCATGTCATGCTCGGACTTGAGCTGCGAAATGTACGGCTTGAACGGATCCAGCGCCGGCTTGATCGCCGCCTTGATGGTGTCCCACGGCATGGCTTCGGGCAGGGCACTTTCGCCGATTTCCTTGGTGTCGATGATCGACGGGTAATCGATGTCCGGCAAGACGCCCTGATGCTGGGTGCTCTGCCCGGAAACCCGGTAGAACTTGGCCAGGGTCAACTTCAGTTCGCCATGGTTGAGCGGCTGAATGGTCTGCACGGTGCCTTTGCCGAAGGTCTGTCCGCCGATGATCAGTGCACGGTGGTAGTCCTGCATGGCGCCGGCAAAAATCTCCGAAGCCGAGGCGGACAGGCGGTTGACCAGCAACGCCATCGGGCCCTTGTAGAACGCGCCCGGGTTTTCATCTTCCAGGACATCGACCCGGCCATCGGCGTTACGCACCAGCACGGTCGGACCTTTGTCGATGAACAGGCTGGTCAGCTCGGTGGCCTCTTGCAAGGAACCGCCGCCGTTGTTGCGCAGGTCGATGACCACGCCGTCGACTTTCTCTTTCTGCAACTCGGTCAGCAGTTTCTTGACGTCCCGGGTGGTGCTCTTGTAATCCGGATCGCCGGCACGGAAGGCCTTGAAGTCCAGATAGAACGCCGGGATCTCGATAACGCCGAGCTTGTAGTCCTTGCCGTCCTGCTTCAGGTTCAAGACCGATTTCTTCACGGCCTGGTCTTCAAGCTTCACCGCTTCACGGGTGATCGGCACGATCTTGGTGGTCTGGTCGTTCGGCGCATTGCTGGCCGGGATGACTTCCAGGCGCACCACGGTGCCCTTCGGACCACGGATCAGCTTGACCACTTCGTCCAGGCGCCAGCCCACGACGTCGACCATTTCCTTGTTGCCCTGGGCAACGCCGATGATCTTGTCGGCCGGTGCAACCTGCTTGGTCTTGTCCGCCGGACCTGCCGGCACCAGGCGCACGACTTTCACCTGGTCGTTATCACTCTGCAACACGGCGCCGATGCCCTCGAGGGACAAGCTCATGTTGATGTCGAAGTTCTCCGCGTTATCCGGCGACAGATAGTTGGTGTGCGGGTCGTAGGACATGGCGAAGGTGTTGATGTACGCCTGGAAGATGTCTTCCGCGCGGGTCTGGTCCAGGCGCGCCAACTGGTTCTTGTATCGCTTGGTCAGGGTTTCCTGGATCTGCTTGGAATCCTTGCCGGCGATCCTCTGACGCAGGACTTCGTCCTTGACGCGTTTACGCCACAGGTCGTCGAGTTCCGCGGTGGATTTGAGCCAAGGGGCGTCCTTGCGGTCGATCAGCAAGGTTTCCTTGGTGGTGAAGTCGATCTTGTCGACGCCCTTGTTCAGCTCGGCAAGGGCGAAGTCCAGACGCGCCTTGACGCGGTCCAGGTAGCGCTTGTAGATGGTGAACCCGGCGTTCAGGTCGCCGCTCTTGAGGAAATCGTCGAACTGCGTCTTCCACTTGTCGAATTCGGCAATGTCGCTGGCCATGAAGTAGCTGCGCGACGGATCCAGCAGCTTGAGGTAGCTGTCGTAGATGATTACCGAGCGTGCGTCATCGAGTGGCGGCTTGCTGTAGTGGTGGCGCTTGAGCAACTCCACGACGTTCAGGCTGGCGATCACTTCGTCACGATCGGGTTGAAGCTTGTCCCAGCTATTGGCTGCGAATGTATTGCTCGACATCGGCAGCAAGCCGATACCGATGAACAAGGCGAGGGCAGTGCTGGGGAACAGATGCTTCATGCTGATTCGACGCGGGGACAATTGATAACGCATATTAGGCCGTCTTTGAAGTCGCCGGTTCTTTGGGAGCCGGTCGCATAATGCAAAAAGCCCGGCGCTATAGCTTCGGGCTCAGTCCAGACTCACTATGGAGGCACTGTGAAAGCATTGCAAGGCGTTGACGGTCAAGTGGTGTGGGTTGAAGAGCCGAGTCCTGCGTGCGATGTAGGACAAGTTCGTATACGAGTGGCGGCAGCGGGTCTCAATCGCGCCGATTTATTGCAGAAAGCCGGCCTTTATCCGCCACCACCGGGGGCCAGTCAAGTGCTTGGTCTAGAGTGCTCGGGGGTCATCAGCGAGGTTGGCGCCGGGTCCTCCTGGCAGGTTGGCGATCGGGTTTGCGCCTTGCTGGCCGGGGGCGGGATGGCCGAAGAGGTGGTTGTCGACGGGCGGCATGTGCTGCCGGTTCCCGACGGACTGTCATTGGTCGAGGCGGCTGCGTTGCCCGAAGTTTATGCAACAGTCTGGCTGAATTTGTTTCAACTGGCTGCGCTCAAACCGGGTCAGAAAGTTCTTCTGCATGCCGGGGCAAGTGGAATCGGTTCAGCGGCCATTCAGCTGTGCAAGGCGTTCGGCAACCCGTGTTGGGTCAGTGTTGGCTCCGCCGAGCGATTGGCTTACTGCGAAGCGCTGGGCGCCCAAGGTGGCGTGGTGCGTAATGACGATCTGGAGAGCCTGCGGGATCTGGGGCCGTTCGACGTGATTCTCGATCCGGTGGGCGGTAATTATGCGGCTTTGAACCTCAAGCTGCTGGCCCAGGATGGCCGTTGGGTGTTGATCGGTCTGATGGGCGGCCGCGAGGCCAGGCTGGATCTGGCCCAGGTGCTGGCCAAGCGCGTACAGTTGCTGGGTTCGACCCTGCGCAGCCGCGACGATCAATTCAAGGCCGATCTGTTCAGTGATTTGAGCCAGCATGTCTGGCCGCTGTTTGCCGAGGGACGGTTGAGTCCGCAACTGGCCAGGACATTCCCGATCAAGGATGCCGAGGCGGCGTTTGCCGAGCTGGCGAGTAACAATGTGGCGGGGAAAGTTGTATTGGTGATAAATGAAAGCTTGAGCTGACAACACTGAACCTGTGGGAGCGGGCTTGCTTGCGAAAGCGGTGCGTCATTCAACGATGTATTGACTGATTCGACGCCTTCGCGAGCAAGCCCGCTCCCACAGGGGGGCTTGCGTTATTTCCAGGTATGGATCGGCCAGCCCGCCTTTTCGGCGTGCTCGCGCAACACCGGATCCGGGTTGACCGCGTGGGGGAAATCTACCTTCAGCAACAGCGGCAGGTCGTTGCGTGAGTCGGAATAGAAACTCGCGCCTTCGAGGTTTTCCTCCTCTGCATCCAGCCACTCCAGCAAGCGGGTGATCTTGCCTTCGCGGTAGGTCAGGGTGCCAACGGTGTGGCCGGTGTAAACGCCATGGGCCACTTCCAGTTCGATGCCGAGAATCTCGTCGATGCCCAGACGCTCGGCAATGGGGCCGACCAGATGGGTGCCCGAGGCCGAGATCACCAGGATCCGGTCGCCGGCCTTGCGATGGGCGGCGATGGTTTTGGTGGCATCACTGAAAATGATCGGCTCGATGTAGTCTTCCACCCACGGGCCAACCAGGTGCGCGACTTCTTCAGGCGTACGACCAATCAACGGCTCCAGGCTGAAGGCCATGTAGTCCTCCATGGCCAGATGGCCCCTGCCGTACGCATCCATCAACTCCTTGTCGCGACGCAGGAACGATTCGCCATCGACCCAGCCGAGGCGGACCATTTGCTCGCTCCACAGTGAGGCGCAGTCGCCGTGGATCAGGGTTTCATCCAGATCAAAAATTGCCAGGGCCATCAGTGCGGTCCTCTCTTGAGCATTAGCAAAGGCATCAGGCTACCTCACACAGGGCCGTCGGATCGATGGAAAGCGCCAGGCGCTGACCATCGGGATGCAGGTCGGCCGCCGAGCGGTTCAGCACATCCACCACCAATTCCACGCCCCGGGCTTCGACCCGGTAGCGGATTACGTTGCCCAGCAGGCTGTGGCTGCGTATCTGTGCGTCCAGTTCGCCGTTAAGGCTCAGTTCGATGGCTTCCGGGCGAATGGCGATGCGCTTGCTGATCGGTCGCTGCAGCAGCTTCGAGGCGCTGTCGGCGTCCAGCAGGTTGTAGTTGCCGATGAAACCGGCAGCGAACACATCCACCGGCGCAGTGTAGAGGGTTTCGGCGTCGCCGCTTTGTACGATTTTTCCCTGATTCATCAGGAAAATCCGGTCAGACATGGTCAGGGCTTCCTCCTGATCGTGTGTGACGAAAATCGTGGTCAGACCCAGTTCGCGCTGAATCTGACGGATCTGTTCGCGCAGGTGCTTGCGAATCCGCGCATCCAGGGCCGACAGCGGCTCATCCAGCAACAACAGGCGTGGCCGGGTCACCAGGGAGCGTGCGAGAGCGACGCGCTGGCACTGCCCCCCCGAGAGCTGATGGGGGTAACGCGCGGCAAAGTCATTGAGCTCCACCAGTTTCAGCACTTCGGTGACGCGTTTGCGGCTGTCATCGGCGTTGACCTTTTGCATGCGCAGGCCGAAGGCGACGTTCTGTTCCACGGTCATGTTGGGGAACAGCGCATAGCTCTGGAACACCATGCCGATCCCGCGTTTCTGCGGGCTCACGGGAACGATGTCCTGGCCGTCGAGCAGGATCTTGCCGCCATCCACCGAAGTCAGGCCGGCGATGCAGCGCAGCAGGGTGGATTTGCCGCAACCGGACGGGCCGAGCAGGGTGACGAACTCACCTTTCTGGATTTCGCAATTGATGTCGCTGAACACCGTGGTGCCGGCGAAGCTTTTCTGAAGATGTTGGACGCTGACATAGCTCATTCGCTTTTGTCCCTGTTCAAGATATTGGCAATCCAGGTCAGAACCAGCACAAAGAAGAAGTAGGAAATCACCAGCGCACTGGTGAAATGACCGCTGCTGTTGCGCATGTTGTTGAGATAGACCTGCAGGGTTTCGTAGCGGGTACCGACCAGGATGTTGGCGAACACGAACTCACCGAACAGGAACGAGAACGACAGCAGCAACGCCACCATCAGGCCCTTGCGCAGGTTCGGCAGCACCACCAGGAAGGCGGCTTGCCAGGTACTGGCGCCGAGCAACTGGGCGGCGTCCATCAGGTCGCGCAGGTTGATCGCCTGCAGGTTGTTGGTGATCGCCCGGTACATGAACGGCAGCGCCACGGTGAAGTAGCAACCGATCAGGATCCACGGCGTCCCGACCATGGCGAATGGTCCGGAACCGTAGAGCTGCAACAGCCCCACCGACGACACCACCGGCGGCACGGCGAAGGGCAGCAGGATCAGGATGTTCATCAGCGCATCGAGTTTCGGGAAGTGGTAATGCACCACGAACAGCAGCGGCAGAATCAGCACCACCGAAAGAATCAGCGAGCCGACGCAGACCAGCAGCGATTGTCCGAACGCATTCAGGAAGCGCGGATCGCTCCACAGCTGGATGTACCACTTGAGGGTGAAACCGCTGGGCAGGATGGTCGCCGACCAACTGCTGGCGATCGAGTAGATCAGCGTGCCGGCCAGCGGCAACAGCAGGATGGCAAACAGCAAGTACACCACGACGCGGTGGTAGACACCGGCGGGCCCCAGTTCAGCGCGAGACATGGTAGCTCCTCTTCAACAGCAACTGATGCACGATGGTCACCAGGGTCATCAAGGCCACCAGCACCACGGCCAGGGCGCTGGCCAGGTTCGGGTCCAGGGAGATGTCACCGGACACCATCGCCGCAATGCGGATCGGCAGCACGTTGAAGTTGCCGGTGGTCAGGGCGTACACCGTAGCGTAGGCACCGAGGGCATTAGCCAGCAGGATAACGAAGGTACCCAGCAGTGCCGGCGTCAACACCGGCAAGCCGATGTGCCGCCAGTACTGCCAACCGTCGGCACCGAGCAGTGAAGCCGATTCCCGCCAGTCTTCGCGCAGCGCATCGAAGGCCGGGTACAGCAGCAGCACGCCGAGGGGAATCTGGAAGTAGGTGTAGAGAATGATCAACCCGGTTTTCGAGTACAGGTTGAAGTCCTGAATGATTCCGGCCTGCTTGAGCATGATGGTGAAGCTGCCGTTGAAGCCGAGCAGAATGATGAACGCGAAGGCCAGGGGCACACCGGCGAAGTTGCTGGTCATGTTGGCGAAGGCGTTGACGAAATTGCGCAGTTTCGAATCGACCCGACGCAGGGAGTAGGCGCCCAGTATTGCGATGACGATCCCGAACACGCTGGACCAGAAGCTGATCTCAAGGCTGTACTGGATGGCCTGCAGGTAAAACTTCGAGCTGAAGATTTTGCTGAAGTTGGCCAGGCCCCAGCCGAACTCTTCCGATTGCAGGCTGTTGATCATCACCCAGGTCAGCGGTGCGATTTCGAACACGATGAAGAACAGCGCGAACGGGACCAGGCACAGGGCTGCCAGCCATTTACTGCGGGTCATGGCATTCACTTCAACAGCTCCCGGCAGACCGGTTTGTCGTGGGGCACGCCGAGCAACTGGCAGACGGTGCCGCAGATCTCGGTTTGTTTCGGTGCGGCACCGGCGTCGAGGCTGAACGCGTCACCCAGAACGAACAGCGGCACTTCTCGTTCTTCGGGCAGCAGGCCGTTGTGGGAGCGGTCGTTGTTCATTCCGTGGTCGGCGGTGACCAGCACCTGATAGCCGTCATCGAGCCAGCCTTGCAGGTAGTCGGCCAGGATGATGTCGGCCGAGCGGGCGCTGTTGCGGTACTGCGGGGTGTCGAGACCGTGCTTGTGCCCGGCGTCGTCAATGTTCATCGGGTGGATCAGCAAAAAGTTCGGCGCATGGCGCAGGCGCAGGTTTTCGGCGTCGGCGAACAGGTGCGAGTCCGGGTAGTGATCGTTCCAGTAGAAATGCCCGTGCTGGATCGGCAGTTGCGGGTCATCGGTGTGACGGTCACGGGCCGCCACGAAGGGCGAACGGTTGTACAGCTCGCTGACCCAGTGATAGGCCGCCGCCGCGGTGACAAGACCAGCGTCGGTGGCGTAGTGATAGATGCTGCGCTGGTTGGACAGGCGCGAGACGTTGTTGTGGACGATACCGCTGTCGATGGGCGCCACGCCGGTCAGGATGCATTCGTACAGGGGGCGGGACAGCGCTGGCAACTCGCACTCCAGTTTGTAGAGTGCGGCGCGTCCGGCGCCGACGTACGCCTGCAGGTGCCCCATGGCGTGGCGGGCGACCTCGTGGTTGAGGCCGTCGAGCACGACAAGGATGACGTTGTGCTTCATAGGGGCAAAAACTCCGTGTAACAGATATTCGAAGCTCACTCGATCCACAGTGGGAGCGGGCTTGCTCGCGAAAGCGGTGCGTCATTCAACGATGTATTGACTGATTCGACGCCTTCGCGAGCAAGCCCGCTCCCACATTTGGATCGCCATCAGATCCCGAAATGGGGATCTTCCCGGTTATTGCATATTGATGATGACTTCTTCCTGCCACTTTTGAGGAAGGGCCTTGGAGGTCTTTTCCCAAGCGTCCGCGTCCTTGATCGGGGTGACCTTCTTGTACTGCTCGTTAGGCAGCAGCTTGGCCTGTACCTCGGCTGGCAGCGTCAGGTGTTCGGCACGGATCGGACGGGCGTTGCCCTTGGCCAGGTTGATTTGGCCGGCGTCGCTGAAGATGTATTCGCGGGTCAGCTTGGCGGCGTTCGGGTTTTTCGCGTACTTGTTGATGATGGTGGTGTAGCCGGAGATCACCGAACCGTCGGACGGGATCAGCACCACGTAGTCATCCGGGTTGGCCATCTTGGCCTTGTAGCTCAGGCCGTTGAAGTCCCAGACCACGCCGACTTCGATTTCGCCTTTTTCCATGGTGGCAATCGTCGGGTTGGACATCGACAGGCGACCTTGTTTGGCGATGTCGGCGAACAGGTCCAGGGCAGGCTTGAGGTTTTTCTCGTCGCCACCGTTGGCCAGTGCCGCGGCCAGTACGCCGTTGGCTGCCTGGGCCGCGGTGCTCACGTCACCGATGGAGACCTTGTATTTACCGGTCTTGAGGTCAGCCCACTTGGTTGGCGCTTCGGATCCGTGCAGCAACTTCTTGTTGACAATGAAAGCGATGGTGCCGGTGTAGGCCAGTGCCCAGTTGCCGTCCTTGTCCTTGGCCCAGGCTGGAACCTGATCCCAGGTCGATGGCTTGTAGGGCTGGACCACGCCTTGCTTGACCGCGATCGGGCCGAACGCTGCACCGACGTCGCCGATGTCGGCGCTGGCGTTGTCCTTTTCCGCGGCGAACTTGGCGATCTCCTGGGCCGAGCTCATGTCGGTGTCGATGTGCTTGAGGCCGTACTTGTCGCTCAGGTCTTTCCAGGTGCCGGCCCAGTTGGCCCAGTCATTGGGCATGCCGACGCTGTTGACGGCGCCTTCCGCTTTTGCAGCGGCTTCCAGGGTTTTCAAATCATCGGCCGCCATGGCGGCGGTGCACATTGCGATGGTCGAGCCTAACAGTGATGCCAGGAAAAGCTTTTTCATTCCGAAGCTCCTTGGGTCGTGTTCAACGCTGCGATTGCGGTTTGTGTTGGTCTAGGTCAGCAATACCTGAGCCAATTTAAGGGGGCTGGATGACATTTTGATGTCGCTCGTCGCCCGGAATGACTTTTTGTTGAGCGGTATCGCGACTGGCCTGCTAAGCGTAGACCATGGTCAAGGCCTCGGCTGGCAAGGGACTTGGCCGATGAATTGCAGGTTTTTGAGTTCGCAGAATGGCGACCGTTGGGCAGCTTTGTCACATCTCGGTCATCTACGCTGCCTACGCTTGAAGATCATTGAATGAGCCGGTTTGCGCGGTGGTTATGCCCTGAATTGGTGCTGGTCTAGTCCAGAAAGGAAACGTTGATGCGTGAAGAGGCGACAAAAGCGGTAACAGCCATCGGCCAGGTGCTTCAGGAGCAGATCGACCATGGCCTGTTGGCCCCCGGCAACAAATTGCCGGCCGAGCGCAAGCTCAGTGAATTGTTCGGCACCACGCGGATCACTTTGCGTGAGGCGTTGTTGCAGTTGGAGTCGCAGGGGCAGATTTATCGCGAGGAGCGTCGTGGCTGGTTCGTCTCGCCACCACGCCTGGCGTACAACCTGATGCAGCGCAGCCACTTTCACGCGATGGTCAGCGCCCAGGGGCGGGTACCTTCCACCGAGGTGATTTCGGCAAGATTGCAACCGGCGTCGGCGGCCGTTTGTGCCTGGCTGCAATTGCCGGCGCTGTCTAGCGTGATTCAGATCTGTCGCGCACGGCGGATCGACGGGCGGCTGGTGCTGTATGTGGAGCACTACCTGAATCCGCAGTACTTTCCGGGGATCCTCGATTTCGATTTGAATCAGTCGATCACCGAGTTGTATGCGCGGCATTACGACCTGCACTACGGGCGGGTGCGCTTCGAGATTGTGCCCACGGCGTTGTCGGTGGATGCGGCGGCGGCGTTGAAGGTATCGGCAGGTAGCCCGGGTTTACAGATTGCCCGGGTCAACTATGACCAGCATGAACGCTTGATCGACTGCGACCTGGAGTTCTGGCGGCATGATGCAATTCATGTCGGTGTGGATGTGGTTTGATTTGAGTTGCATGCCACCACAATCAATATTGTTTGAGAGCATACTTTTGGTTGTTTGTTGTTTGGTTCTGTAGTGATCAAACAATAAGTTTCGTTTGTAATCGCTAAGTGTATTGAAAAAATCAGATTTATTATTTTTCTGGTGAATTTGATTTGGGTGTGTGATTTTGCATAGGCCTTTTTTGATGGCTATGGATTTTTAATTTTACAAGGATTTAGTATGTCTAATTCGAGTTTTTCGTTTGTTGCAACGGTGGAAATTTTTGGACGTCCAGTCAAGTGTTTTCCGGAGGGCCGGATTGGAACGGAATGGAACTACGGTGATCCAGCGATTTTTAATGTCCATTGCGAAAATGATGTGTTTATTTTGTCCGTAGGACAGGGTGAAGATAAACGTTATGTAGCTCTGGATACCCAAGGGTATCTTACTCTGGGGAGCACTCACGCAAGTCTTCTTATTAAAGACGCTGGCGGTAAATCAATGTCGTCGGAAATCGTTTCGCAAGGCAAGGTGTCTGTCAAGTTATATGCAACTAATGGGGCTCCTGTACTGCAGTTCTCCGGGGATGACTTGTTTGATGTGGACGATGAAGCGCTCTATAATTTTTTGATAGCTGCGCAGAAGGTCAGAAAAGAGGGAAGAGATGGCAGTGTTAGTTATTATGTGCCATCCGGAGATGGGGCTTGGCTTAAAGTTTCGAGGGATAAATCCTATTCCGCGATACCTGTGCCTATCGAGCTAAATATTCAAAGTGTTGTGGTTACGGGTTCCTGAGGTTTTTACCGTTATCTGACACATCCTGCATGTTTTTTAGTTGAGGCAGTATCGGCTATCCCCCGAGCTGCCTTTTCTTAGCGCTATTTCTTCTGTAGAACTTCACCAGCGGTAATCACTTGCACGCTCATCCTCGGTGTCGCCAGATCCAGTCCGGCTTCATCCATATGTCGTTTCAGCGAAAGATTGAACGCCCGTGAAACCTCCCACTGCTTGATTGGCGCAGTCTTGAAACGGGCACGCAGGATGGCGTTGCCCGACTCGAAACTTTCCACCCCCTGAAACTCCAGCGGCGACCAGATATTGCGTCGCTGCAACGGATCGGTGCGCATTTTCTGGCCGACTTCGCGCATCAGTTTGATGGCGTAGTCGATGTCCATGTTGGCCGGCACCGCGACCCGGAAGATCGCGTAGCCGAATTCCCGGGAGTAGTTCTTGATGCTTTTGATTTCACTGAACGGAATGGTGTGGACGATGCCGTCGATGTCCCGCAGGCGCACGGTGCGGATGGTCAGGCCTTCGACCGTGCCGAGGTGGCCGCCGACATCCACGTAGTCGTCGATGGCCAGGGAGTCTTCGATGATGATGAACAGCCCGGTAATCAGGTCGGCTACCAGCGATTGCGCACCAAAGCCGATGGCCAGGCCGATCACACCGGCACCGGCCAGTAGGGGCGTGACGTTCATGCCCATGTTCGCCAGGGCAACGATCAGCGCGATGATGAAAATGGCCACGAACAGCACGTTGCGGATCAGCGGCATCATCGTCTGCGCGCGGGCATTGGCCAGGCCTTTGCGCGAGCGGGTCAGGGCGTGATGCACGGCGGTGTCGCTGAGAATCCAGATCAACCAGGCGAACAGCAGCGTGCCGGCGAGGCTGAACAGCTTGACGCTGACTTCGTGGCCGTCGCCTTCGGTAAAGCGGATCAACGACATGCCCCAGACCCGCAGGCCGAGCTCGATAAAGGCCAGCCACACCAACAGGTGGGCGATGGTGTAGAAGAAGTTTTTCAGTCGTTCCGAATACACGGCGTAGCGCCGGATGCCGCGCTGGGGCTTGAGGGCGTGGCGGCGTACCAGGCCGTTGATGACCATGCACAACACCAGCAACACGGTGCAGATCAGCGACTGGCGCAGGGCAGTGCTGGTGTCACCGGCGGAAATGAACGTCGCGAACAGGGAAATGGCTACCAGCACCAGCGCCGGTACGTACCAGAAGGTGCCGAGAATCGACAGGGTGTCGTTGAGGGCGCGGCGGGTCAGGCGTCGGGACAGCGGCTGGTTGCGGATCAGGTGGGCGATCGGGCGGCGGAAACGCAAGATGAACCGGGCGGTGGACAAGGCTGCCAGGACGTTGGCAATCGTGGCAGCCGTATGGGCCAGATGGCTGCCGAGGCTGTCGACCAGTTTTGGATCGCTCAGCGCTTCGCCAAACGCGGCGAAGCTGCCGATCAGCCACAGCGGCCGAAACGCCTGGTGCCGCAGGATGTACAAGGCGCGGTGGCGGTGTGGACCGTCGAGCAGGGAAAAGGCAATCACGCAGATGGCCGAGAAACAGGTGCCGACCACCAGTGCATAGGCCAGCACCATGGCCAGGCTTTTACCCAGGGACGAGGGCAGGGCGTAGCTCATGTAGATCGTGATCACCAGGGCGATCAACCATGGCCCGAGCTTGCGCAAGGCGAAGCGCAACATGTCCAGGGCACGGGGGTGCTGCGGCAGTTCTTCAGTCAGGCCGAAACGCATGCGCACGCGGTGGCTGATCCAGATCAGCGCGGCGGCCAGCAGGCTCCAGACCATCAGGATCATGGCGAATGCAAAGAGCATCGGCAGCCATTCATTGGCCGGCAGCGCCAGCGCCATCAACTCATCCTGGGCCTGGTCGAACTCGCTGGACCAGCGCGTGAGCGGACTGTCGTCGCCGGATAATTTCTTTTCGAGAGTGGCCAGGGTTCCGCCAATCAAGCCCAGCACGCCTTCTTCGGTATTCGGCTGGGCCTGTTTGGTAGTGTCACGCAGCCTTTTCAGATCGGCCAGCAGCTTGGTGCGCTGCTGATCGTTTTCCAGTGACTTGATCACTTCGTCCAGGGACTGCCCCAGCGGTTCCTGTGCTTCGGGTTGCGCCTTGGCCTGGCCGCCGAGCAGGCTTGGCAGGCCGGCCGCCTGGGCAGGCGCCACTGGCAGCAGCATCAGGCAGACAAGGAAAAAATACGGAAGGGCAAAAAGACGAGCGAACACTAGGCGGTCAACCTCGCAGAGAGCGGATCGACCGAGTGTACGAGCCCGTCAAAATCAATGCGAGCCAAGGGTGATGAATTATTCGTTGAGTTTGGCGAGGATCTTGATCACCACGGTCGCGAGGATGGTCAGCATGCCGATCCACATGGCAAACACACCGGCATTCTTATCGCGAAAGTTGAAGCCGACGGCCAGCAGGAGCATCCCGGCTAGAATCGGAATCAGCATGGCGTGAAAGGTAGACATCGAAATCATGGAGACAGCCTTGTCGAAGGGATACTTGAAGTCTAGGCCGCTTTTGATGCGGCTGGTGTGATGTGTGCAGGAGCGAGCAAGCTCGCTCCTGCAGGGTTTGTTACGGCAACTCGCGGCAGGTGTAGAACGCGCTCAGTACCTTGACCAGATGCGCCAGGTCATGGCTGCCGCACAGTTCGCGGATCGAGTGCATGGCGAACGTCGGCAGGCCGATGTCCACGGTGCGCACGCCCAGGTGGCTGGCGGTGATCGGGCCGATGGTCGAACCACATCCCATGTCGCTGCGCACCACGAAGCTTTGCACCGGCACTTCTTCAGCCATGCACAGGTGACGGAAGAACCCCGCGGTTTCGCTGTTGGTGGCGTAGCGCTGGTTGCTGTTGACCTTGATCACCGGGCCGGCGTTGAGTTTCGGGCCGTGGTTGGCATCGTGCTTGTCGGCGTAGTTCGGATGCACGCCGTGGGCGTTGTCAGCCGAAACCAGCAGGGATTTCTGAATGGTGCGTACGAATTCATCACCTTCAGGCAGCAGGCGACGCAAGGTTTGCTCAAGCATCGGGCCGTCGGCACCGCAGGCCGAGCAGGAACCGACTTCTTCGTGGTCGTTGCAGACCAGCACGCAGGTTTCGTCGGTGTCAGCCGTCAACAGCGCTTGCAGGCCGGCGTAGCACGACAACAGGTTGTCCAGGCGCGCGCCGGCGATGAAATCGCCATGCAGGCCGATGACCGCAGCGCTTTGGGTGTCGTAGAAACTCAGCTCGTAATCGAGTACCACGTCGGCATTCAGGCCGTGTTCGCGGGCCAGTTGGTCGGTGAGCACTGCGCGGAAGTCCACACGCTCGTCGCCGGCAAATTGCGCGAGGATCGGCGGCAGTTCGGTCTGGGCGTTGATGGCCCAGCCCATGTTGGCTTCGCGGTTGAGGTGAATCGCCAGGTTCGGAATGATCGCGACCGGTGCCTTGAAGTCGATCAACTGGCTCTCGACCTTGCCATCACGTCGGAAGGTTACGCGCCCCGCCAGAGACAGGTCACGGTCGAACCACGGCGCCAGCAGCGCGCCGCCATAGACTTCGACGCCCAGTTGCCAGAAGCCCTGGCGTTGCAGCTCCGGTTGCGGCTTGACGCGCAGGCACGGGCTGTCGGTGTGGGCGCCGACCAGGCGAATGCCACCGTGCAACGGTGAATGACGGCCCATCTTGATCGCGACAATCGAAGAGTCGTTGCGGGTGACGTAGTAGCGACCGTTGGCTTCGGTATTCCACGGCTCGCGCTCGTCGAGGCGTTGATAGCCCGCCGCTTCCAGGCGCTGAACAAGGCTGGCGGTGGCATGGAACGGGGTAGGGGAGGCCTTGAGGAAATCGATCAGGCCTTGGTTCAACTCTTCGCGCATAAAGTAGCTCCAGACAGCAGTGGCGCCAGTTTAACGTATTGGTTGCAGAAGTGGCGGGGGACTGCTGGTGGGGTGATGCCAGGATTGAATCTGGCAGAGAACCCTGTGGGAGCGGCGGTGCGGCGATCCCACAGGGATTACATCTGTTTCAGAACGGTGCCGGACACTCGAATCGCAGGCGCTCGCCGCTTTGCGGGTGGGTGAAGCTGAGCATGCTCGCGTGCAGGCACAGGCGCGGCCAGGCCGCCAGCGCCTGTTCATGGGCATAGAGCCCGTCGCCCAGCAGCGGATGGCCAATCGAGAGCATGTGCACGCGCAACTGGTGGGAACGGCCGGTGATCGGTGTCAGCTCAACGCGGCACCAGTCGCCGCAGCGTTCCAGCACGCGCCAGAAGGTCAGCGCATGTTTGCCGAATTCATGGTCGACCACGTGGCGCGGCTTGGTCGGCGGGTCATAGCGCAAGGGCAGGTCGATGCTGCCGCTGTCCAGTTCCGGCTGACCCCAGCACAGGGCGGTGTAGGCCTTTTCCGTTTCGCGGTCGTGAAACTGTCGGGACAGCTCGCGATGGGTGTCCGGGTCGCGGGCCAGCAGGATGATGCCGGAAGTCTCCCAGTCCAGCCGGTGGACAATTCGCGCTTCCGGGTAGCCGTTTTCCTGCAGACGGGTAATCAGGCAGTCCTTGTTGTCATCGGCCCGGCCAGGGACAGAGAGCAACAGGGTCGGTTTGTTCACCACCAGTACGGCGGCATCCTGATGGATGATGTGGATGTTGGACAACGGCATTAAAACAGCCTCGTAACAAACGCCAACGGCGACTCAGGTCCCTTCCGGTTGCAGAAGGGACCTGAGCCGCCGTGGCTCCTGGCGGATCGACTCAGCGATCAGGCAGGGTGATATTGAGTTCCAGAATCGAGCAGCTGCCCTGGCTTTCCAGTGCGACATGCACGTCATCGGACCCGATATTGACGTACTTGCGGATCACCTCGACCAGTTCCTTCTGCAAGGCTGGCAGGTAGTCCGGGGTACTGCGTTGGCCGCGTTCGTGCGCCACGATGATCTGTAGACGCTCTTTCGCTACCGACGCGGTGCTTTGCTTTTTGTTGGCACGAAAGAAGTCAAAAAGGTTCATTGCTTAGTTGCCTCCAAACAGGCGCTCGAAGAATCCCTTCTTCTGTACATCGAGGAATCGATGATCCACGGTCTTGCCCAGCAGGCGGTCAACGGTATCGCTGTAGGCCTGGCCGGCATCGCTCTGGTCGTCGAGAATCACCGGAACACCCTGGTTGGATGCCTTGAGCACCGCCTGGGATTCAGGGATCACGCCGAGCAGGGTCACCGAAAGGATTTCCTTGACGTCTTCTACGCCGAGCATTTCGCCTTTGCTCACACGTTCCGGGTGATAACGGGTAATCAGCAGGTGTTCCTTGATCGGGTCTTCGCCACGTTCGGCGCGACGGGACTTGCTGGCCAGCAGGCCGAGCATGCGGTCGGAGTCACGTACCGAGGAGACTTCCGGGTTGGTCACGACGATCGCTTCGTCAGCGAAGTACATGGCCAGGTGGGCGCCTTTCTCGATGCCCGCCGGGGAGTCGCAGACCACGAACTCAAAGTCTTCCTTGAGTTGCATCAGGACTTTTTCCACGCCTTCGACGGTCAGCGCGTCTTTGTCGCGGGTCTGGCTGGCGGCCAGCACGTAGAGGTTTTCCAGGCGCTTGTCTTTGATCAGGGCCTGTTGCAGGTTGGCTTCGCCGTTGACCACGTTGACGAAGTCATACACCACGCGGCGCTCGCAACCCATGATCAGGTCGAGGTTACGCAAGCCCACGTCGAAGTCGACGATCACTGTTTTGTGGCCGCGCAGAGCGAGGCCGGTACCGATAGCGGCGCTGGTGGTGGTCTTACCCACACCACCCTTGCCGGATGTAACCACGAGAATCTTGGCCAAGGTGTTTCACCCCTAAGGAAGAAGGACTTTTCAGTCCCTGAAAAACATCTCCTGAAAAACTACTGCAGTCGGACAGCCTTGGCTGGAATTCGGTTTTGAGCGGCGTTTACCCCCGGTAAACACTGCTTTCGGCCTTTTTCCTACTTCGTTTGAGCCGTTTTCGCTACGTTTTAGAGATGCTTGGAAAATGCGGCAGTATCCGTTAAAGCCGAATGATGTTCAACACGTCGCCGGACAGGCTGACCTGCACACCCGAACCCCATAGAGGGTCGCGGCGCAGATCTTCGGAAACCTTGTAATGCCCTGCGATGGAAATCAGTTCAGCACTCATTTGCTGACAGAATATCCGCGCCTTGGTGTCGCCCTTGACGCCGGCCAATACGCGACCACGCATCGGGCCGTATACATGGATGTTGCCATCGGCGAGAAGTTCCGCTCCCGGACTGACCGAGGAGATCACCACCAGATCGCTGCCCTGGGCATAAATCTGCTGGCCGCCACGTACTGGCGAGGTGATGATTTTCGTCGGCTTGATGGTCGGCTCGGGCGGTTTTTCCGGTTTTTTCTTCGGTTCGCCTTCGGTCAGGTCCAGTGGCCGCTCCCGGGCGCCGGACGGTGGCAGCACCGGCAGGTCGACCGCGATGGCGGCGGCAATGTCTTCGATGCGGCTGGCGCGGATCGCCAGGGTGCGCAGGCCATGCTGGCGGCAGACGCGCATCAGCCCTGGCAGATCGACCGCGCCTTCGTTGGCCGGGAGTTTGTCCAGGGCCAGTACCAGCGGTGCGTTGCTGAAGAAGTTGGGCGCCTGGGCGACCTTGGCGGCCAGTTGCCGATCAAGGCTTTCGAGGTCGTTACGGGCCAGTTCCAGCACCGTAATGGCCAGCATGCTGCCCTTCAACTGGAACACGGGATCTTGGTCTAGCGGTTCGGTTTGGCTCATGGTCGGCATACAACGACTTGTCACTAAAAGTGCCGAGACTTATAACGAGAACGCCCGCGGGCCGCAAGCCGGGTCGAACGATGTAGAATGCGCGGCCATTGTCATTCCGGAAGCATTAATGGACCGCCCGCGTTTTCGAAAAGCATTTCTATCTCCACGTTTCTGGCCGCTGTGGTGTGGCCTGGGGCTGTTGTGGCTGATCGTCCAGCTGCCGTATCCGGCGCTGCTGTGGATCGGTCGTGTCCTGGGTTCTTTGATGTATCGGGTGGCCGGCGACAGACGGCGCATTGCCAAGCGCAATCTGGAACTGTGTTTTCCTGAAAAGACCGCCGCCGAACGCAAACGCCTGCTCAAGGAAAACTTCGCCTCCACCGGTATCGCTTTCTTTGAGATGGCGATGAGCTGGTGGTGGTCGCGCAAGCGCCTGGCGAATCTCGCTCACATCGAAGGGCTGGAGCATTTGCAGCAGGCTCAGCGCGAAGGCAAGGGCGTGATCCTGATGGCCCTGCACTTCACGACGCTGGAAATCGGCGCGGCGTTGCTCGGTCAGCAGCACACCATCGACGGCATGTACCGCGAGCACAAGAATCCGCTGTTCGATTACATCCAGCGCCAGGGCCGCGAGCGGCACAACCTCGATTCGCTGGCGGTGGAACGCGAAGACGTGCGCGGCATGCTCAAGCTGCTGCGCTCGGGCCGGGCGATCTGGTACGCACCGGATCAGGATTACGGCGCCAAGCAAAGTATTTTCGTGCCGTTGTTTGGCATCCAGGCTGCGACCGTCACCGCCACGAGCAAGTTTGCGCGGCTGGGCAAGGCGCTGGTGGTGCCGTTCACCCAGGAGCGCCTGGCGGACGGCAGCGGTTATCGCTTGGTGATCCATGCGCCGCTCGAAGGCTTCCCCGGCGAAACCGAAGAAGAGGACTGCCTGCGCATCAACCAATGGATCGAAAGCGTTCTGCGCGAGCATCCCGAGCAATACCTGTGGGCTCACCGTCGCTTCAAGAGCCGTCCACCGGGCGAACCGAAGCTGTACGCCAAACGCGGTTGAGTCCCGATCCTGCAGGGGAATAGGTCGAAACAACGAAATCCCATCAAGCACCATGGAGAGTTGTGCATGAGTCCAGCTGAACCGGTTACAGGGTTGATTCTTTCCGGAGGCGGGGCTCGGGCGGCCTATCAGGTCGGGGTGCTGGCGGCGATTGCCGAATTGTTGCCGCCGGGGGCCCGCAATCCTTTTCCGGTGATCGTCGGCACCTCGGCGGGCGCGATCAACGCCGTCAGCCTCGCCAGCGGGGCAATGGATTTTCGTAACGCCATCGAACGTCTGACGGCCTTCTGGCAGGGCTTTCGCAGTCATCTGGTGTTGCGCAGCGACTGGCCCGGGGTGATCCGCCAGGCCAGTCGCTTTGTCAGCCACAGTTTGCTCGGCATCGGTGCCCAGGTGCCGGTGGCGCTGCTCAACAGTTCTCCGTTGCGGGATTTGCTCAACGACAAGCTGCATATGGGCGGCATCGCCGAAGCGATCGCACAGAAGCAATTGCATGCGGTGGCGGTCACCGCGTTCGGCTATGAGTCCGGCCAGGCAGTCACCTTCTATGAGGGCGGCGGCAAGATCGATGCCTGGTTGCGCCATCGACGCATTGGCGTTCCCACCCGCTTGTCCGTTGAACACCTGCTCGCCAGTTCGGCCATTCCGCTGCTGTTCGCTCCGGTGAAAATCGACGAAGAGTATTTCGGTGATGGCGCGGTGCGTCAGTCGGCGCCGATCAGTCCGGCGTTGCACCTGGGCGCCAGTCGGGTGCTGGTGGTGGGCGTCAGCGGCAACCCCCGCGGGGTCGACCCGCAACAACCCTTGCAGCGCAGCTACACCGGTCAGCAGCCGACCCTGGCGCAGATCGGCGGGCACATGCTCAACAGTACGTTCATTGACAGCCTGGAAAGCGATATCGAGCTGTTAAAGCGCCTGAACCAGTTCAGTCACCTGATGCCCGACGGTACACCCATCCGCGCTTTGGGCGTGGCGCCAGTGGACGTATTGGTGATCTCACCGAGCCAGCCGATCGACGAGATTGCCGCGCGCCATCGCCAGGAATTGCCGGCGGCATTGCGCCTGTTTCTGCGCGGGCCGGGTGCGACCAAGACCAGCGGGGCGGGAGTGCTGAGTTACCTGCTGTTCGAGGCGGGGTATTGCAGCGAGTTGATCGAACTGGGGCGACGGGATGCGTTGGCCAAGCGCGGGGAGTTGTGCCGGTTTCTCGGCTTGGCGGAGCCTGCAGTTTCAGCTTGAGACAGGCGGTGCAGCCATTCGCGAGCAAGCCCGCTCCCACACTCGATTTTCAGCGAACACAATAATTGCGTACGGCGCAGATCAAATGTGGGAGCGGGCTTGCTCGCGAAGGCGCCCATACAGACGCCTACAGAATTAAATGATCAGAAGTGAACCTTGACCAGGAAGCTGGTCACGCTCTGATCGGTCTTGAAGCCCTGGCTGTCTTCGATACCGTACTTGTTTTTCCAGTAGTCATACTCGACACCCACGTACAGCTGCTTGGCACCCAGGTTCAACGCCTTGCCCAGGTCGTATTTGACCTGCGGGTTGAAGTGCAGGTTGGCGTGGTACTCGCCTTTGCTGTTGACGTCGTTGTCGACCACCCAGTCCATGAAGCCGTCGATCAGCACGTCCGAGCCACCCACCGCAATGGTGTAGGACCAGACCGGCGAGACCTGCCAGATGTTGTCGCCCGGGCGGTCGCCTTCGGTGTGGCGGTTGTAGAAGTTCAGCTGGAAGTAATCGAAGCCCGGGATGGCCAGGTCGAAACCAGGGCCGATCAGGTAGGACTCAGTATCGTCTTCACCGAACTCGTAGGTCATGGCCAGCAGCACGTCCTTGATCGGGCCGAACTCGAACTTCTGGTCGAAGATCTTGTTGAACGACAGGCGTGGGCTGAATTCGCCGTAGTGGGTGTTCTCGCCCGCGAAGTGGTCTTCCTTGCCGTTGTAGAAGATTTTGTCGATGAAGAAGAAGTTGTCGCCGTACTTCCAGCCATCGGCATGTTCGAAGGTCACCGTCTGCTGGATGCGCGGGTTGACCTGGAAGTCCTTGCCATAGAGGTAGGTCAGGCTGTTGTTCTGCCACTGCAGCAAATCGCCGGCCATGGCCTGGCCCCCGGCCAGCATTGATCCCGCCAGCATCAGGCTAGTGCACGTACGTTTCATTCGGTTGCTCCCAAAAAGTAGGTGGTTCCACGTTATTTTTTTAAGGTCGGCGCTCTGGTGTGGCGCCTGTTTCTGTAGCGGTAAAAAATCATCCATTCGGTCAGCTTTAATGCTGTTAGCAAGAGCTGAGCCAAGGCTTTCAAAAAGCAAAAAAACTCCCGTTCGGCGGCTCAAGAGCGGTCGATTGAGAGGGGTTTTGGAGTGCCTTGGTGCCTGCCAGAGCCGGGATAAGTTGGCTTTCTGGTCAGGTTTTACATCCGGGCTTTTTTTTAAACCGGATTCGGGCGGCCGCGGAGAATACTGACTCCTCGGCCAGGTCTCAAGTGCTCCGCAACGGCGCACCGACGACAGGCTTGGGGCACGGTTGCGGGGCAGCATCAGAAGTGCACCTTGACCAGCAGGCTGGTGGTGTTTTCATTGGTGTCGAAGCTGGAGCTGTTTTCGATGCCGTACTTGTCTTTCCAGTAGCTGTATTCGACACCGACATACACCTGTTTTTCCCGCCAGCCCATGACCTTGCCCAGGTCGTACTTGATCTGCGGGTTGAAGTGCAGGTTGGCGTGATAAGTACCATGGGCGTTCTGGTCGTTGTCCACGACCCAGTCCATGTAACCGTCGATCAACAGGTTCGAGCTGCCCAATGGAAGGGTGTAGGACCAGGCCGGGCTGATTTGCCAGACGTCATCGCCAGGGCGCGAGCCTTCGGTCTGGCGATAGTAGAAGTTCAGGGTGAAAAAGTTGAAGCCCGGTACCGCGAGGTCGAAACCGGGGCCGATCATGTAGGCCTCGGTGTCGTCTTCGCCGTTCTCGTAGGTCATCGCCAGCAGCACGTCCTTGATCGGGCCGAATTCGAAACGGCGGTCGAGGATCTTGCCGAAGGAGAGGCGCGGGCTGAACTCGCCGTAGTAGGCGTGAACGCCTTTGTTCCGGTCTTTCTCGCCGTTGTAGTAGGTGCTGTCGATGAACATGAAGTTGTCGCCGTACTTCCAGCGATCGGCGTGTTCGAAGGTTATCGTCTGCTGGATGTGCGGGTTGACCACGAAATCCTTGCCATACAGGTAGCTCAGGCTGTTGGTCTGCCACAGCAGCAGATCGCCGGCCATGGCCTGACTCGCGGCCAGCAGGCCAGCACTCAACAGCAGGTTGGTTTGTGTCCGAATCATCTGTTGCTCCCTCTTGTTTTTATTTTTGAGGCGCATGTAGCTCTCCTGCGGGAGCGGGCTTGTTCGCGAAAGCGGTGCATCAGTCAACGAGGATGTTGAGGCTGATGGCCCCTTCGCGGGCAAGCCCGCTCCCACAGGTTTTGTGGCTTTCGTCTGTTAATGCGTGTGAGCGTGGCAGTCGTTGATGGCCGCGCGTTCGGCGCCACCGAGGATGTTGAACAACAGGTTCAGCGTCAGCGCACTGAGGGTGGCCATGGCGATGCCACTGTGGGTGATCGGGCTCATCCACACGGGCAGGTGGGCGAAAAACTCCGGGCGGACAACCGGGATCAGGCCCATGCCGATGCTCACCGCCACCAACAACTGGTTGCGACGGTCACCGATATCGGCTTCCTGGAGAATCTTGATCCCGGTGGCGGCGACCATGCCGAACATCGCAATCGCCGCGCCACCCAGTACCGCCGGAGGAATCGACGCCACCAAAAACGCGGCTTTGGGCAGCAGGCTCAACACGATCAGCAACCCGCCGGCAACGATGGTCACCGAACGGCAGCGCACGCCGGTCATCTGCACCAGGCCGATGTTCTGGGCGAAGGAGGAGTGGGTGAAGGTGTTGAAGAACCCGGCGAAGAACGAGGCACCGGCATCGCACAGCAAACCGCGACGCAGCATCCGTGGGCAGACTTCCTGGCCGGTGATCTTGCCCAGCGCCAGAAACATCCCGGTGGACTCGACGAAAATGATCACCACCACCAGGCACATCGACAGGATCGGCGCGAGCTCGAATTTCGGCATGCCGAAGTGCAGCGGCGTGACGAATTGCAGCCATGGCGCCTGAGCCATGCCACTGAGGTCGACCATGCCGAGCAGGCCGCAGAGCACGTAGCCCAGGCACATGCCGATCAGCACGGAAATGTTGACCCAGAAGCCGCGCATGAAACGGTGCACCAGCAAGATGGTGCCCAGTACCAGGGCGGCGATGGTCAGGTAGATCGGTGAGCCGAATTGAGCGGCGCTGGCACCGCCGCCGGCCCAGTTCACGGCCACGGGGAACAGCGACAAACCGATCGAGGTGATGACCGTCCCGGTCACCAGTGGCGGGAAGAAGCGCACGACCTTGGACATGAACGGGGCGATGAGCATGCCAAAGAACCCGGCGGCGATGGTCGCGCCGAAGATCCCTTGCAGGCCGATACCGGGCATGCCGGCCATGGCGACCATGCTGCCGACGGCGGCGAAACTGGCGCCCATCATCACCGGCATGCGAATGCCCATGGGGCCGATGCCGAGGGACTGGACGATGGTGGCGATACCCGCCACCAGCAGGTCGGCGTTGATCAGGAAGGCGATTTCTTCACGACTCAGGCCAGCGGCCTGTCCGATGATCAGCGGTACCGCGATGGCACCACCGTACATCAGCAGAACATGTTGCAAACCGACCAGGATCAGTTGCAAGAGGGGCAAACGCTGAATGGCGGGTGCGTCGGGGATGCGCGCTTCGGATAGCTCGGACATGCAACACCTCGGATCTTTTTTATTCTTGTGATTTTGTGCGTCAGGCAAACCTGTGGGAGCGGGCTTGCTCGCGAAGAGGCCATAACATTCAACATCGTTGTTGACTGACCCGACGCTTTCGCGGGCAAGCCCGCTCCCACAGGTTCTGTGTTGCCTGTGTGGGAGCGAGCCTGCTCGCGAAGCTTTTAACGATTAATTGGTCTGGGCTCCCTGCACAATCCAGGCACCGATCAGGTCACGTTCCTGCTGGGTCATCTGAGTGATGTTGCCCAGTGGCATGATCTGGCTGGTGACGGCTTGCGCCTGAATCCGCGGTGCGTTCTGGCGGATCTGCTCGGGGGTGTCGAGCATCACGCCGGCAGGGGCCGCGCTGAACAGCGGGCTGGTGGGCTTGGCCGAGTGGCAAACCGCGCAACGTTCCTGAATCACGCTGTGCACTTTGTCAAAGCCAGGGCCGGCGTTGGATGCTTGCGCCGGTGCGGCGGCTGGCGCTTCTGCAGGTTTGGCTTCAGCGGGTTTCAAACCACCGCCCACTGCGGTTTCCGGCAGCGGCTGGTATTCGATTTTCGCTGGAGCGTTGGCCACTTCAGGGGCGCTGGACATCGGCTTCGGACCAGTCACATAAGCCAGGCAGATCATGCCCACCGCTGCCACAGGCAGGGTCCAGGCAAACTTGTGGCTGTCGTGACGGGTGTTGAAGTAGTGACGCACCAACACCGCCAGTACCGCGATCCCGGCCAGGATCAACCAGTTGTACTGGCTGCCGTAGGTGCTCGGGAAGTGGTTGCTGATCATGATGAACAGCACCGGCAAGGTGAAGTAGTTGTTGTGACGCGAACGCAGCAGGCCTTTGGCCGGCAGCGCCGGATCCGGCGTGCGGTTCTCGGCGATGGCCGCAACCAGTGCGCGTTGCGCCGGCATGATGATGCGGAACACGTTGCCGACCATGATGGTGCCGATGATCGCGCCGACGTGAAGGTACGCACCCCGACCGCTGAACACTTTGCTGAAGCCGTAGGCCGCGCCGATGATCAGGACGAACAGGATGAAGCCCAGCAGGGCAGGGCGTTTGCCCAAGGCCGAGTCGCACAGGAAGGAGTAGACGAACCAGCCGATGAACAGCGAGCCGAGACCGATGGCCACGCCTTCAGGACCGCTCAGGGAGCTGCCCGGGGCCAGCAGGTAGAGCGTCGGGTTGGAGTAGAACACCACGCACAGCAGCGCGATACCCGACATCCAGGTGAAGTAGGCTTCCCATTTGAACCAGTGCAGGTTGTCCGGCATGGTCGGTGGCGCCAGTTTGTATTTCTCCAGGTGGTAGATACCGCCACCGTGGATTGCCCACAAATCGCCGGCCAGACCGCTTTTCGGGTTGACCCGGTTGAGGTTGTTTTCCAGCCAGACGAAATAGAACGACGCACCGATCCAGGCCACGCCAGTAATCATGTGAACCCAGCGCACGCTCAGGTTCAGCCATTCCAACAGATGTGCTTCCACAGTCTTTACCTCTCGCCCGTCACTCTTGTTGTCGAGTGATCGGACCTTCTCTTATTGGTGGGGGGCGAGGATCAAACGCTCATCCTCTTTGAAAAAATGCTCATCGCAGTTATTGCCTGTGCCACTGCGATCAACCACCAGGAAGTCATCCCGCTTTTCGATCGTCAGCACCGGGTGGTGCCAGACGCCGCGATGGTAATTAATGCCCTGCCTGCCGTTGGTGACGAAGGCTCGGACCAAGCCTGATACAGGTTCATCGCCAAGTGGCGCGACCACGATCAGAAAGGGATTGCCGAGCAGCGGAATGAAAGCCTGGCTGCCCAGCGGATGGCGCTCCAGCATGCTCACGGTCAGCGGCATGTCCTGCGCGTCGGCGCGGAAGATGCTGATAATCGCGTTGTCCTCTGGCGTTGCGGTTTCGACCGTCGCCAGTTTATGGAAGCGCATGGTCGAACCGTTGTTGATCATGAAGTGATCGCTGCCGTCGGTTTCGATCACGTCACCGAAAGGGGCGAAGGCTTCTTTGGTCAGCGGTTCAATCGTCAGTGTGCGCATGCTGTTCTTCTTATCCAGATTTTGTACTGATTATTCTGACGCCTTCGCGAGCAAGCCCGCTCCCACAGGGGAATGCATTTCAAATGTGGGAGCGGGCTTGCTCGCGAATGGCCTCACCTCTTACTTGGCGACCTTGCCCAAAACGCGCAGGCGGCTCACACCACCATCCGGGAACACGTTCAGGCGGATGTGGGTGATCGGGCCCAGTGCCTTTATCTGCTCGGCGAAGGTGTGTTCGGCGTGCATTTCCAGCTTCTGGCTTGGCAGCAGTTCGCGCCAGAACAGCGACTGGGTTTCGATCTGGCTGTCGGTGCCGCCCTTCACGAACGCGCCCTGGATCGAGCAGCTGTCCGGGTAGTTGCCCTTGAAGTGCAGGGTGTCGACGATGACTTTCTCGACTTCGCCGGCATGACCCAGCGCGACGATGACCCAGTCATTGCCCGGGGTACGACGACGCGCGGTTTCCCAGCCATCGCCCATGTTGATGCCACGGCCCGGGTTAAGGATGTTGCTCATGCGGCCGAAGTGTTCGTCGGAGCAGGCGAGGGCGCGGCCACCGTTGAGGGCTGCGGCCAGGTCGACTTGCTCGTTGTCGCCGGTAGCCGACCAGTCACGGAATGGCACGCCGTACACGCGCAGACGGGCCACGCCGCCATCCGGGTAGATGTTGAAGCGCAGGTGGCTGAAGGCCTGGTCGTTATTGATTTCGTGGTAGTGGTGGCTGTTGCCTTGCAACTCGACGGCGGACAGCACTTCAACCCACTGGGTGTTTTCGTTCGGTTCGCCTTCGGCCAGGAAGCAGGCTTCCAGGGACGCCGACGGCGGGAAGTTGCCGGTGAAGAATGAAGTGTCGATGTCGACGCCCTTGATCGAACCCGGTACGCCAAGGCGGATCACGGCGCTGTCGAAGCCTTCGAAGCGCTTGCGGCGCGATTCCCAGCCGTCCATCCACTTGCCGTTGTCATCGAACACGCCCTCCTTCCATACGGCCGGGGTCGGTTGGAACAGACGGTTGGCGTCTGCGAACCAGTCATCGGTGACCGAGATGATTTTGGTGCCCAGGCGGGCATCGGCCAGGTTGACGAACTTCTCGAAAGGTACGGCGTAAGCTTTCATTCTTCTTGTCTGCCTTTAAATAAGTGGCTTGGGATGCTTGCAAGGCCCTGGGCGGTTTCGGCGTTCATGAAATCGCTGGGCCAGGCTTGCTATAGGGTCAGTAATCGGAACAGGGCGATCTTGTTGATCTGCGCCAGCGCGCATTTGAACTCGGTGTCGACCGGGTTGTGGATGCGCGTTTCGAACGCTGCGAGGATCTGATGCCGGTTGCTGCCTTTTACCGCCATGATGAAGGGAAACTTGAACTTGGCCTTGTAGGCATCGTTCAGCTCGGTGAAGCGCTGGAACTCTTCGGCCGTGCATTGGTGAATACCGGCGCCAGCCTGTTCATGGGTGCTGGCTTCGGTCAACTGGCCCTGGACGGCGGCTTTGCCGGCCAGGTCCGGGTGAGCGTTGATCAGAGCCAACTGGCTTGCGTGATCGGCGCTCAACAGGATGTCGCTCATGCGCTGGTGCAGGGTTTCGATCTGGTCGATCGAAGCGTCCTGGCCCAGGTCGAAGGCCTTCTCGGCCACCCATGGCGAATGTTCGTAGATGTCGGCGAAGGCTTTGACGAAGGCGTCGCGGCTCAATGTCGATGGTTTCAATGTTTGAAAGGCGCTCATTTCGCGGCCCCTTGGTACGGGTGGGTTTCCTGCCAGTGGCGCGCGATGTCGACGCGACGGCTGAACCACACCTGTTCATGACTTTTAGCGTATTCGATAAAGCGCTTGAGTGACGCCAGACGCGCCGGACGGCCGATCAGGCGGCAGTGCAGGCCGATCGACAGCATTTTCGGTGCCTCGGCGCCTTCGGCGTAGAGCACGTCGAACGCATCCTTGAGGTATTCAAAGAAGTCGTCGCCCTTGTTGAAACCCTGGACCTGAGTGAAGCGCATATCGTTGGTGTCCAGGGTGTACGGGATCACCAAGTGCGGCTTGCCGGTCGGGTTGTTCGGTTCCCAGTAGGGCAGGTCGTCGTCGTAGGTGTCGCAGTCGTAGAGGAAACCACCTTCTTCCATCACCAGGCGACGGGTGTTCGGGCCGGTGCGGCCGGTGTACCAGCCCAGCGGACGCTCACCGGTGATCTCGGTGAGGATGCGGATCGCTTCGAGCATGTGCTCGCGCTCCTGGTTTTCATCCATGTACTGGTAGTCGATCCAGCGATAGCCGTGGCTGCAGATCTCGTGGCCGGCATCGACCATGGCGCGGATCACATCCGGGTGACGCTGAGCGGCCATGGCCACGGCGAAGATGGTCAGTGGAATGTCGAATTCCTTGAACAGCTTGAGGATCCGCCAGACGCCGGCACGGCTGCCATACTCGTAGAGGGATTCCATGCTCATGTTGCGCGCGCCTTGCAGCGGCTGGGCAGAAACCATTTCCGAGAGGAACGCTTCGGATTCTTTGTCGCCGTGCAGGATGTTGCGCTCGCCGCCTTCTTCGTAATTGAGTACGAACGACAGGGCGATTCGGGCATTGCCCGGCCAGTGTGGGTGAGGAGGGTTACTGCCGTAACCGACCAGGTCGCGTGGGTAGTCAGCGCTCACTGCAGGCTTCCTTCTTGTTCGATGATGACGGTTGGTGTGACGCAGCTGGAGATTGGTGGGCAGGCTGGCGTCACAGCGATGGGCTGATTGTATACAACTTTATATTCACTTTGTAAGCCTGAATTTTCGCATTTTTAACCGACTGTCATCTTTTACTGCGATTGGCGTGAGCCTGCAAGAAATCTGCCTGACTGGTCAATTATTGATTGAAGGGTTCATAGGCTGTGCGGTTTGGCGGGAAATCGACGGTAAATATGCAGACGGCGGGGCTAATGCGAAAAATGTCGTTTTTATTGTGTACAATTTTTTTGAAAAGTGTCTTAATCAGTCGCTCGCCGCAGCTTTTCGTGCTCCGAATCGGTGCGGTCTCCTTTTCAACTGACTTCGGGAGGCGCGAAGTCTGACTGCTCCACGCAGGCAGGCGCGCAGAATCAATGGGACGTTTGACTACACACGTTTTGGACGCAGCACACGGTTGCCCGGGCAGCTCGATCAAGGTCGAGTTGTACCGCGTTGAAGGCTCGCAGCTGGAATTGGTCGCCAGCGCGATAACCAACAGCGATGGCCGTGTCGATGCACCGCTGCTGCAAGGCGATGACTACCGCACCGGGGTCTATCAGGTTCAGTTTCATGCCGGCGATTACTACCGCGCCCGTGGCGTCAAGCTGCCGGAGCCGGCCTTCCTGGATGTGGTGGTGCTGCGTTTCGGCATCTCCGCCGAGCAGGATCACTACCATGTGCCGTTGTTGATTTCGCCTTACAGCTACTCCACCTATCGCGGCAGCTGATCCCCCAAGCAGCTGCTGCACCCTGGAAGCGACTGCGCATATAGCTTCTTTGGTCTTTGGCCCGCTCACACTGCGGGCTTTTTTTCGTCTGGAGGAAAGGGGGGGGCTGTGAGGGCGCCTTCGCGAGCAAGCCCGCTCCCACAGGAGAATGCATTCCAATGTGGGAGCGGGCTTGCTCGCGAAGCTTTAGCTTTTGGCTTTTAGCGGCTCAGCAGGGACGCAGCCCCCGCACCACTGAACAACCCCGCACTGATCCGGTTGAACCAGCTCTGCCCCTTGCCACTGCGCAGATACCGCGCCGCACCATGGGCACCGAGGCCATAAGCCAACTTGCAGGCCAGATCCAGCAGTGTCCAAGTGACAATCATCACCAGCAACTGCGGCAGGAACGGCAGTTCAGCACTCAAGAACTGCGGCAGGAAAGCTGCGAAGAACAGGATGTCCTTCGGGTTGCTGGCGCCCAGCATGAACGCGCGCCCGAACAGCGCGCGAAAGCGTGGCACCGGCGCGGCCTGTGGCACTTCAGCGCCATGGGAAGGCAGACGCGATTGCTGCCAGCTCTGCCAGGCGAGGTAGAACAGGTAAAGGGCGCCAAGAATCTTCAGAGCGCTGAACAGCTGTTCCGACGCCAGCAACAATGCACCCAGGCCCAGCGCCGAAGCGCTCAACAGGCAGATCGACGCCGACACGCCGCCAAGAAAGGCCGGGTAAGAGCGGCGCAGGCCGTAATTCAGGCTGTTGCTGATCATCAGCAACGACAGCGGCCCCGGGATCAGGATCACTATCAGCGCAGCGCCGCTGAACAGCAGCCAGGTTTCCAGACTCATCACTTTCCTCCATTTGCACAAAAGCCCCACCCGACGGGGTGAGGCTGTTTTCAAGCATGTACCGCGTGTGGCTTACAAGAAGATGAACTTGGCGATGAAGATCGCGCAGAGCACCCACAGGCTCACGGAAATTTCCTTGTACTTGCCGGTGCCGGCCTTCAGCGCCACGTAGGTGATGAAGCCCAGCGCGATGCCGTCGGCGACCGAGAAGGTCAGCGGCATCATGATTGCGGTGACGATCGCCGGGATGCTGTCGGTCGCTTCGTCCCATTCGATGTGGGCCATGCCGCCCATCATCAGCATCGCTACATAAATCAGTGCGCCCGCGGTTGCATAGGCAGGAATCATCCCGGCCAGCGGAGCGAAGAACATGGCTGCAATAAATAGCACACCTACGGTCACTGCGGTAAGACCAGTCCGACCACCCGCAGCTACACCAGCGGCACTTTCAACGTAGCTGGTGACCGGCGGAACGCCGACTACCGCACCGAATACACTGGACGCACTGTCGGCTTTCATGGCGCGGGAGAGGTTTTCGATGCGGCCGTCAGCACCGACCAGGTTGGCGCGCTGGGCAACACCCATCAAGGTACCGGCGGTGTCGAACATGTGTACGAAGAGGAACGCCAGGACCACACTGATCATGCTGACGTTGAACACGCCGGCGACGTTCATGGCCATGAAGGTAGGGGCGAGGCTCGGTGGAGCCGACATGATGCCCTCGTAGTGCACCAGGCCCAGACCCCAGCCAGCGAGGGTCACGGTGATGATGCTGATGAGGATCGCGCCGAACACTTTGTGGTAGCTGAGGATGGAGATCATCAGGAAGCACACGGCAGCGAGCAGCGGGCCGGGTTCGCGCAGGGAGCCGAGCTTGATCAGCGTGGCTGGGCTATCGACGACGATACCCGCGGTTTTCAGACCGATCAGCCCCAGGAACAGACCCACGCCGGCGCCCATGGCGAAGCGCAGGCTGACCGGGATGCTGTTGAGCAGCCATTCGCGGATCCGCGAGAAGGTCAGGATCATGAACAACACACCGGACACGAATACCGCGCCGAGGGCGGTTTCCCAGTTGTAGCCCATGGTGCCGACCACGGTGTAGGTGAAGAAGGCGTTCAGCCCCATGCCCGGTGCCAGGCCGACCGGCCAGTTGGCGTACAGGCCCATCAACAGGCAACCCAGTGCCGCGGCGATGCAGGTGGCGACGAACGCCGCACCGTGATCGATCCCGGCGTCAGCCATGATGTTGGGGTTGACGAAAATGATGTAAGCCATGGTGATGAAGGTTGTCAGACCGGCAATCAGCTCGGTCTTCACCGTGGTGCCGTGCAAGCTGAGTTTGAACAGACGTTCCAGCAAGCCATTGCGTAATGGCGGCGAGAGATCCAGCGTCGATGCTTCGGATTTGCGGCTTTCCACAGCGAATACTCCTCAAGAGTTTTATTGTTATTTCCAGGGCCGGACCCATGAGGGTGGCAGCGGCCCTTTGAGGCACTTGCGAATTTGTTGACCGTATGGTCAGGAACTCGCACGAAGTGGATTATGCTTTTGTATACAAAGAAAGCAAATAATGTTTTTGATTTTGTCGACGAAAAGTTTGGCTTTAGGGATATATCGCCTGTTCCGACGTCTTCGCGAGCAAGCCCGCTCCCACAGGTGACCGCATTCCCCTGTGGGAGCGGGCTTGCTCGCGAAGGCGTCGGTTCAGCCACTACAAATCCAGCTGATTCAACACTCAGTCTGCCGACAACCGGGTTTGCCCCAACGCCAGATTCACCGCCAACCACCCATTCACCGCCGTCTCCCCAGCCTCGGCAAACACCCGCTCCAGCAACTTCACCTGCTCGCGCCGCAGCGCCTGTTCAAACCGCGCGCCTTCGGCGGTCAACTCCAGCAGGCGCTTACGCTTGTCCGTCTCGGACGCGACGCTCTCGACCAGATGCATCTCCAGCAATTGCCGCAACGGCATGTTCAACGCCTGCTTGCTCACGCCGAGCAACGCCAACAGCTCCTTCACGCTCAGATTCGGATAGCGGGCGATGAAAAACACGATGCGCTGATGCACCCGACTCAGGCCGCGACGTTCGAGCATTTCATCGGCCTTGGCGGTGAAGGCCTGGTAGCCAAAGAAAAACGCTTCCATGGCTTGCTGCTGGGAGATCGGGTTTTTAAGGTCAAGCATATTGACGTATCCGTTCGAGGAAGCGTAATTTCGGTCAATAAGTTTGACTCATTTTCCACATGCCTCGCTACCGGTGATCCCCATGGCTTTTTCCGAACGTGTCTCACGCCTTAAAAGTTCTTTGATCCGTGAAATCCTCGCCGCGGCCCAGCGTCCGCAGATGATGTCGTTTGCCGGCGGTCTGCCGGCCGAAGCCATGCTGCCAAAAGTCGATTGGGCCGGGATGCCAGTTTCCATGGGTCAATACGGCATGAGCGAAGGCGAGCCGGCACTGCGTGAAGCGCTGGCCGCCGAGGCGCGAGCGTTGGGAGTGGCCTGTGAGGCGAGCCAGGTGCTGGTGGTCAGCGGCTCGCAGCAGACCCTCGACTTGGCGGCCAAGCTGTACATCGACAAGGGCACCGAAATCCTGCTCGAAGCGCCGACTTATCTGGCGGCGTTGCAGATTTTTCAGCTGTTCGGCGCCGATTGCCTGACCGTGCCGCTGGAGGCCGACGGCCCGAACCTGACGGAGTTACGCGCTCGCCTGGAGCAACACAGCCCGGCCTTCATCTACCTGATCCCGACCTTCCAGAATCCATCGGCGGTGCGTTACAGCGAAGCCAAGCGCGACGCGGTGGCGGCATTGCTCGATGAGTTCGGCGTGACACTGATTGAAGACGAGCCTTACCGCGAACTGACCTTCGACGGTGGCAGCGCCACGCCGATTGTCAGTCGCTTGAAGAAGGCCAACTGGATCTATACCGGGACGGTGTCGAAAACCCTGTTGCCGGGATTGCGCATCGGCTACCTGATCGCCAGCCCGGACCTGTTTCCCCATCTGCTGAAACTCAAGCAGTCGGCGGATCTGCACACCAATCGGGTCGGCCAGTGGCAGGCACTGCAATGGATCGGCACCGAGAAATATCAACGACACCGCAGTGAATTGCGCGATTTTTATCGGGGCCGTCGGGATGCGTTTCAGGCTGCACTGGAAACTCATTTCTCCGATCTGGCGGACTGGAATGTGCCCCAGGGCGGGCTGTTTTTCTGGCTGAAACTCAAGCAGCCGCAAGACACCCGCACCTTGCTCAATGCCGCGCTGGCCAACGACGTGGCGTTCATGCCGGGCGAACCGTTCTTCCCTGAGCCGGATAATCATCCGGGGTATCTGCGGTTGAACTTCAGTCACATTGATCCGGCGCGACTGGATGAAGGGCTCAAGCGGTTGGCGGCGGTGGTGAGACAGGCGCAGGCGGCGCAAGCGGCCTGAAAACAAATAAACCGGCGCAAGGGCCGGTTTATTTTTGTCTGAGGTTTGCGGTGTCTGTGCCGGCCTCTTCGCGAGCAAGCCCGCTCCCACACGGTATTGTGGTGCTCACAAAACCTGTGGGAGCGGGCTTGCTCGCGAAGAGGCCGGCAGCCTCACCGAAAAAACATCAGGCCGCCGCGAAACGCTTGTCCAGATAATCAATGATCACCTTGGACTCATACATCCAGGTGGTCTGGCCATTCTCTTCGATGCGCAGGCACGGCACCTTGATCTTGCCACCTTGCTCCAGCAAGGTTTGGCGATCCTGTTCATTGTTCTTCGCATCGCGAAGAGCCACCGGCACATTCAGGCGGCGCAGGGTGCGGCGGGTCTTCACGCAGAACGGACAGGCGTGGAATTGATACAGGGTCAGGCCCTTGGCGGCGGATTCGACCTGGACCTGAGCGGCGGCAGGACGCTTCATCTTGCTTGGGCGAGTGATGAAGTCGATGAAAATGATCAGTTGGCCGAGGCCGACACGAAGCGCTTTTACGAACACGTTGAAAGCCTCACGGTGCAAACGAAGAAGGGCGCGCAGCTTACCTGATTTTTTGCAGGTGAAAAAAAACCGGCGATGAATGCCGGTTTTCTTCGTGCCGCGAATTACTTGATGAGGCTGAGGAATTCACTGCGGGTGGCGGCGTTTTCGCGGAACTCACCGAGCATCACCGAGGTGATCATCGTCGAATTCTGCTTTTCCACGCCGCGCATCATCATGCACATGTGCTTGGCCTCGATCACCACCGCAACGCCCAGGGCGCCGGTGACTTGCTGGACCGCATCGGCGATCTGGCGGCTGAGGTTTTCCTGGATCTGCAGGCGACGGGCGTACATATCGACGATCCGCGCCACCTTCGACAGGCCCAGCACCTTGCCGCTCGGGATGTAGGCGACGTGAGCCTTGCCGATGAACGGCAGCAGGTGGTGTTCGCACAACGAGTACAACTCGATGTCCTTGACCAGCACCATTTCGCTGTTGTCGGAGCTGAACAGGGCACCGTTGGTGACCTCTTCCAGTGTCTGTTCATAGCCGCGGCAGAGGTACTGCATGGCTTTGGCGGCACGTTTTGGCGTGTCGAGCAGGCCTTCGCGGGAAACGTCCTCGCCGAGCTGGCCGAGGATCGCCGTGTAATTCTGTTCCAGGGACATGAAACTACCTGTGGGATTTTACGCAAAGGGCAAGGGTACGGTGACGGACACGACGCTGCAAGCGTGACGCGTCAGCTTTACTCGTCGCGACCTTCCATCATGGTGCGTTTGAGCATCACATAAACGGCGCCGGCACCGCCATGTTTCGCCTGGCACGAGGTGAAGCCGAGCACCTGTGGATGCTGGCGCAGCCAGGTGTTGACGTGGCTTTTGATCATCGGCCGCTTGCCGTCCAGGCGTACCGCCTTGCCATGGGTGACGCGCACGCAGCGGATTTCGAATCTGGTGGCTTCGGCCAGGAACGCCCAGAGGGTTTCCCGGGCTTTTTCCACGCTCATGCCGTGCAGGTCGAGGCTGCCTTCGAACGGAATCTGTCCGATCTTGAGCTTGCGCATCTGGCTTTCCTGCACGCCATCGCGAGCCCACATCAGTTCGTCTTCAGGGCCGACGTCGATGACGAACTGATCGGACAGCCCGTCAACGGTGGTGGATTCGGTGCGTACGGTTGCCGCTTGACGCAGCTTGGCAATCTGCGCGCGATCAGCCTTGGGTTTGCCGGTTTCGGCGCGATCATGCTTGATCGGCTTGACGCCTTGGATCGCGCTTTTGAACAGGGAAAAATCGTCGTCTTGCATGTCAGCCTCCGCGAAGGGCGGCCAGTTTACCCAACTCGAAGCGAATCGGGCGCGACAAAAACGCGCGCGACGCCAGGCTCAGTCGTGTTTTTTCATCAGGTGCGGCGACATGGCCAGTTCCCGGGACTGTCGCGAGCGACGACGGCAACGGCGCCACAGCCAGACACCGAGGTACAGCACGAACAGGCCGATGGCCAGGATCACGGCAGCACCGGTGCGGCTGGTGTTCAATTCACCCAGGGCAGGTGCGTGGCCGAGCAGGCCGGCGACACCGGCCATGGCGAGCAACACGCCACACATCGCCAGCAACGCCGCGAACGTCGCGCCGATTCGAAAACGCCAGTTGCTTTGCCCTTTGGGCCGCAAGCGGCGAGCGTCAAAACCATCGGATAACTTCATTCCGACCTTCCTCAATGGGTATCGGCCCTTCGACCGGGAGTTGACCGGGATGTTCCTGAGGCTAAGACAATTACGGCAAATGGGAGGCTTTTGCGGATGAGCGGCGTTTCAGGCCGCTCATTGAGCGTCGATCAGATCAGTTCACGGGTCAGCGCGAGGGTGGCGAAGTTGTCGCCCATGATCGCCATTTCCGTCTGATGAACGTGTGCGGCACTCAGCACGCCGCCCTTGTAGGGCAGGTCGCGGGTGGCGCAGGCGTCTTCCACCAGGGTGCAGCGGAAGCCCAGGTTCTTGGCGGCGCGCACTGTGGTGCTGACGCTGGAGTGACTCATGAAGCCGCAGACGATCAGGTCAAGGGCGCCAAAGTCTTCCAGGCGTTTTGCCAGTTCGGTGCCGTGAAACGCGCTTGGCAACAATTTGCCGATGACGGTTTCATCGCTCTGTGGCTCCAGGCCCGGAATGAACTCACCACCTACGCCCTGGGGGTTGAACAGCCCGCCGAGCGTACCGAGGTGGCGGACATGCACGATCGGCCGGCCGGCGGCGCGGGCAGCCTCGAGCAACTGCTTGATGTTCGCGACAGCTTCATCTATGCCGCTCAGGGCCAGGGGACCGCTGAGGTATTCTTTCTGGGCATCGATGATGACCAGGGTGGCATGGCTCAGATTGGCCGCTGCATAACCGCGGCCGCTGAGTTGAAACATCGTTTTTGGAACAGACATTCTGGGGCTCCTTGAAGTGGGGCTTTTGCGCCATTGTCCTCTGGCTGAGCGGTTCTGTGAATCGCTACGATCGTAGGTGCCGTCGTTGCTGGCCTGTAGCCTTGTCAATAGTCACGTTTTGTTCAATAGCCTGGCGAAAAAATGGATAACTCCTACATTTGAATCGGTAGTTTCCCGCGTCGTCGTGACGTCGTTTGACTGGTAGAATCTCCCGTCGATTTTTCTGGAGTTTGCCGTCGTGATCACTTCCCGCCTTCGTACCCTGCGTGACCATATCCGTTGGGCCGTCAGCCGCTTCCATGGGGAGGATCTGTTTTTCGGCCATGGCACTGACAACGCCTGGGACGAAGCCCGGCAATTGGTGTTGGGCGCGCTGCACCTGCCGTGGGAAATCGCCGACAGCTACCTCGACTGCAATCTGGAAGAGGACGAAGTGGTTCACCTGCAGCTTTTGCTCAAGCGCCGCATCGAGGAGCGGGTGCCTACCGCGTACCTGCTGGGCGAGGCCTGGTTCTGCGGCATGTCGTTCATCGTCGATGAGCGTGTGTTGATCCCGCGTTCACCTATCGGCGAGTTGATCGAAAACCGGTTTACCCCGTGGCTGGCCAACGAGCCGGCGCGGATTCTCGACCTGTGCACCGGTTCCGGTTGCATCGGCATCGCCTGCGCCTACGAGTTCCAGCATGCCGAGGTGGTGTTGGCGGACCTGTCGTTCAAAGCGCTGGAAGTGGCCAATCAGAACATCGAGCGCCATGGCGTCGATGAGCGTGTGTACACGGTGCAGGGCGACGGTTTCGAGGGTTTGCCGGGTCAGCGTTTCGACCTGATCGTGTCGAACCCGCCCTACGTTGATGCGGAAGATTTCGCCGACATGCCGGACGAATACCAGCACGAACCGGAACTGGGCCTGGCCTGCGGTGATGACGGTTTGAACCTGGTGCGACGCATGCTCGCCGAGGCGGCGGATCATCTGACCGAGAAGGGCTTGCTGATTGTCGAAGTGGGCAACAGCCAGGTGCACGTCGAGGCGTTGTACCCGGAAGTCGACTTCGCCTGGCTGGAGTTCGAGCGTGGCGGCCATGGTGTGTTCATGCTGAGCGCGCAGCAATGCCATGAGCATCAGGCGTTGTTCGCTTCCCGCGTCTGACTTCCAAAAGCTTCGCGAGCAAGCCCGCTCCCACATTGGATTTGTGTCTGACTACAAATCCGTTATCGATAACAATCGAGTGTGGGAGCGGGCTTGCTCGCGAATGGCGGCACCGCGGTCTTGAACCTTTACCGGTGCGTGGCAATCCAGATCAACAATCCCGCCTGAAACACCGCAAACGCCACCAGGCAGGTGATGGTGAATCGCAGCCCGGCGTCTTCGCGTTTGTACTTGCTGACTTTCTCTTCGTGTTTCTTGAGTTTGACTTCCTGCTCGGCCAGGTTCTGCTCGGCTTGCTGGAGCATCTGCGCCGCCTCGAGAATCTCCACGACCTGCAGTTTTTCACTGTTCCAGTCGCCAGAGAGGTCGCCGACCTTGACCGGCTTGACGCTGCCTTTCAAATGCTGGGCATCGGCATACGCCACGTCGAAACCGTGAACGCGCAAAAAGTGATCGCGGCGCAGGCGGGTGTCTTCGTTCAGTGCATCCTTGTTGTTCAGGTCAAAGCCGTCGACGGTGTAGGTCGGCCAGCGCTTCTTCGCCCAGTTGATGCCTTGGGCCGCCATGAATCGGCCAATGCCACGGTTCAGCGGTTCGACCTGCAAGCCGCTTTCCGGTCCGAAATGCACGCGTTTTTCGGCGTGATCGACCCACACATCCAGATGATTCTGTTCCTTGCGCACGCGCTGGCCGGGCAGGGTGATGCTCATGCGCATCAGGCTGTGCGCTTTGTCGTTGCGTTCGGCATAGCCTAATTCGACAAAGCGCAATGGGCGCCCGCCGGTGTTGCGGTCAGTCTGCAGCGGCGCCAGACGGAGCATCTTGTGGTGCTCGGCGTGGACGTCCGCCCAGGGTAGCTCGACCGCTGGCGGTGCGTCTTTTTCAGCGCTGGTGTCGGGTGAAGTCTGGGTGTCAGTCATAACGGCGAGATCCTGTCCAAGCTCAGCTTGTCGCCAACCAATGTGTTGGCGACAAAGGCTTATCGGCCGTTTTTTTCAAGACTGGAGGTTAACTGGCGCGAAGTCCGTCAATAAACCCGAGAATTCGCGTGCCCAGTTCCGCCGCCAGAGGCAACTGCGGGTCCTTATAGGAGGCCATTTGGCGTTTGACGTCGTTGGGCACGATGCGCATGACGTGGTTCATGCCCTCGATCAGTGCCAGTTCGGCGTCCGGCTTGGCCGCCTTGAGCAGCCTTGCGTCATTGACGCCGACCTGGATGTCGTTGCTGCCCTGGATGATCAGCGCCGGCATCTTCAGCTTGGCAAACGCCGTGGCCGGGTCCTGGCGGAACAGGGAAATCAGGTATGGCTGCACACTCGGGCGGAAAATCGCCTGCAAGGGTGGCGGCACATTGTCGTCGGGTTTCCCGGCCTTGAGGCTGTCGAGCAATTCATTGCTGCGCAGCATCAGCGGTGGCGGCAGGCGATTGCCCAGTTGCTCGCGAATGACCTGATCCACCGGCCTTGCGCTGCCGGAGATAGAAATCACCGCGTCGGCATCGATATCCGGCGCAGCGAGGCTGGCGATCAAGGCGCCTTCGCTGTGACCCAGCACGATCAGTTGGCCGAAACGCGGATCGGTCTTGAGCTTGCGACCCCAGGCCTGTGCGTCGGCCACGTAGGCTTCCACCGTCAGGTTGCGTTCATCCGGGGTCGCCGCCAGGCTCGCGGCCACGCCACGCTTGTCGTAACGCACGCTGGCGATGTTGTGTTTGGCCAGCACCCAGGCCAGGCGCTTGAGGCTGTCATTGCGCCCGCCGTCGGTGTTGTTTCCGTCACGGTCCGTAGGGCCGGAACCGGAAATGATCAGCACAACCGGCACAGGGTTGTCGGATTTTGGCAGCAACAGCGAGCCGAAAAGCTCGCCGGTGCCCGTATCCAATGTGATCGGTCGTTGCAGGACAGTCGCCTGGGCGAAGCCGGAAATCAGGGTAAGGCTCAAGGCTAGAACTCGCAGCATCATCGCGCCATCATCAAGAAGATGCCGGTTGGACTCACAGGCACCCATAAGGTTCGAGGATGAACTACTTGGGTAGCCTGCGTATACTGGCGCGCATTACGTATTCAGGTTCATTTCACGGAGCGTCCTGCATGTCCGGCAATACCTACGGCAAGCTGTTCACTGTCACCACCGCGGGCGAAAGCCATGGCCCGGCGTTGGTCGCCATTGTCGATGGCTGCCCGCCGGGGCTGGAGATATCCCTTGAGGATCTGCAGCGTGACCTGGACCGCCGCAAGCCCGGCACCAGCCGCCACACCACCCAGCGCCAGGAAGCCGACGAAGTCGAAATCCTCTCCGGTGTGTTCGAAGGCCGCACCACTGGCTGCCCGATCGGTCTGCTGATCCGCAACACCGACCAGAAGTCCAAGGACTACTCGGCGATCAAGGACCTGTTCCGCCCGGCCCACGCCGACTACACCTACCACCACAAGTATGGCGAGCGCGACTACCGCGGCGGCGGCCGCAGTTCGGCCCGGGAAACCGCCATGCGCGTCGCGGCCGGTGCGATTGCGAAGAAGTACCTGGCCAGCCAGGGCATCGTCATTCGCGGCTACATGAGCCAGCTCGGCCCGATCGAAATCCCGTTCAAGACCTGGGATTCGGTGGAAGAGAACGCCTTCTTCAGCCCGGACCCGGACAAGGTGCCGGAACTGGAGGCCTACATGGACCAGTTGCGCCGGGACCAGGATTCGGTCGGCGCGAAAATCACCGTGGTTGCCGAAGGCGTGATGCCGGGCCTGGGCGAGCCGATCTTCGACCGCCTCGACGCCGAACTGGCCCATGCGCTGATGAGCATCAACGCGGTCAAGGGCGTGGAAATCGGCGCCGGCTTTGCCAGCGTCGCCCAGCGCGGCACCGAGCACCGCGATGAAATGACCCCGGAAGGTTTTCTCAGCAACAACGCGGGCGGCATTCTCGGCGGTATTTCCTCCGGTCAGCCCATCGTTGCGCACCTGGCGCTGAAGCCGACGTCGAGCATCACCACGCCGGGCCGTTCCATCGACATCCATGGCAACCCGGTGGAAGTGATCACCAAGGGCCGTCACGACCCGTGCGTCGGCATCCGCGCCACGCCGATTGCCGAGGCGATGATGGCCATCGTGCTGATGGATCACCTGCTGCGCCACCGTGGGCAGAACGCCGATGTGCGCGTGAGCACGCCGGTGCTGGGTCAGCTGTAAATGGCTGACATCATGGTCGCAGCCGTCTGATGGCGACTGCGGCGCTCCCGTACTGGCGGCTCTCCAGTTTCTATCTGTTCTATTTCGCCTTGCTCGGTTCGACAGCGCCGTTCCTGGCGCTGTATTTCGATCACCTGGGTTTCAGCGCCGCGCGCATTGGCGAGCTGGTGGCGATCCCGATGCTGATGCGCTGCGTGGCGCCGAACATCTGGGGCTGGCTGGGCGACTACACCGGTCGGCGACTGGCCATCGTGCGCTTCGGCGCAGTGTGTACGCTGCTGACCTTTTCGCTGATTTTCGTCAGCAAGACCTACGCCTGGCTGGCGATGGTCATGGCCTTGCACGCGTTCTTCTGGCACGCGGTGTTGCCGCAGTTCGAAGTCATCACCCTGGCGCACTTGCAGGGGCAGACCTCGCGCTACAGCCAGATTCGCCTGTGGGGCTCCATCGGGTTCATCATCACCGTGGTCGCGCTGGGCCGCTTGTTCGAATGGCTGAGCCTGGACATCTACCCGGCGGCGCTGGTGCTGATCCTGGCCGGCATCGTGGTCAGCAGTTTGTGGGTGCCTAACGCGCAACCGATTCAGGGTGAACGGTTGACCGGGGTGGGATTTCTCCAGCAACTGCGCAACCCCGGTGTGTTAGCGTTTTACGGTTGTGTGGCGCTGATGCAGATGAGCCACGGGCCGTATTACACGTTCTTGACGCTGCATCTTGAGCACCTGGGTTACAGCCGGGGCGTGATCGGCATGCTCTGGGCCGTTGGCGTGGTGGCCGAAGTGTTGATGTTTTTGGTCATGAGCAAGATCCTCGCGCGGTTTTCCCTGCGTCGGGTGCTGATGGCGAGTTTTCTGCTGGCGGCGTTGCGTTGGCTGTTGCTGGGTTCGCTCGCGGAGTTTCTCTGGGTGCTGTTGTTTGCCCAGGTATTGCACGCGGCGACGTTCGGCAGCTTTCACGCCGCTGCCATTTCATTCGTGCAACGTAGCTTCGGGGCGCGCCAGCAAGGCCAGGGCCAGGCGCTGTATGCCGCATTGGCCGGCACCGGCGGTGCGTTGGGCGCGTTGTATTCCGGCTACAGCTGGAATGCCCTGGGCGCGGAATGGACCTTTAGTATTGCCAGTCTCGCAGCCGTCGCGGCTGCCGTTATCATTGCCACTCGTATGCAAGAGGACAGGCCATGAGCCTTACCCGTGAACAACTCGCCCAGGAAATCATCGACGCCGGGCGTTTTCTGTATGGCCGCGGCTGGTCGCCGGCCACCAGCAGCAACTACTCGACCCGCCTGTCGCCGACCGAAGCCCTGCTGACCGTGTCCGGCAAGCACAAGGGGCAACTGGGTATGGACGATGTGCTGGCCACTGACCTGTCGGGCAACAGCCTGGAGCCGGGCAAGAAACCGTCCGCCGAAACCCTGTTGCACACCCAACTCTACAACTGGCGCCCGGAGATCGGTGCCGTGCTGCACACCCACTCGGTGAACGCCACCGTGCTGTCGCGCCTGACGCCGCAAGACTTCATCGAGTTCGAAGACTACGAACTGCAAAAGGCCTTCAGCGGTGTGACGACCCACGAATCCCGGGTGCGGGTGCCGATTTTCGACAACGACCAGGACATTGCGCGCCTGGCCGCCAAGGTGCAGCCTTGGCTCGACGCCCATCCCGATTGCGTCGGCTACCTGATCCGTGGCCACGGCCTGTACACCTGGGGCGCGCGCATGAGCGATGCCCTGCGGCAGATCGAGGCCTTTGAATTTTTGTTCGAGTGCGAGTTGAAGGTGCGCTCGCTCTTTAAAGCATGAACCGTTAAGGAGTTGCCCTGATGAGCAGCCTGTCCGTCTATCACGTCTCCAGCCCTGAAATTCCCAACAAGGTGCTGACCCATTTCGAAGACATCGTCTCGACCCTGGCCGAGCAGGGCGTACGTTTCGACCGCTGGCAAGCGGCGGCGAAGATCCAGCCGGGTGCCAGTCAGGAAGAAGTGATCGCCGCCTACCGGGAGCAGATCGACCAACTGATGACCGAGCGCGGTTACGTCACTGTCGACGTGATCAGCCTCAACAGCGATCACCCGCAAAAAGCCGAATTGCGCGCCAAGTTCCTCAACGAACACCGCCATGGCGAAGACGAAGTACGATTTTTCGTCGCCGGTCGTGGCCTGTTTACCCTGCACATCGACGATTACGTCTACGCGGTGCTGTGCGAGAAAAACGACCTGATCTCGGTGCCGGCCGGTACCAGGCACTGGTTCGACATGGGCGAACATCCGCATTTCGTCGCGATCCGTCTGTTCAACAACCCGGAAGGCTGGGTGGCCAATTTCACCGGCGAAGACATTGCCAGCCAATTCCCGCGTCTGGAGGACTGAGTCGATGCCGATCAAAGCGATTCTCACTGACATCGAAGGCACCACCAGCGCGGTGAGTTTTGTGTTCGACGTGCTGTTCCCCTATGCCGCCAAACACTTGCCGGCGTTTGTCCGTCAGCACGCCGAACGCGTCGATGTGGCGGAGCAACTGGCTGCCGTGCGCCGCGACAGCAACGAACCGGACGCCGACGTCGAGCGGGTCATCGAGATCCTGTTGGGCTGGATCGCTGAAGACCGCAAGGCCACGCCGTTGAAGGCGTTGCAGGGCATGGTCTGGGAACAGGGCTATCAGACCGGGCAATTGAAGGGGCACGTGTACCCGGACGCCGTTGACGCGCTCAAGCGCTGGCATCGGGACGGCTTTCAACTGTTTGTTTATTCGTCCGGTTCGATCCAGGCCCAGCGGCTGATTTTCGGCTGCTCGGAGGCGGGGGATCTGACACCGCTGTTCAGCGGTTATTTCGATACGACGTCAGGGCCTAAGCGCGAGGCGCAGTCCTACGCCAACATCACCCAGGCGATCAACATCGAGGCGGGGCAAATTCTGTTTCTGTCGGACATCGTCGAAGAGCTCGACGCGGCGCGCTTGGCAGGAATGGCCACTTGCGGCCTGGCTCGAGAAGGCGGGGAACTGGTGGGGCACGTCACCGTGGACAGCTTTGCGCGGATAAATCCCGCTAATTTCTAAACGCCACAAACCCCTGTGGGAGCGGGCTTGCTCGCGAAAGCGGAGTGTCAGTTAACATCAATGTTGAATGACACCCCGCTTTCGCGAGCAAGCCCGCTCCCACATTTTTTACAGCGAGTGATAAGTCGGCAAGGCAAACCGTTGCTGGCTTTGCAGCATGGAAATCTGCGGCAGTTCACTGGCTTGTTCGGCGAGGTCGCGGCGAATCGCGCTGATCACCCACGTCAGTTGGTCGCCATTGTGCAATTGCTGGTAGGAAATCGAGCGCTTGAACACTTTGCCTTCGCCGCCGCTCAGGGTCAGCAGGATCCCACCGTCGGGGCGGTCTTGGGTGGTGACTTCGAAGTTGGCGAACAGGGACGAAAATTTTTCCTGAATCAGGTTCATGTCTTTCAGCTCCGTTGGCTCTTGAATGGCAAGCATACGGAGAGGAGTGCAGTGATTGTGCCAGCCTTGGTTGTTTGTAAATAACCTTATAAAACAGCAAGTTGGTATCTTTGGTGATTTTTGCTTTCGTGCATTCTGCATGAACGGCCATTGTGCATCCTGCATTTTGCGAGGTCGTTCGGCACTTCGATGGAACCATTGTGTGTGCGGGGGTTCACGATTGGCCCGGATCAATCGCAGATCAAGATCGCGGATACAAAACATTTCAAAAACCGCGTGTACAGCTCAAGAACCGTTGACGTATTTTCGGGCTCAGTCATCGCAGCCCGACAATAAAAAGATCGAACGGGAGCATCATGAGCCGCACGTCGAACGACACGATTACCTGGAGCATGATGCTCCGCAAGCTGCCTTCCATCGCCAAGGCCATCCCCCGGGTGGTAAAGGGCATGAAGGCCGCCAACGTCAAGGACCCGGCCCAAGCGTGTGGTTTGGGCTGGAGTTTCGAGCAAGCCACGCTGCGCAACCCGGATGGCCCGGCGCTGTTGCAAGGCGACGTAACGCTCAGTTACTGCGAAGTCAACCAATGGGCCAATCGAATCGCCCATCACCTGATCGGCCAAGGCATCGGCAAGGGTGATGTGGTGGCGGTCTTCATCGAGAACCGCCCGGAACTGCTGGTGACGATTCTGGCGGTGGCCAAGGTCGGCGCGATCAGTGCGCTGCTCAATACCTCGCAGACCCGCGATACCCTGGTGCACAGTGTGAACCTGGTGGCGCCGGTGGCGATCATTGTCGGCGAGGAACTGGTCCCGGCGTACCTGGCGGTGCGTGACCGGGTGTCGATCAAGGCTGACCGAACCTGGTTCGTCGCCGATCAGGACACCTCGCGCCAACCGGGTATCGCGCCTGAAGGTTTCGTCAACCTGATGACCGCCAGTCTCGACGACGCCAGCGACAACCCGGCCAGCAGCCGGCAGATTTTCTTCGACGATCCCTGTTTTTATATCTACACCTCGGGCACCACGGGGCTGCCCAAGGCTGGCGTGTTCAAGCACGGACGCTGGATGCGCAGCTCGGCGAGCTTCGGCATGATCGCCCTGGACATGCGCCCCGAGGATGTCGTCTATTGCACCTTGCCGCTGTACCACGCCACGGGCCTTTGCGTGTGCTGGGGTTCGGCCGTCAGTGGTGCCAGCGGGTTCGCCATCCGTCGCAAATTCAGCGCCAGTCAGTTCTGGAACGACGCGCGCAAGTACCGGGCGACCACCATCGGTTATGTCGGCGAATTGTGCCGCTACCTGGTCGATCAACCGCCCAGCGCCGACGACAGTCGGCACGATGTGAAAAAAATGATCGGAAACGGCTTGCGTCCCGGTGCCTGGAGCGAGTTCAAGACCCGCTTTGCGGTCAATCACATCTGCGAGCTGTACGCCGCCAGCGACGGCAACATCGGTTTCACCAACATTCTCAATTTTGACAACACCATCGGTTTTTCCCTGATGTCCTGGGAGCTGGTCGCGTATGACCATGACAGCGGCGCGCCGATACGTCAGGCCAATGGCCTGATGCGCAAGGTTGCCAAGGGCGAGCAGGGGTTGTTGCTGGCAAAAATCGACGACAAGGCACCCCTGGACGGCTACACCGATCCGCAGAAAACCGCCAAGGTCGTGCTTGAGGATGTGTTCGAAAAGGGTGACCGCTACTTCAACACCGGCGACCTGTTGCGCAACATCGGCTTCGGGCATGCGCAGTTTGTCGACCGCCTGGGCGACACCTACCGCTGGAAAGGTGAAAACGTCTCGACCACGGAGGTTGAAAACATCCTCCTGCAACATCCGCTGATTTCCGAAGCCGTGGCCTATGGCGTGGAAATCCGCAACACCAATGGCCGGGCCGGGATGGCGGCGATCACGCCTGCCGAATCCCTGGCAACCCTGGACTTCAGTGAACTGCTAGCCTTCGCCCGCGAGCAAATGCCGGCCTATGCGGTGCCATTGTTCCTGCGGGTGAAAGTGAAAATGGAAACCACCGGGACTTTCAAATATCAAAAGACCCGACTCAAGGACGAGGCCTTCGATCCGGGTAAAACCGGCGATGACCCGATTTATGCCTGGCTGCCGGGGACGCAGACTTACGTGCAGGTCACGGAGCAGTTGTTGTCCGATATTCACGGCGGCAAATACCGCTATTGAATCTGGCTATGGTGGCCCATGAGAAAAAACAAGTGACAGTGCCGGGGGCGCTCGGGAAACTGTCGGCTTTTACGAATGACAGAAAAGGGAGTGCCCAATGTCAGACAAAAGCCGCCAGATGACCCCCGAAGAAGCCGCTGAATTCACCGAACAGGTATTCAACAAGGCACGGGAGGGCGATGCGGCGATGATGGCCGCGCTGCTGACCAAGGGTTTGCCGCCGAACCTGCGTAATCACAAGGGCGATACCTTGCTGATGCTGGCCGCGTATCACGGTCATGTGGACACGGTAAAAGTCCTGCTGGAGCACAAGGCCGACCCGGAGATCCGCAACGACAACGGCCAGAGCCCGATTGCCGGCGCCGCCTTCAAGGGCGACCTGGCGGTGATCAAGGCCTTGGTCGATGGCGGTGCCCAGATTGAAGGCTCTTCCTTCGATGGCCGCACGGCGCTGATGATGGCGGCGATGTTCAACCGCGTCGAAGTGGTCGACTACCTGATCAGCAAGGGCGCCGACCCGAAAGCCAAGGACGCCAATGGCATCACCGCGCTGGAAGCGGCTAAAACCATGGGTGCTTCCGATACGGTTGCGCAGCTGGAAAAACTGCTGGGTTGACGTTGAGCCCTGTGGCGAGGGGGTGTGTGGCGAGGGATTGCATCGCCACAGGTCCGCATATCACTCATTAATGCGCTATCCTTCGCGCCCTCAAAATTCACCTCGCTACAGGATCCTCCCCATGAAAGCCGCACTCGTCGAACTCATCAGCAAAATCAGCTCCGGGTGCATGGGTGAAGACGAAATCCTCAAGGTCGCGGACGAAGCGGCCCAGGCCTACGCCGATGCCGAGGCTTTCCTGACGGCCAATCCGGACATCAACTACGACGAAACCTTCCCGATCCCGCTGGGTGAGTGGGTGGTGGTCGGCAGCCTGCCGGAAACGGTACTGTTCCAGGCTGACACCTACATGGACCTGTTCGCGCAGATCGTCGCCTCGTTCGGCCCGGGTGTGGAGTTCAATCTCAAGCCCAAGCAACTGGCCAAGACCGAAGCCCTGACCGCGCTCAACCGCATCCAGGTGCAGATGAGCAGCATGAACAAGGAAAACGGTGGCTACACGCTGATGAACTTCAGCCAGTTGCTCGATGACGAGTTGCAGGTGGTCCTGGTCTACGGCAATGACCTGCCACGTGTGCTGCAATTGTGCGCCGAAGTCGGCATCGCAGCCGCGCCCTCCCTGGAAGCCCTGAAAGTGGCGATCCACGTCTGATCCAGACACTGTCAATAAAAAGGAATCCTCGTGGCGACCGTCTATCCTGAGGGGGCATATCACTCTTTGGGAGCGTCACCATGGGTTCCACGTTCAACAGCCTGGTTGCCTTGATCATTTTTGTCCTGGATATCTGGGCGATCATCAATGTTTTCAAAAGTAGCGCCGAGACCGGGATGAAAATCCTCTGGGTACTGCTGATCGCGCTGTTGCCGGTGCTGGGACTGATCATCTGGGCCATTGCCGGACCGCGGGGCAACGTCAAGCTCTGACGGGTTTCCCACAAACAACACCGACCCTGTGGGAGCGGGCTTGCTCGCGAAGAACGATTACGCGGTTCGCCGCCAGACCGAGTTGCCTGCTTCGCGAGCAAGCCCGCTCCCACAGGATTGTGGCAAGTCGAACAAGTGAGGTTCGACCTGTCATGTTCCGCGACGTAGAATGCGCGCCTTTCCCGGTCAATCGAGATGCTCGATTGGCCATCATGGGCGGGTAACCGTCCGTTGCCACCCGCATTCATCGGAGCACTTCCCATGAGCAACACCCCGACCAGCGACTACCTGGAAACCCTCTACGAAGGCTACGGCCAGCGTTTTCGCATGGAAAAACTGCTGCACGAAGTGCGCACCGAACACCAGCACCTGGTGATCTTCGAGAACCCGCGCATGGGCCGCGTGATGGCGCTGGACGGCGTGATCCAGACCACCGAAGCCGACGAATTCATCTACCACGAAATGCTGACCCATGTACCGATCCTGGCGCACGGTGCTGCCAAACGCGTGCTGATCATCGGCGGCGGTGACGGCGGCATGTTGCGTGAAGTGGCCAAGCACGGCGGCGTCGAACACATCACCATGGTCGAGATCGACGGCACCGTGGTCGACATGTGCAAGGAATTCCTGCCGAACCACTCCAAGGGCGCATTCGATGATCCACGCCTGAACCTGGTGATCGACGACGGCATGCGTTTCGTCGCCACCACCACTGAAAAGTTCGACGTGATCATTTCCGACTCCACCGACCCGATCGGACCGGGTGAAGTGCTGTTCTCGGAAAACTTCTACCAGGCCTGCCACCGCTGCCTGAACGAAGGCGGCATTCTGGTGACCCAGAACGGCACGCCGTTCATGCAGATCGAAGAAGTGAAGACTACCGCCGGCCGCCTGCGCAGCCTGTTCCCGGACTGGCACTTCTACCAGGCCGCCGTGCCGACCTACATCGGTGGCTCGATGACTTTCGCCTGGGGCGCCACCAATACCGCTTATCGCAAGTTGTCCCGCGAAACCCTGCAACAGCGCTTCACGGGCAGCGGCATCGTCACCCGCTACTACAATCCTGAAATCCACATCGGCGCCTTCGCCTTGCCGCAATACGTGTTGCAGGCGGTGAACAAGCCAAGCAACGACTGATCTTTCAGTCCACGCACCAAACCTGTGGGAGCGGGCTTGCTCGCGAAGAGGGTGTGTCATTTGACAGAGTTGCTGGCTGACACACCCTCTTCGCGAGCAAGCCCGCTCCCACACTGTATTGCGGCGGAACAATTAGCCAGCTAACAAGGTCGAGATAGAGGTAAGCCCATCCATGGGTTTTATCGAGGAGGCACCAATGCAAAAGTGGAGAGTCACTTTCGTGGATGATCATGGCGAAACCATCAACGAAGTCTTTGAGTGCACCGAGCGCCCGGACTACGAGCGTGCCGCCAAGCTCATCAAGGCCCGGTTGCTTCCTGTCGCCGCCGAACTGGATCTGAACGATCTGGAAGGGCGGACCGCTGATGCGTGCGTCAAAGAGCTCAAGTTCCAGAACAGCATTCAAATACTCGGCATTACTCCAATCTGAACGACACCTGTCGCATTCACATCCAGACCTTGGCAGAGGCTCTATCTTGAGGCTACTCTGCAAGCGAGATCAGCGAATGAATCGCTAAGGTCTGGTCTTGTCAGCTCCATGCTTGTTTCCCGCCGGCACATCGGTTGCCGTCGCTCGCGCTGTTCGGTTGCGGGTGAGGGAGTACGGAAAGTCTATCCATCGTTTTGAGGAGGACGTTTCATGAGCACAGCCTATCAAGAAGACATCAGCAGCAGCGTGTTGCGCCGCATGAAAGAAGGCGGTTTTGATTTTTCGCGGTTTCATCCCATCGAGTTCTACGCCATTTTCCCGGACGAGGAGCGGGCACGCAGGGCGGCAGGTCATTTCCACCGTGGTGAATCCCTGGATGCTCAAGTCAGTGTGCGCGACGACGGCGCCTGGGCGCTGGAGTTGTGCAAGGTCATGTATGCCACCTACGACGATATCGGCGACTTCGAACAGGGTTTCGAAGCAGTGGTCGAGCCTCTGGGCGGCATCATCGAAGGCTGGGGTGTGAAACAGGAGGTACGAGGGCGACTCGCATAACCTTATGAACAGTGACAACCAGAAATGACGGCTGACCTTCGGGTTGGCCGTTTTCATTTGTGGGCGCTGGACACCTGCAAAAAAAAGCCGCCAGGGCAGGCGGCTAAAAGGGAAGTCCGGTGAGCTTTTCAGCGAATGCCTGGATTATCCGCACCCGTTGTCGGGCAGTGAAATCAACTCTGGCTATGCTGGTGATAGGCGACCACCACGCCTTGCAATGAAGCGGGGGCGATCAGGTTGGGGCATTTACCGCACAGGATTGGTGCGGTGCGTGCGCGTTGATTATCCAACCGATTGAAATCTAAGCGTTTATGCCGCTGGCACGGGCCTTGCGAAGGTCTGGACGTCCGAGTGACAAGGAGTACGGCATGATCCGCACCTATTTTGATGAGATGTACGATGCCGGCGGCCAGGTCCGCCCGCATTATCGGGAGTTTGCCCGTTGGCTGGCCGAGACGCCTGACGAGCTTCTGGCACAACGGCGACGCGAGGCCGATCTGCTGTTTCATCGCGCCGGGATTACCTTCACGCTCTACGGGGACGAGCAGGGCACAGAGCGCCTGATTCCCTTCGATACCATCCCCCGCAGCATCCCCGCCAGTGAATGGCGGGTCGTCGAGCGCGGCTGCATCCAGCGGGTCAAGGCGTTGAACATGTTCCTCGCCGATCTCTACCACGAGCAGCGCATTATCAAGGCCGGCATCATTCCGGCCGAGCAGGTGTTGGCCAACGAGCAGTACCAGTTGGCGATGCAAGGGCTGGATCTGCACCGCGATATCTACTCGCACATCTCCGGCGTCGACCTGGTGCGCGACGGCGACGGCACCTACTACGTGCTCGAAGACAATCTGCGAACACCGAGCGGCGTCAGCTACATGCTCGAAGACCGCAAGATGATGATGCGCCTGTTCCCCGAGCTGTTCGCGGCGCAACGCATCGCCCCCATCGACCACTACCCGAACCTGCTGCTCGACACCCTGAAAAGCTCAAGCCCGATCGATAACCCGAGCGTGGTGGTGCTGACGCCGGGGCGTTTCAACAGTGCGTTCTTCGAACATGCGTTCCTGGCGCGGGAAATGGGCGTGGAACTGGTGGAGGGCGCGGACCTGTTCGTGCGTGACGACAAAGTCTACATGCGGACCACCGACGGGCCGAAAGCGGTCGACGTGATTTATCGTCGACTAGACGATGCGTTCCTCGATCCTCTGGCGTTCAACCCGGAATCGATGCTCGGCGTACCGGGGCTGCTGTCGTCCTACCGTTCCGGCAACGTGGTGCTGGCTAATGCCATCGGCACGGGGGTGGCGGACGACAAGTCGGTGTATCCGTTCGTTACCGACATGATCCGTTTCTATCTGGACGAAGAGCCGATCCTGAAGAACGTTCCTACGTGGCAATGCCGTAATCCATCTGAGCTTTCCCACGTACTGGCCAATCTTCCAGAACTGGTGGTCAAGGAAACCCAAGGCTCCGGCGGGTACGGAATGCTGGTGGGGCCGGCGGCGACGGCAGCGGAAATCGAAGCCTTCCGCGCGCGGATCATCGCCAAGCCCCATGCCTATATCGCGCAACCGACGCTGTCGCTGTCGACCTGCCCGACCTTTGTCGAAAACGGCATTGCGCCACGCCATATCGACTTGCGGCCGTTTGTCCTGTCGGGTCGTGAAACCCGGGTCGTGCCCGGCGGCTTGACCCGTGTCGCCCTGCGCGAAGGCTCCCTGGTGGTCAACTCCTCCCAGGGCGGCGGAACCAAGGACACCTGGGTGGTCGAGGATTAAAGGAAGCCTGTCATGTTAAGTAGAACTGCCTCGGATTTGTATTGGATGTCGCGTTACCTGGAGCGGGCGGAAAACCTCGCACGGATGCTCGACATCAGCTATTCGCTGTCGCTGATGCCGCAAGACGGTCGTGGTGACGGTTTGCACGAGTTGGCCATGCCGCTGTTGATTACCGGCACCCTGGACGATTACCTGGAGCGCCATGGCGAACTGCATGCCGAACGGCTGCTGCATTTTTTCGCCCTGGATGCGGCCAACCCCGCGAGCATCTACAGCTGCCTCGGTGCCGCGCGGGCCAGCGCCCATGCGGTGCGTGGGCGCATCACTGCCGACATGTGGGAAAACATCAACGCCACCTGGCTGGAAATTCGCGGTATCGCCGAACAGGGCCTCAGTCGCTACGGCATGAGCCGTTTCTGCGAGTGGATCAAGGAGCGTTCCCACCTGTTCCGGGGCGCGTCCTACGGCACCATCATGCGTAACGATGCGTTTCGCTTCATTCGCCTGGGGACCTTTATCGAACGGGCGGACAACACCTTGCGCCTGCTCGATGCCCGCTACGAAATGGCCGGCGACCAGGCCGAAGCGGTCAGCGATGGCACCGCTCACGCGTATTACCAATGGAGCGCGTTGCTGCGGGCGTTGTCGTCGTTCGAGGCCTATACGGAAATCTACCGCGACGCTCCCGGCGCCCGGCATGTCGCCGAGTTGCTGTTGCTGCGGGCCGATGTGCCGCGATCCCTGCGCGCCTGCACCGAAGAAATCGACCAGATCCTCGCGCAATTGCCGGGGGCCAACGGTCGCCCCGCACAACGCCTGGCGGCAGAAATGGACGCACGCCTGCGCTACACCGGCATCCATGAAATTCTCGAAGAAGGCCTGCACGCCTGGCTGACCGAGTTCATCCCGCTGGTGCGCCAGTTGGGTAACGCGATTCACAGTTCTTATCTGGAGGCGGCATGAGACTTTCCATTAGCCACGAGACCACCTATCACTACGAAGACAAGGTGCGGGCGAGCATCCAGTACCTGCGCCTGACTCCCCACGACAGCGAGCGCCAGCACGTGCTCAGCTGGCAGCTCGACCTGCCGCGTCCGGTGCGGGCGCAGCTCGATCCGTTCGGCAACATCCTGCATGTGCTGACCATGGACGAGCCCCACGAGGCGATCATCATCGGCGCCCGTGGCCAGGTCGATATCGACGAAATGCGTGAGGCCGAGCACGAGAGCCAGTCGGCGCTGCCGTTTCTGCGCTTTACCCGTTTGACCGAAGCCGACGCCGCCCTGCGGGCGTTTGCCGAGAAGGAATGCAAGCAGCGTCGCGATCGCACGGCGCTGATCGATTTGATGCACGGCCTCAACCAGCATATGACTTACACGCCGGGCTCTACTGAGGTCGACACCAGCGCGGCCCAGGCGTTTGCCGGACGCGCCGGCGTGTGTCAGGACCACACCCACGCGTTTCTCGCCTGCACCCGCAGCCTGGGCATTCCGGCGCGTTATGTGTCGGGTTACCTGTACAGCGAAAACAGCGAACACCTGGCCAGTCACGCCTGGGCCGAAGCCTGGCTGGATGACGCCTGGTACAGCTTCGACGTGACCAATGAACTGGCCCGGCCGGAACGCCACCTGAAACTGGCGGTGGGCCTGGATTACCTGGATGCCTGCCCGGTGCGCGGGATGCGCCGGGGCGGAGGGTGTGAGCAAATGCACGCCAAGGTGCTGGTCTCACCGACGCCCGCGCCGGTGATTTCGGTGCAGCAGCAGTAGAATCGGGGATACCGCTTCGCGAGCAAGCCCGCTCCCACATTGGAATTGCTGTGCGCCGCAGATCAAATGTGGGAGCGGGCTTGCTCGCGAAGAGGCCGGTCCATGCAGCACAAGTCTTAGGGCTTCACCTTGCGCCCGACCATATGTTGCAGATACACCACCAACATCCCCAGATCCCCATCCGGCAACACCTCGGCCGAGAACCCGGGCATCTTCGCCTGCGGCCACTGGCGCAAGCTCTGTGGATCGCGAATGTAGCGCTTGAGAAAGTCCGCGCCGAAGTATTCGGTCGGGTTGTACGGAATATTCAGGTCCGGCCCGAATTGCGCATCCCCGGCGCCATTGAGTCGATGGCAGGCCAGGCAGTTTTTCTGGAACAGCGCAAAACCCTTGTTCACCGGATCATCCGCCTTCAAGACCGGATCGGGCAGCAGGGCAGGGAAGCGCTCGGCCACGGGCGCCAGGCGTTTGATGCTCGCCACCTGGAACGGCCATTGTTCGGGGCTGATGTTGCCAGCCTGCGGGTTGCTCCAGACCAGATAGAACGGCCCGGCGCCCGGCTTGCCTTCCGATAGCGGCGGCCAGGGTTTGGCCGGGTCTTCAATCGCCAGCCACGCCTGTGCCCCCTGGGTATTGAGCAACGGCGCCGCGGTCATTTCGGCGGCAAAGCCATCCAGGGCCACGGCTTGCAGATGGTCTTCAGGCTTGATGCCGGTCAGCAGTGCGGACAGCGGCACGGCGCGGTAACTCATGTCCCGTTTGTAGGAAACGTCGTTGCTGATGTCGATGGTTTGAACCTGAGGATGCTTGAGCAATTGCTCGGTCTGCCAGGTGCGACTGTTCGCGCCCAGTTCCAGGTTCAGCTGTGCGGCATACAGGGGCGAGCCGAACAGCATGGCCCCGAGCAGAATGAGCATTTTCAAGTGATCGCCGTCCATGTCGTGTGCAAGTGCCGCAAGATTGGCACAGCCACGCTGGCCCGGGTAGCGGGCCAGTCACATTTTGAGAGTGGCAATTCAAAAACCGTGACGCCGTATCTTTTAGACGCGACTAGCCGATGACTTTGGTCAGATTCGGCAATATCAACAACAGCGTGGTGGCGAAAAGGATGAGCCCGGCTTGACGTACTTTCGATTGTTTGAACATGGCTTGACCGCCTTTTTTGTTATTTCCTGATGCCTGCCCGCATAGCTCCATGATGGCAGCGCGTTGCACTTCCTGTAGTGACGAGCGCCTCGGCAAAACCCGACGACAACTTCGTACAAGTTCACCTTAGAGCCCGCGCTGCGCTTGGTTTAGATCCATTTAGTATGGTGTTGTTACGATTTGCTTTAAAAAAGGCATGAGGCCTATTGCCAGCTTCTTTGGCGCCCGTTGGCTAGACAGCTTGGGGTCCTGAATGGTAGCTGACTACCGTCCGTCTGAGCGTGAGCGTCAACGTCTGTGAGCGCTGCGGTCATTGAATCAAACGCGGCTCGGGCCAAGAGTGGGCACTCGGTATTTACCCACCTGCATTGCGGTTCGAGGACGTCATGACCCAAGCATTGATTTTCGACGCGTTACGCACGCCCCGTGGTAAAGGCAAGGCCGATGGCGCCTTGCACAGCGTCAAACCGGTGAACCTGGTTGCCGGTTTGCTCACCGCACTGCAGCAGCGCACGGCGCTGGACACCAGCCAGGTCGATGACGTGGTGCTCGGCTGCGTGACACCGATCGGCGATCAAGGTTCCGACATCGCCAAGACCGCCGCTCAGGTGGCCGACTGGGATGTCAGCGTGGCGGGGGTACAGATCAACCGTTTCTGCGCTTCAGGGCTGGAGGCTGTGAATCTCGGCGCAATGAAAGTGCGCTCCGGCTTCGAAGACCTGGTGGTGGTCGGTGGTGTCGAGTCGATGTCCCGGGTGCCGATGGGCAGCGATGGCGGGGCCTGGGCGCTGGACCCGGCGACCAACCTGCACAGTCACTTCACGCCACAGGGCGTGGGCGCCGACCTGATCGCCACCCTTGAAGGCTTCAGCCGTCAGGATGTCGATGCCTACGCCCTGCATTCCCAGCAAAAGGCTGCGCGGGCGCGGGCCGACGGTTCGTTCAACAAGTCGCTGGTGCCGGTGCAGGACCAGAACGGCATCATCCTGCTCGATCACGATGAGTTCATCCGCGCCGAATCGACCCTGGAAGGCCTGGGCAAGCTCAAGCCAAGTTTCGAGATGATGGGGCAGATGGGCTTCGATGCCACCGCGCTGCGGGTCTACAGCCATGTCGAGCGGATCAACCATGTGCACACCCCCGGCAACAGTTCCGGGATTGTCGATGGCGCGGCGCTGATGCTCATCGGCTCTGAAGCCAAGGGCCGGGCGCTGGGTTTGCAGCCCCGGGCGCGGATTGTCGCCACGGCAGTCACCAGCACCGATCCGACCATCATGCTCACCGGCCCCGCGCCGGCGACCCGCAAGGCGTTGGCCAAGGCCGGGCTGCGGGTCGAAGACATCGATCTGTTCGAGGTCAACGAGGCGTTCGCTTCGGTGGTGTTGAAATTCATCAAGGACATGGCCGTCGATCCGGACAAGGTCAATGTCAACGGCGGCTCAATCGCCATGGGCCACCCGCTGGGCGCCACCGGTTGCGCCATTCTCGGCACGCTGCTCGATGAACTGGAAGCCCGACGCCTGCGTTATGGTCTCGCGACCCTGTGTGTCGGCGGCGGCATGGGCATTGCCACCATCATCGAACGCCTCTGAGCCCGGACTTCAAGGAACCCAGTTATGAACGAAGCCATTCGTTACGAAAAAGGCCAGGACCAGATCGTTGTCCTGACCATCGACATGCCCGGCCAGAGCGCCAACACCATGAACGCGGTGTACCGCGAAGCCATGGCGGATTGCGTTGCGCGTCTGGTGGCCGACAAGGACAGCATCGCCGGTGTGATCATCACCTCGGCCAAGAAGACTTTCTTCGCGGGCGGCGACCTCAACGAACTGATCAAGGTTGGCAAACCCCAGGCCAAGGCCTTCTACGACATGGTGCTGAGCCTCAAGGGCCAGTTGCGCACCCTGGAAACCCTCGGCAAGCCGGTGGTCGCGGCGATCAATGGCGCCGCATTGGGCGGCGGCTGGGAAATCTGCCTGGCCTGTCATCATCGCGTGGCGCTGGACAACCCGTCGGTGCAACTCGGCCTGCCGGAAGTCACCCTCGGCCTGCTGCCTGGCGGCGGAGGCGTGGTGCGCATGGTGCGCATGCTCGGCCTGGAAAAAGCTCTGCCTTATCTGCTTGAAGGCAAGAAGGTGCAGCCACAACAGGCGTTGCAGGCGGGATTGGTCGATGCGCTGGCGAGCGATCACGAAGACCTGTTGGCCAAGGCGCGCGCGTGGATTCTGGCCAATCCGGTGGCGCTGCAGCGCTGGGACGTGAAGGGCTACCAGATTCCGGGCGGCACACCGTCAAACCCGAAAGTCGCGCAGATGCTGGCGATTGCACCGTCGATCCTGCGCAGCAAAACCCAGGGCACGATGCCCGCGCCGGAGAAAATCCTCTGCGCGGCGGTCGAGGGGGCGCAGGTGGATTTCGACACGGCGCACCTGATCGAAACCCGCTACTTCACCGAACTGACCACCGGCCAGGTCTCGAAAAACCTGATTGGCACGTTCTGGTTCCAGCTCAACGAAATCAATGCCGGCGGCTCGCGGCCTCAAGGCTTTGAACCGTATGTCACTCGTAAAGTCGGCGTGCTCGGCGCCGGGATGATGGGCGCCGGTATCGCGTTTGTCAGTGCGGCGGCGGGGATCGATGTCGTGCTCAAAGACATCAATCTTGCGGCAGCGGAGAAGGGCAAGGCGCATTCGGCGGCGCTGCTGGACAAGAAGGTCGCTCGCGGACAAATGAGCCTCGAACAACGCGATACCGTTCTTTCACGCATTCAAACCAGCGAAAACGATGCCGACCTGGCCGGTTGCGACCTGATCATCGAGGCCGTGTTCGAGGATCGTGAATTGAAGGCCAAGGTCTCGTTGGCAGCGCAGAAGGTCGTCGGGGCGGACGCGGTGATCGCTTCCAACACCTCGACCTTGCCGATCAGTGGGCTGGCGTGCGCCGTGCCCGACCAAAGCAAGTTCATCGGCCTGCATTTTTTCAGCCCCGTGGAAAAAATGCCGCTGGTGGAAATCATCAAGGGCGCCAATACCAGCGACGAAACTTTGGCCCGCGGGTTCGATTACGTCCTGCAAATCAGGAAAACCCCGATTGTGGTCAACGACAGTCGCGGTTTTTTCACGTCGCGGGTGTTCGGCACCTTCACCAACGAAGGCATTGCCATGCTGGGCGAGGGCGTGAGCGCGGCGATGATCGAGACTGAAGCGCGCAAGGCCGGCATGCCTGTAGGACCGCTGGCGATCTCTGACGAAGTTTCCCTCAGCCTGATGAGCCATATCCGTCTGCAAACGGCCAAGGACCTGCAAGCAGAAGGCAAACCGCTGATAGAGCACCCGGCATTTACCGTGATTGACGTGTTGCTCAATGAGTTCAAGCGTCCGGGCAAGGCTGGCGGTGGAGGTTTCTACGAGTATCCGGCGGGCGGCCAGAAACACCTGTGGCCTGAGTTGAAAACCCGCTTCGAGAAGGCCGACGGGCAGATTTCGCCCAAGGACGTGCGTGATCGCCTGCTGTTCGTGCAAGCCATCGAAACCGTGCGCTGTGTGGAGGAGGGCGTGTTGACCTCGACGGCCGATGCCAACGTTGGCTCGATCTTCGGTATCGGTTTCGCCGCCTGGACCGGCGGTGCACTGCAGTTCATCAACCAGTACGGCGTGCAGGACTTTGTCGCCCGGGCGCAGTATCTGGCCAAGCAATATGGCGAGCGGTTCGCGCCACCCGCCTTGCTGCTGGAGAAGGCCGCCAAAGGGGAGGCGTTCTAAGGGGGGAGAGGATGCATTTCGGGGCTTGCCTTGTCACAGCGTTTCAAGGCAGGCTCTGGGGTGTGCATTATTCCCATCACGTGTCAGGTATTTTTTATGTCGTTACGCATCTGCATTCTGGAAACCGACCACCTGCGTCCGGAATTGGTTGACCAATATCAGGGCTACGGGCAGATGTTCAAACACCTGTTTTCGCAGCAACCGATTGCCGCCGAGTTCACGGTCTACAACGTGGTGCAGGGTGAATACCCAAGCGACGACCTGACGTTCGACGCCTACCTGGTGACGGGCAGCAAGGCCGACTCCTTCGGCACCGACCCGTGGATAGAAACCCTCAAGAAATATCTGTTGACCCGCTACGAGCGCGGCGACAAATTGCTGGGCGTCTGCTTCGGTCATCAGTTGCTGGCGTTGCTGCTCGGTGGCAAGAGTGAGCGTGCGACCCAGGGCTGGGGTGTTGGCACCCACAACTACAAATTGGCCGCCAAGGCGCCATGGATGAACCCGGTGCGCGAAGAACTGACGCTGCTGATCAGCCACCAGGACCAGGTCACGTCGCTACCGGAGAACGCCACGGTCATCGCCTCCAGCGATTTCTGCCCGTATGCCGCCTACCACATCAACGATCAGGTGCTGTGCTTCCAGGGGCATCCGGAGTTCATCCACGACTACTCCCGTGCCCTACTGGAGATTCGCCAACAGGCACTGGGCGAGCAGGTCTACTCCAAGGGTATCGCGAGCCTGGAACAGGAGCACCACGGCACCACGGTTGCCGAGTGGATGATGCGGTTTGTCGCGCACAAGCCGGCAGCTGTCAAAGGCTGAAAACATTGCGAGCAAGTCGGATCGCCGCACCGCCGCTCCCACATTGAAATGCGATCAACATGTGGGAGCGGGCTTGCTCGCGAATGGGGCAACCGGTTTTCACTGTGGGCACACTGTCCTACAGCCACCCCGACTTCTTGAAACTCGCCCACAACCCCAGACAACCCACCGTAATGAACCCCAGCACCCCGAAATACCCGTAGTGCCAACTCAACTCCGGCATGTTCTGGAAGTTCATCCCGTAGATCCCCGCCACCGCCGTCGGGAAGGCCAGGATCGCCGCCCAGGCCGCAAATTTGCGTTGCACCACGCTCTGGCGAGAGGCCTCCAACAGCACCCCGACCTCAATTGTCTGGCTGGCAATATCCGCCAAGGTCGTCAGGTCTTCCATCTGTCGCGTTACATGGATCTGCACATCGCGAAAGTACGGACGCATGTTCTTGTCGATGAACGGGAAGCTCAGCCTCTGCAATTCCTCCCCGATCTCGATCATCGGTGCTACATAACGACGCAAGCGCAAAACATCACGACGCAGGCCATGTAGTTTCTGGATGTCGTAGTCATTCAACACGCCACATAACACATTGCCTTCCAGCTCATCGATTTCCGCGTGAATGGCTTCGCCCATCGGCTGGTAGTTTTCGATCACGAAATCGAGGATGGCATAGAGTACGAAATCTTCCCCGTGCTCAAGCAACAGCGGACGCGCCTCACAGCGCTGTCGGACATGGGCGTAGGACGCCGAGTGACCGTTGCGCGCAGTAATGATGTAGCCATTGCCGGCAAAGATATGCGTCTCGATGAACTTGAGTTTGCCTTCGTCCCGGATGGGGGAATAGGTCACGATGAACAGCGCATCGCCGAAGGTTTCCAGCTTCGGCCGGCTGTGCTTTTCCAGGGCGTCTTCGATGGCCAGTTCGTGCAGGTTGAACTGGCGTTGCAGATTGTAGAGTTCCTCGGCGTTCGGCTCTTCGAGGCCGATCCAGACAAAGTGCCCGGGCTTTGCCGCCCAGGCTGCGCCTTCGTCAAGGGTGATATTGGTGACTCTCTTACCGGCGCTATAAACCGCAGCAGCAACAACTCTACCCATGATGGTGGTTCACTTCTTTTGGCAGCTTTCAATTGGCAACGAATGCATTGGCAGTGTGGATCAGCTTAGCCCCGCAGTGTTTGAGAGTCAGTTAAATCTGCCGAGTTCTGGGCAAAGACGCACAGGCAAAAGAAAACCCGCACCAGGCGGGTTTTCTTTTTCAGGCGGCTTGCAGTTGCCGGTCCATCGATTCGATGCATTCACGCATCTGCTCGCGGCACTGGGTGATCAGCATGGGCATGTCGTCCAGGCTCAATCCGGCGGTGGGAATCGCCGGCAACGAGCGAATCAGGATTTTCCCGCTGCGCCAGCGGTTCAATCGCATGTGTTTGACGTAACTGCTGACACATACCGGGACGATCGGCACCCCCGCGGCAATGGCCATCTGAAAGGCGCCTTTCTTGAAGGGCAGCAAGTCCTCACCCAGGTTGCGCGTGCCTTCCGGGAAAACCCAGATCGAGGTGTCTTTGTTTTGCAGGGTGTGAGTGGTGGTCAACATCGACTTTCGCGCCTTTTGCGCATTGCCACGGTCGATCAGCACATTGCCGGCCAGCCAGAACAACTGCCCGAACAGCGGCACCCATTTCAGGCTCTTTTTGCCGATGCAGACGGTACGGCGGGGCACCACATTGCCAAACACAAACAGGTCGTAGTTGGACTGGTGGTTGGCGATGATCACGCAGCTGTCGGGTTTCTCCATCAACGGCCTGACTTCGGCTTTCACCCGCAAACGCAAAATACACATGGCCGGCCATGCGTACAGGCGTGCGCACAGGCGGCTATTGTCCGGATTGAATGGCCGACACAGGCCGAGAACCACTCCCAGCACACCCGCCACGATAAAGTGCAGGCCCATCAATGACATACGGAACAAAAACAGCATTTACAGGCCCCACCGGGACAAAAGGTGGCGCAGTGTACGGATGTGCACTGTTTTCGGCAATTGCTCCCAGGGAAGTGGGGGATGGCCGATGTTTGAGCGGATGTGTCCGACTATTTGGTCAGATGCGGTCTAGAGCGGTTACAGACGTTTAACGTAGACATGTATGAAAAAGCCCGATACGACGGTCGGGCTTTTCGTTGCAGTAGAACCGGGCTTAGCCCAAATGTTCCTGGTCCTGGATGATGGCGTTGTCCAGGGCCTCCAGCAACGCTTTGCGCACTTTCAGTTTGGTGTTTTTGTGCGCGGTCATGTTGATCTTCTTCAACTGACGAGCCGCCGCCAGTGCCGCGCCCTGCAGTTCTTCAGGCGAGACCACGACATCAAGGAAACCGGCCGCCACGGCACCTTGTGGGTTGAACATCTCACCGTTGACCACCGAGCGTTGCAACGCCACTTTGTTCAGGCGGTCACGGGCAATCTCGATCCCGGCGTGATGCATGGTCATGCCGATCTGTACTTCGTTCAGGCCAATGCTGAACGCGCCTTCAACGCCGATGCGATAGTCGGCCGACAACAGCAGGAACGCGCCCTTTGCCACCGCATGTCCCGGGCATGCAACGATCACCGGGAAGGGGTGCGACAGCAGGCGGCGGGCCAGGGTCGAGCCGGCGGTCACCAGTGCCACGGCTTCCCTGGGACCGGCCGTCATCACCTTCAGGTCATAACCGCCAGAGAGAATGCCCGGCTGGCCGGTAATGATCACCACCGCGCGATCAGTCACGGCCCGATCCAGCGCAGCATTGAACTCGGCAATCACATCCGGGGAGATGGCGTTGACCTTGCCATTGCTCAAGGTCAGGGTCGCGATACCGTCTTCGAGATGGTAGGAAATCAACTCACTCATGACGCTATTCCTTTCAATAAAGTTGGGCAGACGTTACCCACCACCGCAGGCCAGGTAAAGCGCCGTGACTGACCCGCCAGTCACCCTTTACCCGCCCGCCAAGCGCAGCCCGCCGTGCCTGCTGCGCATTCCCCTCTATATAGAAGAGGACACGAAGCCGGAGATTGGCCGGTTTGCCATGGCCCGGAGCGACTGCAAATGCTGAATCGCGTTAACCGCATGAAAATTCTGAAAAAAATGTTTGCCATCGGAAAAGCTTTCGACTACATTAGCGCGCCTCGACAGACAGAACTTGTTTGAAGAGATACGGTGAAGTGTCCGAGTGGCTTAAGGAGCACGCCTGGAAAGTGTGTATACAGGAAACTGTATCGAGAGTTCGAATCTCTCCTTCACCGCCAAATTCGATGTAGACAAAACCCCTGGTTTCGAAAGAAACCGGGGGTTTTGTGTTTTTGGCGTTTGATTTTCGCCAAGCAAGAAACAAGAGGCGTCTACCGCATTAGCAGTGACCTGGCAGGTCCGGCTGTTAGACTGCTCAAACTCTTCGAACGGAATCGACATCATGCTCCATCCTCGCGCCATCTTTCGCGGCGCAGCCAAGCTCATCACGGCTGTGTCGATAGTTGCCATGTCATCACTGGCCCTCGCATCCGCCCCTGCAACTTTTCCCGACGCTCAAGACAGTGACCCCGCCAGACTCGGCTGGATGGTGGGTTCGCCACCCCCCGCTGATCGCACCGTTCGTTTTGAAGACGGTAGCTATTTCCAGTTCCCGGCAATGCGCTGGAGTGTTTCGAATTTCCGGCAACTGATGCCGACAATTAACGTTTCACGCGGCCTGGGTACTCCGGTTCCACTGGAGATAGCACTACGTAAAGATATCGACGGGATCAGTTTCGTCCCCCTTGGCGCCAGGGCGCCGATGACCTGGGAGCAATCCCTCGCGGCCACTTACACCGATGGCATTGTGGTAATGCATCGCGGGAAAGTTGTCTACGAACGTTACTTCGGCGTGTTGAAGCCGGACGGCCAGCACGCCGCGATGTCAGTGACCAAGTCTGTGATCGGTACGCTGGGCGCCATGTTGGTGGCGCAGGGGCGCATCGATGCTGGCAAGCGGGTTGCCGAATATGTACCGGAGCTGACGGATTCTGCGTTTGGCAGCGCTACGGTGCGGCAGGTGCTCGACATGACCACGGGCCTCAAATACAGCGAGGATTACGCGGACCCGGATGCCGAGGTCTGGGCCCATGCCCGGGCAGGCAACCCGTTGCCCAAACCCAAGGGTTATGAGGGACCTCGCAGTTACTACGAATTTTTGCAGACGGTGCAACCGCAAGGTCAGCACGGCGAAGCGTTTGCCTACAAAACCGTCAATACCGACGTGTTGGGCTGGGTCATTGCTCGCGCCACCGGTTGCAATGTTGCGCAACTACTGTCGGAGAACATCTGGAGCCGGTTGGGTGCCGAACAGGACGGCTATTTCACCGTGGACTCCATCGGCACGCCGTTCGCCGGTGGTGGCCTGAATACGGGGTTGCGGGATCTGGCGCGTTTTGGCGAGATGCTGCGTAACGGCGGTCGGTTCAACGGTCAGCAGATCGTGCCAGAGGCCGTGATCGACGATATCCGTGGTGGCGGTGATAAGCAGGCTTTCGCCAAGGCGGGGTACACATTGCTCAAAGACTGGAGTTACCGGTCGATGTGGTGGGTGACGGACAAGGAGGGCGGGGCGTTCATGGCGCGTGGGGTCCATGGGCAGCGCATCTATGTCGACCCGAAGGCCGAAATGGTCATCGTCCGCTACGCATCCCATCCGGTGGCCAGCAACTCGGCCAATGATCCCGTCACGTTGCCGGCGTTTGATGCGTTGGCTGAATATCTGAACAGGAAGAAACATTCATGATCATCACCACGACCCACTCCATCGAAGGCCGACAAATTACCGCCTACCTGGACATCGTCAGTGCCGAGTCGGTGCAAGGGATCAACGTTGTCCGCGACGTGTTTGCCGGGATGCGCGACTTTTTCGGCGGGCGCTCCCAGACGCTGGAACGAGCGTTGAAGGAAGCACGCATTCAGGCCACCGATGAGATCAAGGAACGGGCGTTGTCGATTCAGGCGGACGCGGTGGTCGGGCTTGATTATGAGATCAGCATGCCGGCCGGCAAGGGCGGGATGGTCGTGGTGTTTGTGACCGGGACTGCGGTCAAGTTGAGGTAACAGGTGAGAAGCCATTCGTCGGTCACGAGGAAATCCGAACGGCAGGTCCATTAGTGACCGGCTAGTCTGAAAAGCCTTGGCGATCGATATTCTTTCAGGCAAAGGGCTTGCCGGTGTCGGTCGCGCTTTTTGAAAGGGGTGAAAAGATGGCTGATCCGTATATCGAGGATGATGGCGCAGAATTTCCGATCAACAACTCCGTGCGGTGTGGTCAGACCCAGTATGTGGCCAGCTTCGGCGAGGACCAGACCGAGGTCGACAAGATCAAGACCAGGGCGTGCCGGGTACTGAAGGGCAAATTTTTACCCAAGGTGACGGCGCCGGTCAGGAAGTAACCGAACGTCAGGCAGACTCCGTCATAGAACGGTTTTTTTCATTTCTGAAAAGTTTTATGACAATTTTTTTGAGTGAGTGATTTTTTCACAAACTTTTCACAGGTCCCTTCGTAGTCTCGATTCATCCGTTAGAAAGCAACACCTGGCCCGTTTCCCCAGCGGGCTTTTTTTTGTCCGCGATAAAACCTTTTCGGTAAACGCTGTCCAACCGTCGCCAATCGCGAAGTTGGACCGGCGTGCTGGACTTTTTCCGCGCAAAAGCATTCAATCTCGCCCCCTTTTTGTGTACCCCTATTTTTGAGGTTTTTGTCATGCGTTTAACACTGCCCGCTCTGGTTCTGGGGCTTCTGGTTGCTCAAGGTGCAATGGCTGGTGACGGCACTGCCGCGCTGGGCGGTGGCTTGGGCGGCGCATTGGGTAACGTGGTCGGCCAGAAGATGGGCGGCAGCACTGGCGCCGCGATTGGCGCGGGCGTCGCAGGCGCGGCGGGCAGCGCAGTTGCCGCCAAAAAAGGTCATCGCACCAGCGCTGCTATCGGTGGCGGTGTCGGCGCGGCCGGTGGTTCGGTGATCGGCAATAGCCTCGGCGGCAAGTCCGGTGCCACCATCGGTGCAGGCCTGGGCGGTGCATTGGGCGGCGGCGTAGGCAGCAACCTGGCCAATGGTCACAAGCGTCACTGATCCTGATTCAGGTTTGAAAAGAGCCCGGCTTGATGCCGGGCTTTTTCATTTATGAACGATTCACGCTGCAGCAGCTCAAATCTTCCATACCCTGGAAGAATGCGAGGCGTGCCATGAACCCGAAAACCAACGGCAATAAAAACGGAAGCTTGAATGCTCGACTATTGATGGTGCCAGCGATTGTTTTTGGATTGCTGGTCTCTCAGGCGGCGCTGGCGGGAGGTAATGGAGATGCCGCGGTAGGCGGTGGTCTTGGTGGGGTGCTAGGCAACGTTGTCGGTGGTCAGGTGGGTGGTAGCACGGGCGCAGCCATCGGTGCAGGTGTCGGTGGAGCGGCCGGCAGTGCCATTGCCGCGCCCAAGCGCAGTCGCACCGAAGCGGCGGTAGGCGGTGGTTTGGGTGCCGCGGGTGGATCGGTGGTCGGCAACAGTCTTGGCGGTTCGACCGGGTCGGCCATCGGTGCAGGCCTGGGCGGTGCAGCTGGCGGTGCGGTCGGCAATGATCTGGGGAGTGACAGCGGTCATTCCCATTCCGGTAACGGTTATAAACACTCGAACAAGCACCACAAAAAGCATCACTAGTTGAGCGAGGCATCCCATGACTGCGAAAAGCGAAGGCAAGGAAGAAAAGGGCCCGGGCGGACTGCCATCCATCAACGATCCCGGCAATGAAGATCCGGGATCGCTGATGGATGATGCGACGGTGCCGCTTAACGATGCTGATGATTTGGGCGATGTGGGGAATATCGAGTTTGAAGATGAGGAAGAGGACGAAGATTGATTGAATCGTGCTGGTAGATTGACCGGCTGTCTAGCTGATCGAACGTGTCCATCGTCCGGTCCGGTCCGGTCCTGGTCATGTCGTGGCCTGAGTCTGCGCGATGCAAGTATTGTTTTGGAGTTTTTGGAGAGGGCACGTTGGACTCACACCCTCATCAAACTTTGTCTCACCAACCCCATCTCGCGCGGGGCCTCCTGCCTTGTTCGCCAGTGGACAGTTCCCGCTCAACCCCAACGGACTCACCCACCCTGTCGGGTTCCGGGCGTACCGATACGGGTTCAACCCACCGGCCAACTTGACCGGATCCGGCGTCAGATAACGACCGATCTCGGGATGGTAGTAGCGATGCCGGTTGTAGTGCAGGCCGCTCTCGGCGTCGAAGTATTGCCCCTGAAACCGTAGCGGCTGTTCGAATCGTTCGCCGTCGCTCTGGCTCAGTTCGCGGAGTTTGCCGTGGGCGGTGTATTTCGCCGACCAGACGATGGCGCCACCGTAACTGGTCAGTTCCTGCGGGGTGCCGAGGTGGTCGAGTTGGTAGTAGAACGGGCAGGCATCTGCCCGGTCCTTGCCGTCGAGCAGCGCCAGCGGGCGAAAGCTGCCGGGTTCGTAAACGTAGCTGCGGTAGTGCTCGGGAGCGCTTTCGGCAATGAGTTGGTCGCCGTGCCAGAAGAATTGCGTGCTCTGGCCGTCGACGGTTTTGCGGATGCGCCGTCCGAAGGCGTCATAGCGGTAGCTGACACTTTTACCGTCCGGGGTGCGGATACTGATCAGGCGGTGCTGGCTGTCGTAGGTGTATTGAGTGACCTGGGGCGGCATACCGCGGCGTTCGCGGATCAGGTTGCCGAAGGCGTCGTAGTCGTAATGGCTGTTGCAGTGGCGGCGCAGACGGTTGCCCTGGAGCACGAACGGGCCCGGACGACCATGGATCTGCAGGTTGCCGGCCGGGTCATGGGTGAAGTTCTCCGCGAACTGATCGCGGGCGTGGTGTACGGCGGTCAGGCGGTCGAGCGCATCGTATTGATAGCAGCGTTGACCGTGACGGCTGTCGGTAATCTGCAGGAGATTGCCCTTGGCACTGTAGGCATATTCGCGGCGGTACAGCGATCGTTGCTTTTGGCTGACGGCATGGGCCTGCAAATAGCCTTGCTCGTCGTAGGCGTAATCGCTGAGCAGCAGGCCCTGTTGGCGTTGCTGTTCACGCCCGCCGACAAAACGGTGGCTGGTCAGGCGCGTGCCATTGAGATCGACGGCAGTGAGGACGCCCCCCTTGGCGTGGTGGTAGACAAGGACACCGCCGTCCGGCAGACGCAGTCGCTTGAGCCGACCGCAGTCATCGTAGCCGTAACGCAGGGTGCCCCAGCCCTGATGCTCGGTGATCAGCCGGCCCCGGCGGTCGTATTCGAACGCCAGCGGGTGTTCCTGACCGTCATCGACGCGGACCAGTTGCCCGAAGTTGTCATAGTGGTACTCGACCTTGATCCCGTCAGGCAGGGTCTTGAGCAATAAGCGCCCGGCACTGTCGCGTTGGTACTGCGTGACGAATTGCGAACCTTCGTCGCCGAACTCGGTTTTCTCCAGCTGCTGGCCATTAGCGTCATACGCATAGGTGGTACGACGGCCATCGAAGCCGGTTTCCTGTCGGATCAATCCGCCTGGCGTGTAGTCCAGCCGATAGGTGTCGCCGACCTCGTTTTCGATCTCGGTGAGCAATAGCTGCGCATGGTCGTAGCGGTACTTCAGTGCACTGCCGTCCGGGTTGATCCGACGGCTGACCAAGTGCAGGTCGTCGGCGTATTCGTAACGGGTTACCCGTCCCAGTTCGTCGGTTTCGGCGGTGACCTGGCCGTAGGCGTTGTAGCGACAGGCACGGCAGGCACCGGTGGGCAGCGTGGTTCTGGTCAGTCGCCCCACGGCGTCCCACTCATAGCCGGTGACGGCTCCGTGTTCGTCCTGCCGGGTAATCCGTCGGCCCAGCGCATCGTAGGAAAAAGTGCGCTGGGCACCGTCCGGCAGGGTCTCCTCCACCAATTGCCCCAAGGCGTTCCAGACAAACCGGTGAGCGCTCTGGTCGGGGAAGCGGATTGTCAACAAGCGCCCCTGCGGGTCGTATAAATAGCGGGTGATCTGCCCGTCGGGATCGGAGATGGCAGTGATGTCGCCCTGGGTATTGCGCTGACAGGTCCACATCGCCTGACCACGGGTGAAGGTGCACAGGAAACCGTGACGATAGTCGCAGGATATGGGCGCCTCATCTGGCGCAAGCTGCGTGATCAACCGGCCGGCTTCGTCATACTGGTATTCGGTGACGGCGCCGAGGGCGTCTTGCTCGGCGATCAGGCGGCCCTGATTGTCGTACGCCTTTTGCAACTCACCGCCGTCGGGCCCGACCTGGCGCACCAACCGTGCACGGCCGTCATGAACGTAAACCTCTTCGCTACCGTCGGCGTTGTTCACTGCCACGCAACCTTGATCGTCCCAGGCGTAACGCGCCTCCATTTGCGTAAACGAGGCCCAATGATGGATGCAGCGGGCTGCCTTGCCGGAGCGTTCCCACGCCCAGAAAAAACTCGCGCCGCCGGCCAGTTGCCGTTGCAGGATGACGTGCTGCTCGTCGTAGTCATAGCGCTCGCTTTCACCTGCGGCGTTGGTTGCCTCGATCAAGCGCTGGCGGGCGTCGTAGCGGTAGCTGACCAGTGTCTGTTCGGTGCGCCAGGTGTTCGCCCCGGGGGTGCCGCGCTGAAGCACCTGATAGTCGACGGCCACCAGGTGCTTGAGGTCGTAGCGCAGCAATAAGGCGCGGTCGGCGCCGTTGTCCAGGCGCTGGATCCGGTCACAGCGGTCCCGCTGCACCGTCAGGCGGTTGCCGTAGGCGTCGCTGATCGCGCTGAGCCGGCCGTCACGAAAGTGGTAGAACCGCGTGGGGTCGTCGGCCAGGGCGAGGATCAGTTCGTCCGGCCTCTCACCGAGGTAAATCGCCGCCCGCGACAGGCTGTTGTGGATCACCGGGCGCTCCGCCGTCGGGCGTGGAAAGGGCGTTCGGCGGTTTTCGGGGTCGATCCATAGCACTTGCTCGCCGTGGAATTCCAGGTGCTGGGACAACGAATGGCTCCAGCCAAAACCGAGGCCGCTGTCGATTTCGACGGCACTGGTGCGATAGAAGCGGGTGAAGTCGAAGGGCAGGATCCCGTCGAGGGTGCCATTGGTGAGGGGCAGCAATCCTTCGCCGGTAACCATCGACACCTGGCCGTTGTGGGTGGCGGTTCGCTCGACGGTGTCGGTGCTGTCGCCGTTGGGGTTTTTCGCCTGTCTGGAGGCGTCCTCGTAGCGTTCCTGCTTACCGGAGCGAAGTGTCAGGGGACCGCTGGCGGGGCATGCCAATACCTCTTGGGGATCGAACATCTGCTGTCTTTCGCTTGGCGGAGTGTGGAGCTCGAAACTCTGCGGGGGATCGGCGACGAAAGAAGTCGGGGAAAGGTGGCGCTTGCTGTAGGGCGATTCGCTAAATCTCGGAGGGCCATTCGGCGCAGACCGGGATTTGATCATTGCTCTAGGCCGGTGGCGCTCGCTATGCTGCTGAATCCTTTAATCCATGGGGCATCGGCCGTACCCGAGCTGGCCCGGATGCCTTTGAAAACGGATCAGATGCGATGAATGCACCACTGAAAGCATTCGGCCCGATCAAGGCCGTGATTTTCGATATGGACGGCTTGTTGCTGGATACAGAGGGCATCTACACCGAAGTTACGTCCATCATTGCCGCGCGTTACGGCCGGACGTTCGACTGGAGCATCAAACAGAACATCATTGGCCGGGGCGCGGGCGATCTGGCGCGTTATGTGGTTGAAGCGCTGGACTTGCCGATCTCGGCGCAAGAGTTTCTGGTGATCCGCGAGCCGCTGATGCGCGAGCGTTTTCCTACGGCCCAGGCAATGCCCGGCGCACAGGAGCTGGTACGGCATCTGAAGGCCAACAACATTCCCATTGCCGTGGGCACCAGTTCTTCGAGCCAGTCGTTCGGCCAGAAAACCACTTTGCACCGTGACTGGTTCGCCCTGTTCGACTTCATCGTCACCGCCGATGACCCCGAGGTGGGCGCGGCCAAGCCGGCACCGGATATTTTCCTGACGGCGGCGCGGCGCCTGGGTGTTGCACCGGAAGATTGCCTGGTGTTCGAGGATTCGCCCTTCGGTGTCACTGCGGCGAAAGCGGCAGGGATGACGGCGATTGCGATTCCGGATGCGGCAATGGCCGACGCCAGGTACGCACATGCCGATGGCATTCTTCGTACGTTGAAGGCGTTCGAGCCGGGCGCATTTGGTTTGCCGGCGCTTGAGTGGGCCTGACAAAGAAAAGTGTGGGAGCGGGCTTGCTCGCGAAGGCGGTGGATCAGACAACATTGATGTCGTCTGATCCACCGCC